>CAYLZN010000100.1:0-5235 GCA_964387935.1 uncultured Vicinamibacteraceae bacterium | reverse complement strand
CGGGGGGGGGGGGGGGTTTTTTTTGGGGGGTTCTCCCCCCGCCCCCGTGTCACAAACCGCCCAATCCCCCCCCCCCGACCCCTTGTGCGCCGGGTTTCCGGCAGTCCCCAGCCCTACCGCGGCCGCGACGGCAACGGCGCGAAGTTGAAGGACTCGAGCGCCGACCGCCCCGCGAACTCCCGCAGAATCGAGGTCCCGGGGACCACGTCGGTGGGTGCCGTCTTGAACCACTTGAGGAACGACAGCAGCCGCCTCGCCTCGATGTGCTCTGGCGTGCCCGGCTGGACCTGGAGCAGCAGCGGCTCCGCGAGGGGCCGCAGCACGGCGAGCTCGTGCGCCAGTGCCGAGTTGAACACCGCGTCGCTGTTCTCCTGGAACGGGAAGATCCAGCGCTTCTCTCCCGCCACCACCGACGGCCACCGCTTCAGCGTGGCCACGGCATCGTACCCGCGCGTGGCCGCATCCCGCACCAGCCGCCGGATCAGCCGGCAGTCCGTCGTCCCGACTCGGTTGTGCCGATCGAGATTGAGCTGCGTCAGTGCGGAGGCGTAGATCCGATACACGCGATCCGACGGGAGCGCCGGCAGCAGCGCCGGGTTCAGCCCGTGGATGCCCTCGATGATCAGGATGCTCTCGCCGTCGAGCGTCACCGTGGCGCCGCGCTCGCGCGAGCCCGTTCTGAAGTTGTAGTGCGGGAGTTCGACGGGCTGGCCGGCCACGAGCTTCACGAGGTGCTCGTTGAACAGCGCCACGTCGAGCGCGTCGAGGTGCTCGTAGTCGTAATCTCCCTTGTCGTCCCGCGGCGTCAGGTGGCGGTCCCGGAAGTAGTCGTCGAGACCAAGGGGATACGGCCGCACCCCGTTGACGAGCAACTGCACGCCGAGGCGCTTGGAGAACGTCGTCTTGCCCGACGACGAAGGCCCGGCGATCAGGACCACGCGGATGCGATCGGCCCGGGCGGCGACGTCCGCCGCGATCCGTGCGATCCGCGCCTCGTGCAACGCTTCTCCCACCAGCGAAATCTCGGGCAGCCGTCCCTCCTCGATCGCATCGTTCAGCGCCCCGACCCCCCGGATGCCCAGTCGCTCGAGCCATCGCCCGTACTCGTCGAACACCGCGAACAGCTTCGGATACGGCGTGATCGACTCGAGGCGGGTCGGCGTGCTCTGGTGGGGAAACTGCAGCATGAACCCCGGGGGATGCGCGTGCAGGGCGAAGACGGCGAGACAGCCCGCTGACGGCACCATGTATCCCTGGAAGTAGTCGCGGCGCCCGCGCAGTTCGTAGAGATTGAGGGTCGGCTTCGGGCGGTGCCCGAGCAGCCGGGCCTTGTCGTGCTCACCGCGCGCGGTGAACAGCGCCATCGCGTCCGCCTTGGCGACCTTCGTCTTCTCCAACGGCGCATCCGCGCGCACGATCTCCCGCATCCGCGTGCTGATCCGATCGAGATCGACCTGCGTGAAGGGCGGCCGCCCGGCCACCCAGCAGTAGTAGGCCCCGACCGTCGTCGCCGAATGGTCGACGACCACGTGGGCCTCGGGGAAGACCTCGGCCGTGGCGGTGATGAGCAGGCACACCAGCGAGCGGCGGTAGATCCGCATCCCCTCGCCGTCACCGAGCGTGACGGGGACGACGTCGGAATCGACACGCAGCGGCGCGGTGGACTCCGTCAGTTCGCCATCCACCACGGCGGCGACTGGCCGACGCTCGTCGCTGCCGGCGGCCACCTGCAGGAGTTCGTGGAGCCGCGTTCCCGGTGGCGCCTCGAAGATGCGGCCGTCCGGCAGGCGGGCCTGGACACGCTCCCGGGGCTGGCCGCTCGTGATGTGGGCAGAGGTCATGATGGGCTCGTCAGGTGCGCGATGGTTCTCGTCGCGAGGGCGTCAAGCGCGGGCGACATCGCGACGGGGAACTGGACTGGCGGATCGAGACTGCGCAGGGCCTCGGGGAGCGTCGCGATCTGCGACGCGTGATGGACGCGGCTCGCCGCGAGCGATGGTCGCGCGGGCAGGCGATGGCCTCCGCGCATCACCGGCTGCAGCAGCGGCTCCGCCCCCGCTGGAGCGGGCTCGTCGTGGAGGCCGATCGTGTCGCGGACGGCGTGCCCGTCGTGCCCGTGGCGCCAGACCTGCTTGCGTCCCGGGAACGAAGGCTTGCCGCCGCTGAGCTTCATCACGGGGATGTCCATGCCCGCGCGCTCGATCTCGACGAGCTTGTAGATACCGCCGAGGGCCGGCGCATCCATCGACGTGCTGAGCGACGTGCCGACCCCGAACCCGTCGATCGGCGCCTGGGCCGCCAGCAGTTCGGTGATCGCCCACTCGTCGAGATCCCCGCTGGCCAGGATGCGCGTGTGCGACAGGCCGCCCGCGTCGAAGATCTGCCGGACTTCCCGGCTCAGCGCCACGAGATCGCCGCTGTCCAGGCGCACCGCCGACGGCCTCAGTCCCTCGGCGACGATGCGGCGTGCCGCTTGAAGGGTGTCGTAGGTGTCGATCAGCAGCACCGCGCGTTCCCCGAAGACGTCCATGAACGCCCGGAAGGCGGAGGTCTCGCTGGGGAACGTCTTCACCCAGGAATGCGCCATGGTGCCGGCCAGCGGCACGCCGAAGCGGTAGCCCGCCTCCACGTTCGACGTTGCCGCGCAGCCGGCGAGGTAGGCCGCCCGCGCCGCATGCAGCGCCGCATCGGGTCCGTGCGCCCGCCGGCTGCCGAACTCCATGACCGGCCGCCCATGTGCCGCGCGGACGATTCGCGCAGCCTTCGACGCGATGGATGTCTGGAACGTGATGAGCCCGAGCAGGGCCGTCTCGACGAGCTGCGCCTCGGCCAGCGGCGCCGTCACGCGCAAGAGGGGCTCGAAGCTGAACATGGGCGTCCCTTCGGGCACGGCCCAGACATCGCCCGTGAAGCGGAGGCGCGCGAGCGTGTGGTCGAAGAAGTGGGCCGAGACGCCCTGGAAGGTGGGCAGGCTCCGCAACCAGGCGATCTGTTCGGGGAGGAACTGCAGGGATTCCAGGTACTCGAGCGCCTGTTCGAGCCCCGCCGCGACCAGGAAGGCGCGGTTGGGGGGCAGCCGACGGACGGAGAGCTCGAAGGTCGCGCGCGCGTCGACTTCGATGATGTCGTAGCCCGCCAGCATCGTCAGTTCGTAGAGATCGGTGGCGAGGGCGCTGGTCGGCATGCGCGAATCCGTTCGCGAGGATAGCACCGTCGAGTGCCGGGCTCAGGGGGCCCAGGTCTTCCCGCCGTCGCGCGTCGTGAACCGTTGTCCCGTTGCCGTGACCACGGTGGTCGTGTCCGCGTTGTCCCCGACCGTGACGGCGACCAGATCGTCCGAGGTTGGACCAGCGACTCGTTGCCACGTCCTGCCGTCGATGGTGCGCCAGACGGCGCCCTGCCGGCCTACCGCCCACGCGATGTCATCGGACTGGGCGGCGCCCGCGGTGAGGGGCGTTGCCATCGAGGCCACGACTTCCGGCGCGGTGCCGGCGACGCGGCGGAACAGGCGACCGTCCGCCGACAGGGTCCAGGTGACCAGGCCGGACGGCGACGTCCACTGCAAGTCTGCGGCGGCCCGCCTGGCGCGCTCGTCCGCGACAACCGATCGGAGGGCGCTCTGGGCGACCGCTTCTTCCGCACGCTCGAACGCGACCAGGGCGGGAGGCGGTGCCGGGGCGGGCGACGACGCAGCGACCCCGCCCACGACCCCGCCTGCGACGGCGCCGGACGCCTTGGCCGACGCCGGCGCCGACGCGGGGGCCTCGGCGGACGCCACCTGCCGAGACGGGGCCGGCTTGGGCTCCACGGCGCGCGGGATCGTCTTCGCCTCGTTTGCGTGCGGCTCCGCCATTTCGGCGGTGGGGGCGGCCGGCACCTGCGGCGGTACGCCTCCCGCGGTGGTCGTCTCCTGGCGGACGACCTCGCCGGGTGCCGCCGGGCCGGCGGCGTCGCGCGACACCCACACGGCAACCAGCGCCGACGCGGCGAGCGCGAGCGGTGCAGAGACCCAGGCGATCTTGCGCCAGGAGAACCGTTTGACGCGAGCTGGTGCCGGCTGGGGGACCGCAGTGACGACCGGGGCTGGCGCTTCGGCCTCGCTGGCAGCATCCGCCAGCGCGAGTACGGCCTGGCAGCGGAGGCAGGCTGCCAGGTGTCGCTCGCACTCCACACGCGCTCCGGTGTCGAGGGAGCCGTCGAGCCACGCCGCCAGCGTCTGGGCATCGGGACAGGGATCGGCACTGGCCGTTGTCGGGGCACCGAGCACCCGCGACAACTGCGTGTCGAAGCCATGGGCGTCGTGGCGGTCGGTCATGACACGTCCTGCGGTTTGAACGGCGTGCCGGGGGGATCTTGCGTGGGCGGCTCGCGAAACAGCCGTGCCAGGTCCACGGTCCCGTACCGCCCAGCGTCCTCGTAGCACTGCTGCAAATCGCTGTATCCAAACCCGTGCTCGTCGCGCAGCGCGCGCTCGACCTTGGTCCGCACCTGGCGCCTGGCGCGGTCCAGCTTGCGGGACACGCTCGACTCGTGCTCGCCCGTGAGCCGCCCGATACGAGCCAGCGTCAATCCGTGCACGTGATAGTAGGCCAGACGCAGCCGATCTCCCGCGCCGAGGGCCTCGACGGCACGCGTGAGCTGCTCGGTGAACGCGGCCAGCAACCGCGGTCGGTCCACGGTCCGCGCCGCCGCCGTCTCTGGAGCGGCCGGACCCGGTCCTTCGAGCGGCGCTTCCTTCCGGTCCGTCCGCACCCGGTCCACGTGCCGCTGCGCGAGCACCGTCCTCAACCAGGTGGTCAATCGGCTGCGGCCGTGGAAGTAGTCGAGCAGCGACCGGCGCTCCCCGTCGCGAGTCGTGCTCCCGAACAGGTCGGCCATGAGCGCGTCGGCGAGTTCTTCGCCCCGGGCGCCCGCCATGGCGCGCCCCGCGCCGCGCAGCTGCGGCTGAATCGCGCGCGCGAAGTGCGCCCAGGCCGCTTCGCACCCATCGCGACACGCGCACGCGAGCGCCAGGTCCTCGACATGCAGCCCGTCGAGAAACGTGAGGAGCGTCACGTCATCCGGGGGGCCAGCCGGGAACCGGTGTCCGACGCCCCGACGGAGCGCCTCCGCGAACCGCTCTCTTGACAGCTCCCAATGCTCCGCACCGGACCGGCGATACAGGCGGTCGACGACCTCGGCGGAGATCGGAAGAGCGTCGTGTAGGGAAAGAGGGGTGGGGGGGGGGGGGGGGGG
>CAYLZN010000099.1:0-16925 GCA_964387935.1 uncultured Vicinamibacteraceae bacterium | reverse complement strand
GCACGGTCGCGAGCAGGTCGGCCTTGCCCGGCCAGTGCGAGACGACGATCTGCGGGTCGCCCACGTTCAGCAGCCGGTGGAGGGCCGCCACGAGGATCGCGAGGTCGTCGACGTAGCCGAGCGGGCCGAGCTTGCGTTCGGGCAGCAGATCGATCGGCGAGACGACGTAGGCGAGCGCGGCGCCGAGCATGGCCTTGTGACGGCTGTCGATCCGCGAATCGAGCATCAGGCGGCTCAGGAGCACGAACAGGTCCGGGAGCAGCAGGACGTACTCGGCGTAGGGGCCGGAGTAGGAGGAGACGCGCTCACGCAGTTGGCGGTAGAGGTCGTCGCTGGCCACACACACCTCCTGGACGGGAATGATATCCAAACCGCGTCGAGCACGCCTTGCGCGCGTTGATGACCGCGTCGACCACCACCGGGAACCGGGCACGAACATCCGGCGCGCCGATTTCCGCCGACCGATTTCACCGACCGCCGACCGCCGATCGTCCGCCGACCGCCGAGAGCCGAGAGCCGAACGCCGAAAGCCGGTACTATGAGTCCGTGGTGACGGGCCTGGACGGCGGAACGGGAATCGTGCTCGTGATGGCGGCGCTGTCCGCCTACGCGACGCTGGTCTTCGTCTATCTCGTCCTCGACAACCGCAGCCCCCAGTCGACTTTCGCGTGGTTCTTCCTGATGCTGCTGCTGCCCGGCATCGGGCTGGCGGTGTACGTGCTCGTCGGCCGGAGCTGGCGCGCGTTCAGCCGGGAGAACGTGCTGCTGAAGCAGCTTCACGCGAGCGCGCTGCACGCCCAGGTGCGTCAGCTCATCGACGAGCAGGAGCCGGACCTCGACGAACTGGCCCAGAGCCCCGTCGAGCTCTACCGGCGCCTTCCCCACCTGCTCTGGAGCTCCTCCCGCGCGCCGGTGACGACGGCCAACCGCGTCGAGATCCTGCAGAACGCGTCGGCGAAGTACCCGCGGTTGCTGGCGGACCTCGGCGCCGCGCGACACTCCATTCACCTCGTCTACTACGAGTGGGCCTCGGATGCGTTCACCACCAAGGTCCGCGACCTGCTCGCCGAGCGCGTCCGGGCCGGTGTTGAGGTGCGCGTGCTCTACGATCCCATCGGGAGCCGCGGCATGTTGAGCCGGCAGTACCGGCGCGACATGCGCGATGCCGGCATCCGCCTGCTCCCGTTCGCACCGGCCTGGTACCTGCACACCATCAGCTACCGCAATCACCGGAAGATCGCCGTCATCGACGGGCGCATCGGCTACGCAGGCGGGCTCAACATGACCGAGAAACACCTGACGGGCCCGCCCGGCTTCACGGGCTGGCGCGACACGCACGTCCGCATCGCCGGCGATGCGGTGACGGTGCTGCAGTCCATCTTCGCGACGCAGTGGTTCAACACGACCGGGGAACGGCTCACGGACCCGGCGTACTATCCTCGCGTGGGTGAATCGGCGCACCTGCCGGTGCAGGTGGTCAGCTCCGGGCCGGACTCCCAGTTCCGGACCTTGCGCCAGCTCTACATCGCGATGATCGCGATGGCCCGCGATCACGTGTTCATCCAGTCGCCGTTCTGCATCCTGGACGAGAGCCTGGCCGAGGTCATCAAGGCGTCAGCCATGTCGGGCGTCAAGGTGTGGGTGATGATCGCCCCGTCGGGCGCCGAGGGGCAGCTCGCGTACCGCGCCGGTCGCACCTACGCGGCCGACCTCGCGCGCGCCGGGGTGCGGGTGCTGCTCTACCGCGGCGCGTACTTCCACGCCAAGACCATCGCCGTCGATTCCGTGGCGTGCTCGATCGGATCCGCGAACATGGACGTCCGGAGCTTCCTGATCAACTACGAAACCAACCTCGTCTTCTACGATCCGGGGCTGACCCAGGTGCTCGAAGCCGACTTCCTCAGGGACGTGGCACGCTGTGAGGACTTCGCGGTGGAGCGCTACGACGCGCTCCCGCTGCCGACGCGTCTCGGCGACTCGATCATGCGGCTGGTCTCACCCCTTCTGTAAGGACGGATCGGTTGAGGTGACCGCGCCGCGCACCCGTTGACCGGCACGGCCAACGGGTTAGCCGATTCCAGGGGTGCGAGCCGCTCGTGGCTGCAGATTCCTCGTCAACAGGACTGGTCCGACGGTTGCTCTCAGACCAGGCAAAGATGATGGAATCTCATCCGCGTGTCACGTCGCACCCGGTGTCGCTGCTCGTCATGGACGACGACCCGATGATCCGGGAGGTGTTGGCGAACGTGCTGGAGCGATCCGGGTATCGTTGCGAGCCGGCGGTCGAAGGCGCCGAGGCCATCGCCAGGTTCGCCGCGGCCCAGGGTACCGATCGGGCCTTCGCCGCGGTGATCGTCGATCTGACGGCCCAGGCTGGGCTGGGAGGCCGCGAGACCCTGGAGTGCCTGAGACGCATCGACCCCAGTGTGCCCGCGTTGGTGCTGACCGGCTGGGCCCACGAGCAGGTGGCTGGGGACTGGATACGGGCCGGCTTCGACGAGCACCTGGCGAAGCCGTTCGCCAGCTCGGCCCTGATCGTGGCGGTGCGTGCGCTGCTCGCGAGGCGCGAGCAGGCTGCCTGAGTCAGGCGGCCTCCGCCGCGCGGAACCGCCTCGGCCGTGCCGGGGCCGGACCGCGCGACGCGGACTGGCTCATGTCCAGACCCGGTGTGGTGGACAGGCAGTGCACGCACTCGAGGTAGACGCGCCGACCCTCGACGCGCCTGGCCCACTCGTGCTCGCAGAACATCGCCGTCACGGTGTGGAAGAGACGAGTCAGGTGAGACATTGGTCGCGCTCCTTGGGGTTGTCACCCCCGTACTCTGTCCGACGCTGGTGCGGGCCCTCGCGTTTCACGGCGACACCCATCGGCCCTGGCGGCGCCAGGTGCGCACGGACATCGGGCCCTGCCGGGCGACTGCCCGCCTGCGGACGGTACGGAACTGACAACCCCGAACGGCTGAGTCGCAAGCCGGATGCCACGCCAGAACGCGGCGATCGTTCGGGATTGGAACGAGCCCGTTGGCAAAGAGCGTCGTTGGGGAGACTAAAGACTTTGTTCTTGTGCCTGAGCTTGTGGGGCTGCCTGGAGTGAGACCAGTGGGCAGTGTGCAGATTTCGACAAAATAACTCCCGACCCCATTTTCAGTACGCCATCGCGTAGCAGTCACGTCTGGGGTCTGCGCCCGCCATCCGCGTGCCGGTCGCCGGGTCGATCAGCACCGCGGTCCCGCACCCGGTGATCGAGAACGGCCGCACGGCCGACAGGTCGTGCCCGCGCGCCTTGAGCGACTCGATGACGGCCGCGGGCACGTCCGACTCCACGCTCAGCCGGTTCAGCCCCGTCGTGTGCGGCCAGAACGACCCGTGGAAGTGCAGCGTCTGCACGCGCGGCCACTCCATCGCCTGATGAAGATTTGGGTACCAATCATCCCAGAATTCGACGATGTTGAGGAAGGTCTGGAGGATGGTCTGTTCCTGATTGTCACCGCCGGGGGTGCCGAGGGCCATCAGCGGCTTCCCGTCCTTCAGCACCAGGCTCGGCGTCAGCGTGTACCGCGGCCGCGACCGTGGCCGCAGCTGCGCCGCCTTCGTCCGGTCCAGCCAGAACTGCTCGCCGCGCACGCTCATCCCGATGCCCGTCTCGCCGAGGATCACCGCGCCGGTGATCCAGCCGCCGCTCGGCGTGCAGTCGAAGACGTTGCCGTCGCGGTCGACGATCGCGATGTGGGTCGTGTCCTTCTCGCCGATGTTCGAGGGGCCGTCCGGCGGAAGCGGCGTACCGACCGGCTCGCGCCCGGCGACCCAGAACGGCCAGGACTTGACCTCGGGGTCGAACGGGAGCGGATCGCCGGCCACGAGCCGCGTGGAGGCGCGCGCCATGTCGATCTCCTTCGCGCGCAGCGCCGCGTACTCCTTGGACAGCAGGCCGCGGGCGGGCACCTGCACGAACTCCGGGTCCGCGTAGTAGCTGTCGCGGTCGGCGTAGGTGAGCTTCATCGCCTCGACCAGCGTGTGCAGGTAGTCCGCGCTGTTGCGTCCCATCGCCCTGAGGTCGAACTGCTCGAGGATGTTCAGGGTCTGCAGCAGCGACGGGCCCTGGCTGTTGAACGACTGCTTGTAGACCGTGTAGCCGCGGTACGTGGTGGACGTGGGCTCCTCGATGCGGGCCACGTACTCCGCGAAGTCGGCCAGCTCGAACGGGGCCCCGTGCTGCGTCAGGAAGGCCACCATCTCCTTCGCGAGGTCGCCCTTGTAGAAGCGGTGGCGCGCGGCGGCCACGCCGGCCCGGCGTCCCCGGCCCTTCGCGGCCCGCTCGGCGGCGACCATGCGCTCGAGCGTGCGGGCCAGCGTCGGAAACGCAATCGTCTCGCCGGCCTTGTACCGCGTGCCGTCCGGCTTGAGCCAGTACTTCTGGTTCGAGGGCCACTTGGCGATGAAGGCCTGGTTGCGCTCGATCGTCTGGACCGTCCGGGGGCGCAGCGGGAACCCCTTTCTCGCGTAATCGATCGCCCGCCTCGACACCTGCTCGAAGCTCATCGTCCCCCAGCGCTCGAGCACAGTGAGGGCCGCGTGGAGGGCGCCGGGCACGACCGCGGGGTCGAGACCTTCGCCCTGCAGTGTCTTGCCGCGTTCGAGGTACCAGTCGATGGTCGCGCCCTTCGGGGCCCACCCCTGGCCGGCAATGGACGTGACCTTGCCCTCGCGCTGCGGGTAGACGAGCACCAGGGCCTCACCACCGAGGCCGTACAGGTCCTGCTCGACGACCCCCCCGACGAGAAGGGCGGCGACACCGGCGTCGAAGGCGTTGCCGCCGCGCACGAGCACCTCGAAGGCAGCCGCCGTCGTGAGCGGGTGACCGGCGGACACGCCGGCCGAGCGGCCCGAGACGGGCGGCCGCTGCGCGGCTGAGAGCGTGGCAACGGGGGTCAGCCGAGGCCACGCGACGAGGGTCAGGGAGGCGACGAGCAGGGTGCGGAGGAGAAGAGGGTGCATTGTTTCAGTTGCCAGTTGCCAGTTGCCAGTTGCCAGTTGCCAGTTGCCAGTGGCCAGTTGCCAGCTTGAGGAGCGCCGGGCTTTTTTTTCGGAGCGCCGGGCTTTTTTTCGGAGCGCCGGGCTTTTTTTCGGAGCGCCAGGGCTTTCAGCCCTGGCGTACACCGACCCCGCTTCTCGCTCACCCCGTCCGCAGCCACAGGAGCCACAGGCCGCTCGTGAGGCCGATTCCGAGGATCGTGCGGCGTACCAGGTGCTGTGGGACCCGTTGCGCGAGGCGAGACGCGAGGTAGCCGCCCGCGGTCGCTCCGGCGGCCATGGCGAGAGCCACGGGCCAGTCCACGATACCCGAGACGACGAACAGGACGGCGGCCATGAAATTGATGCAGAGCCCGCCCCAGTTCTTCAGGCCGTTCATCTGGTGGATGTCGGAGAACCCCATGAACCCGAGGACGGCCAGCATCAGGATCCCGATGCCGGCGCCGAAGTAGCCGCCGTAGACGCCCACGAGGAACTGTGCGATGAGCGCCAGGACCGAGTGCGACGGGATGAAGGCGGACTGGGCGTGGTCCGTGCCGGTGCGGTCTCCCGATGCGCCCCCGGCCAATGGCGCCGACTGGCGCTTCATCCAGCGGGAGATCGGGCCCTGCGACGCGAAGAGCGCCGTTGCGCCCAGCACGAGCCAGGGCACGATCGCCTCGAAGCGGTCGGCAGAAGTGCGGAGGAGCAGGAGGGCGCCCGTGGCGCCGCCGAGGAGACTCGGGATCGCGAAGATCGCCGCCCAGCGTGACGCGCCGCGCATGCGGTCGCGATACCCGTACATGCTTCCGAGCGCGCCCGGCCAGAGCGCGACGGTGCTGGTGGCGTTGGCCACCAACTGAGGGACGCCGAGCGCCACGAGCGACGGGAAGGTGAGCAGCGTGCCGCCGCCGGCGATCGAGTTCACCATGCTGCCGAGCGCGGCGGCGATCACGACCCCGCCGAGCCTCGACAGGGCGAGCAGGTCTGCGAAGCCCTCCGACACGGCGCCCAGTGTAATACGCCACGCTCACCGGCGTGGCGACGGGGGCGCGACGCCAGCCGGTGCGCGGGGGAGGGCGAGGAAGTCGGCGAGCGCCCGGCGCATCGACCCGAACGCGATGTCGTCCGGGTCGATGCACGCGGGATCCAGCCAGCACACGCTCTCGACGGCGTCGAGCGCCTTGGCGTCCGCCGGCTCGGCGCAGGTCCCGACGAAGAAGAGGTCGAGCGTGTGGTACGCGACGTCGGCGTACACGTAGTGGTTGGGATACGAGCACAGGTACTCGAGTGTCGTGAGCGTCACGCCCACCTCCTCCAGGACCTCGCGGCGTATCGCCTGCTCGGCGGTCTCGCCGAAATCCACGAAGCCGCCCGGCATGCCCAGCCTGCCCCGGGCGGGGTCCTTCGCCCGCCTCGTGTAGAGGACATGGCCGTCGTCCCGGACGATGAAGACAGCGACGGCGCTCGCGGCGTTGAAGTAGAGCACGAAGCCGCACGCGCTGCAGCGGAACGGGTTGAGCGCTTCGGTGCCGGGCCCCGCCGCGCCGCAGCGCGGGCAGGCGTTGAAGTGGCGGAACGGCTCGATCACGGCGACATTATGCGCGAGGCGGCACAACGCGTCGGCCAGAGGCGAGGCGCCGCGTGGGCGACGCGCCGCGGCCGGCACGCGGGAGGTGGCGACGTCCGCGGCGCAACAGCACGAACGCGAGCGCCAGCATGACCGCGGCTCCTGCTAGCGCCGTTGCCGGGATGCTGTCCAGGTCCCAGCCGGCGCGGCCCGCCGCCAGCGCCAGGGCGTTGTTGAGCGCGTGCCACGCCATGGCCGGGTAGATCGAGCCCGAGAGAATCGTGGCGCCGGCCAGCATCACGCCGAGGTAGGCGGTCGGGATGATCCGGAAGATGGCGAAGTGGAAGAGGCCGAAGACGAGACCCGAGAGGATCGCCGCCCGCAGCGGCGTGTAGTGTCGACGCAGGCTGCTGAGCAGCACGCCCCGGAACGTCAGTTCCTCGCAGACCCCTGGCAGCAGCGTGAGCATGGGCAGGACCTGCCACAGGGGCAGGTGTTCCGGCATCAGGTACTGCCCGAGGCTCTTCACCATCTCGGGCGGTACGGGGACGATGGCCTGCGAGAGGCGGAAGATGCCGAGTCCCGTCACGAGCCCGGCGGGCGCACCGATGAGCACGGCGATCCAGGCCGACCAGTGCGGCAGGCGCAGCGAGAAGGTCTCCACGGGATCGAGCCGTTGGCGCCGCACGAACAGGAGGGAGCCCCCCAGCATGAGCACGATCAGGTTGACGATGAGCTGACCGCGCAGGTCGAAGTCGGGCCCGGCATTGAGGGAGACCACCAGCATCACGGCCCACATGACCGCGAACCACGTGCCGACCTGCCCGAGTCGGACCCGAGCCGATCCGGCATCGGCGCGCGTGTCGCTGGCGGCGGGCACGATGAGCCGCTCAGTGGACAGCAGGCGCGCGGTGAGTCCCAGCACCCAGGCTGCGACGACGACGTTGATGGTCCAGGCCACGGCGAGCATCGGCCAGTCGAACCGGCCCACCAGCATTTCCTTGACGCCCACGCTGGTGTTGGCGATGGGCACGACGGCGATGGCCGAGCGCAGGGACACCTCGGGCAGGAACGCGGCCAGGGCAGGGACGGCCGTGCTCAGCATGAGGGGCAGGAAGTAGAGTTGCGCTTCCCGGTGTGAGCGCGCGTAGCCAGACACCAGCACGAGGACGCCGGCGACGAGCACGGCCAGCGGCAGCAGGAACACCAGCAGGGCGACAGCGACGGGGAGCGTGACCGCAGCCGCGAGGTTCTGTGACGTCGGAATCACGCCGAAGCCGACGTAGACGAGCAGGTTCAGGACCTGGATCACCGTGATCGTGAGCGCCACCGCAAGGACGAGCAGTACCTTGGCGGTGACGATCTCGCGGCGGGAGATCGCCGACGTCAGCAGGGTCTCGAGCGTCCCGCGTTCCTTCTCGCCGGCCAGGGTGTCCTGGGCGACGATCGCGCCGCCCGACAGCAGGAAGAACAGGAGCAGCAACGTGACGAGTCGGCCCAGCATCAGCCCGGCCACCTGCCCTTCGCCGGCGAGATCGACAGCCTCGACCGGGGCGACCGCGGCGGGCAGGACCGGGAAGCCGGTGCTGGCGAGCATCGCGTCGCGCTGATCGCGCCGGACGGCGCGCAGGCGCTCGAGGACCCGTTCGGCCGCGCGGCGCGACGTGTCCCGGTCGGCCCTGAAGACCACGCTCACGGCGAGCAGATCCGACGGGGGCGTGGCCGACGGGTCGCCGGTGTCGAGGCCTTGCCGTCCGGCCTCGTTACCCCGCCGCGCGTCCGCGCCGGACTGGCCCCGCCGGTCCGCGTCGGCCTCGGCGAAGTCACGGCCGATCACGTAGAAGTCGAGGGTCCCGTCCGCGAGGGCCTTCGACGGGTCCTCGCTCTCTCGAACCTCGAGGCGCAGCCGGGCGAGCGGGTTGCCGTTGGCCTTCGTGGCGATGACCCGGGCCTGCTCGAGCAACGCCCGGGCCTCGTCGGCCCGCGCGCCGGTGACGGCGCCCGTGGACTCGCGGACGTCGAGTGCGCGCTGCCGGCGCTGTTCCATCGCGTGCGAGGCGAAGAGCATCAGCGGCGTGACGATGAGCGGCAGCACCAGCGACAGGACGACGGTCCGTCGGTCCCGCAGGAGCGTGCGCAGTTCCATCAGGAACAGCGTCGCGACGCGATCGCGACTGTCGGTCATGGGAGGGGGACCTCGGCCAGGGCGCCGGCCTCCCGGACGAAGTGCACGAAGATGTCCTCGAGGTACCGGTGACCGGTGGCGTCCCGCAGGCTCGCCAGCGTGTCGCAGGCGTGGATGCGGCCGCGGTGGATGATGGCGATGCGGTCGCAGAGGCGTTCGGCCTCGCTCATGACGTGCGTCGAGAAGATGATCGTCTTGCCCTCGTGGCGCAGTTCGGCGATGACGCGCTGCATCTCGAGCGCGTTGAGCACGTCAAGACCCACCGTGGGCTCGTCGAAGATCAGTACGGGCGGATCGTGGGCGATCGTCCGTGCGATCGACACTTTCTGCTTCATGCCCTGCGACAGGCGATCCACTCGCGCATTGGCGTACTCGGCAATCCCGAACCGATCGACCAGGTGGGCGACACGCGCGGCGAGCCCGTCGCGCGGGTAGCCGTTGATGCGCGCGAAGAACTCGAGGGTCTCCCGCGCGGTGAGGCGCGGGTAGAGCGCCGTGCTGGCGGAGTAGAAGCCGAGCTGACGGCGCACCGCCTCGGGGTCGCGGTTCACGTCGTAGCCCATGACGCGCGCCGTCCCGTCGGTCGGCACGAGGATGGTGCCGAGCATCCGCAGCGTGGTCGTCTTGCCGGCCCCGTTGGCGCCGAGCAGGCCGAAGATCTCGCCCGGCCGGCAGTCGAAGTCGATGCCGTCCACCGCGTGCACGGTCCCGCGTCCCTCGTCGTGGAACGTCTTCCGCAGTCCGATAACCTCGACAGGTGTCGTCATGGGGTTCTCGTGCCCGGGGTCCGGCTGCGCCCCAGGCGATCGCGCAGGAAGGTCGCGAGACTGCCCCCGTACGAGCCGACGACGACGTCCTCGGTCGAGAGGATCCACTTCGCCAGCCGGAGGAGCAGGCCGATGGCCACGAGCGTGGTGATCACCGCGACGAGCGTCTCGAGCGGCCTGATCGTGCCGTTGAAGGCCTCGCGCACGAGCAGCGCGATGTTGATCACGGGCACCAGCGCCAGGGGCAGGGTCAGCGTGATGCCGGGCGTGCCCAGGAACATCACCGGGAGGAGCGTCGCGAGATAGAACGGGGAGACCATGGCCTGCCCCTCGCGGAACGTCCGGGCGAACGACGCGAGCACCATCATGCCCGCGGCGACGAGGCCGGCGAGCAGCACCGCGCCAGCCACGACCACTGGCACCGCGGACCACGACAGTCCGAACTCGAGCGCGCCGTCGTCACCACCCAGCAGCGGCGCGACGATGCCGCGCATGGTGAGCAGCATCGCGAGCACGTTGAGCAGGCCCGCGACGCCACCGAGCGTCGCCACCGCGAGGTACTTGGCGATGACGATGTTCGCGCGTGAGGCGGCCGAGCTCATGAGGGTTTCCCAGGTCTGGCGCTCGCGTTCGCCTGCGGTGAGATCGATCGCGGGGGTCAGGCAGCCGAGGGCGACCATCACCACGAAGAACAGCGGCAGCATCAGGCCCAGGAGGAAGGCCCCCATGTCGCGGCTGCTGGCGGTGTTCCGGCCCTCGACCGCGAAGGCGGTCCAGCGGGGCGCCTCGACGCCGCGAGCGAGTGCCTCCCCGCGCAGCCACTCCTCTCGATACGCGCCGACGATGTCGAGGACGCGGCGCCGGGCCAGGTCGCTGCGCTCCCGCGATCCGTCGAACGCCACGCGCCCCGAGAAGTTGTCCGGGAGGGCGCCGGCGTCGGGTTGCGCCACGAGCGCCGCATCGAGCTGGCCGGCCTGGATCTGGGTTCGCGCCTCGGCCTCGGACGCCGTGGCGTCCGACAGCCGGATCCGCTCGTCCTCGCGCAGCCGGCGGAGCAGGTCGTCGTGGCGGGCGGGCAGCCCCAGCACGGCCACGCGCGACGCCATGTCGTCGGTCTGGCCCCGGACGAACGCCATGCCCGAGAACATCGCCCACAGCATCAGCGGGTAGAGCACCAGCGGCACGACGACCGAGTTGACGACGATGGTGCGATCGCGGAGCGCGGAGGTGAGCTCCCAGCGATACAGGGTCAGGATCTCGGACCAACGGGCGGACATGGCGGCAGCCGGTCAATCGTATCAGCGCTTCGGCAGGAGCGCCTTCGGGAACTTCGCGACCACGGTGTAGTTCGGATCGACGACGTTCGCGATCCGGGCGGTCCCGGCCTGCGACACCACCTGGTAGGCCTCCATCTTGTCGAACCCGTAGTCGCTCACGAGCCACTCGATCAGCTCGACGTGGGCGATCCGGAACGCGTCGATGAGCGGCCGGATGCTTCCGGCCACCATGAGGTGCTCCGCGTCTTCGAGGCGGGGCCACCGGAGGGTCCGGCCCTTGATTACGCCGAACTCGAAGGCCACGTCCATGGTCGTTTCGAGGCCCGAGCCGCAGATTTCGCCGTCGCCCTGGAGGGCGTGCCCGTCGCCGAAGTAGAAGAGCGCGCCTTCGTGGAACACGGGCAGGTAGACGGTGGTGCCCTCGCGCACGTCGGCGGCGTCCATGTTGCCGCCGAAGTTGCCCGGCCAGAGCCCGCCCCAGGCCTCCTCGCCGGCGGGCGCCACCGCGACCCGGCCCAGCATGGGCCGGAGCGGGATCTCGATGCGACGGCTGGCGGAGTTCGGGAGATCGAGGGTGCCCGTCTGGCGGTCCAGATCGAGCTGCCAGACGAAGCGTCGGGTCGGCAGCGGGTCGTTGAGCATGCGCGTGCGGCTGTCGCCGGCGACGGCGCTCAGGCCCTCCGGGCGCACGAACGACACCGCGGTGGCGCGATTGGGGCGGACCCTGAGAATCTTCACGACGAGCGTGTCGCCCGGCGCCGCGCCCTCGATGTGGAACGGACCCACTTCGCCCGGCCAGGGGCCGCCCTCGCGCTCGTAGTAGTCACCCGGCGTCGAGAACGTGCGGGTGTCCACCACGTCGCCGGGTCTGACGCGGAGCACGGGGGCGCGCACCGCGAAGGTGGGCACACCCGCCTTGGGCTCGAAGCGAATGGTTTCCGCTCCTCCCGGCGCGGCCAGCGAGAGGACGGCGCATCCAAGCAGGATCCTGGCGCAGCGCAATGGCATGTGAGGCTCCCTCGGGACAGTGGTCGGGCTGATTCTATCCGCAGCTCCCCCCGTGGCGGCCGCGCCCGCGTGCGGATCGCGCGCACGCCGAGGGGCTGGGCCCGCGCCTTGGGTGGAACGGCCCTGCTGCCGATTGCTCACAGAAGGGGTGGTCAGAACCGGTCCCAGCGCAGCACCTCTGCGAGGGGCCGCTTGTCCGGGTGCGGATCTTCCGCCGCGTGCCCGACGGCCACCAGGGAGAGTAGCTGGTGATCGGATGGGGCGCCGAGCAGGGTCGAGATGGGGCCCGCGTAGTCGAGGGGATGGCCCGCCACCCAGCACGAGCCCAACCCGTGGGCGCGGGCGGCGTTGAGCAGGTTGAGCGTGGCCGCGCTGCCGTCCTCGATCCAGTAGTCGCCGGCGCGACAGAAGACGGCGATGCAGACGGGCGCCTGCGCGAGGAACGCGGCGTGCCCGGTCAACTCGGCGATCCTCGCCCGGGTGGCCTGGTCACGGACCACCACGAAGCTCCAGGGCTGTCGGTTCATGGCCGTCGGCGCCAGTCGCGCGCAGTCGATGAGGTCTTCGATGATGGGCGTCGGCACCGGATCGGTCGTGTAGGCACGCACGCTGCGGCGGGTCTTGAGGCACTCCAGAGCATCCATGTCGGGGATGCTAGCAGACGAAGGGCAGGAGATCGGCATGTCGCCCCGCAGCGAGTCCGCATCCATCCGGCGTCCTGACGCCGCGGCAGACGAGCGGTTGTCCCAGGCCGCCGGGACGGGGTTCACCTGGCCCCCGCCACCGGAGGATCTGGACGACGTGGCGCTGGTGCAGTTCCCGGCCGAACTGCCGGCGGAGCCTGCGCCCTCCCCGCCCGCCGTGTCCGGCGCCGGACCTGCAGGAGAGCGGGCGGTTGGTCCTGCCGCCACGCGCGGACCCGCCCCGGAGGCGCGCTTTCTGCTCGAGGACTTCCCGCGAGCCGGCCAGGCGCGACCCGTACGCCCAACACGACCGGAGCCCAAGCGGGCGCGCGCCCGAGGGGCTCGATGGGTTCTCGTCCTGGTCGCGGCTCTGGGCTTCGCGCTGCTGATTGGTGCTCCAATCTTCAGCGAGGATGAGCCCGACTCCCTGCCCGCTCCGGCCTCGGCCCCCAGCGCGCCCCTTCAGCCCGAGCCGTACGCGCCACCCCTGGTGGACCAGTCCCTGCCCGAGACCAGGCGCTGACCTCGATTGGCCGGAACGGCGCACGGCGATCGGCTGGCGACCAGCGGCCTGGCTGGCGGAGCTGTCGTTTCCGCCGCCAGTTCGCTGTTGAGTGCAACGGGCCCCCGTGACGATAATTGGCGTCGTGGCGCTCCAGACCCCGCCGTCGGCCGTGTCCCGCCCGCTCACCGTGCTGGCCGTGGCGACCTACGAGAAAGGCCAGGAGTTCCTGCGCGAGCGCAAGCGGCAGGGATGCCGGGTTCTGCTGATCACCACCGAGACGCTGAAGGCGGCGGACTGGCCGCGCGAGTCGATCGACGAGACCTTCTACCTGCCCGTCGCGGCCTCGCCACAGGACCTCGTCAGAGGCGTGAGCTGGCTGGCGCGTACCGAGCCGATCGATCGCATCGTCCCGCTCGACGACTTCGACGTCGAGACGGCTGCGCTGCTCCGCGAGCACCTGCGGGTGCCGGGCATGGGCGACTCCACGGCGCGGTACTTCCGCGACAAGCTCGCGATGCGGGTCAAGGCGCGGGACCACGGCATCCCCGTGCCGCCGTTCGTGCATGTCCTGCACCACGAGTCGCTGCGCCGCTACATGGACGAGGTGCCCGGCCCGTGGGTGCTGAAGCCGCGGTCGCAGGCGTCGGCGGTGGGGATCCGCAAGATCACCAGGCCCGAGCAGTTGTGGGAGGCGCTCGAGGCGCTCGGCGACGAGCAGTCCTTCTACCTGCTCGAGCAGTACATCCCGGGCGACGTGTTTCACGTCGATGCCATCGTGTGGGACCGCCAGGTCGTCTTCGCCGTGTCGCACCAGTACGGCCAGCCGCCGTTCGACGTGGCGCACGAGGGGGGCATCTTCATGACGCGCCGCGTGCGGCGCGAGGCTCCCGAGCGCACGGAACTCGAAGCGCTCACGCGGCGCCTCCTGCAGACGCTCGGCTTCGTACGCGGCGTCACGCACTCGGAGTTCATCCGGGGCCGAGACGACGGGCGGCTGTACTTCCTGGAGACTGCCGCGCGGGTCGGGGGCGCGCACATCGCCGAGACCGTCGAGGCCGCCACGGGGGTGAACCTGTGGGCCGAGTGGGCCCGGGTGGAGATCGCCGGCGAGGACGGCACCTATGCCGTACATCCCGTGCGGGATCGCTACGCGGGCATCGTCCTGTCGCTGGCGCGGCAGGAGTGGCCGGACACGTCGTCGTTCGACGACGCCGAGGTATGCTTCCGGGTCCGCAAGCCGCATCACATCGGCTTCGTGGTGGCCTCCGACCATTGCGAGCGCGTCGAAGCGCTGCTGGCGGATTACAGCCGGCGCATCGCGGCGGACCACCTGGCGTTCGCGCCGGCGCCGGACAAGCCGTCGAGCTGAGGAGGGAGACCGCATGGACTGGGAATCCGGACGCCGGAGTGAGAACGTCGAGGACCGCCGCGGCCGAACGATGCGGCGCGCGGGCGGGATCGGCCTGGGCACGATCCTGCTCGTGCTGCTCGTGTCGCTGCTCACCGGGCGGGACCCCCTCGGGTTGCTCGGTGAGGTGAGCCAGGTGCAGGACAGTATGCCCGCGCCGGCCGAGACCGGTGGCGCACCACCCGCCGACGACCAGCAGGCCAACTTCGTCCGTGTGGTGCTGGCCGATACCGAGGACGTGTGGAGCCGGATCTTCGCCTCGGAGGGCGCGCAGTACCGGATGCCACGCCTCGTGCTGTTCTCCGGACAGGTTACCTCTGCCTGCGGGTATGCGTCCGCGGCGGTGGGACCCTTCTACTGCCCGGGCGACGGCCAGCTGTACATCGACCTATCGTTCTACCGCGAGCTCGACGAGCGCTTCGGCGCGCCCGGCGACTTCGCCCAGGCCTACGTGCTGGCCCACGAGGTGGGACATCACGTCCAGAACCTGCAGGGCATCGCGTCGCAGGTGAGCCAGATGCAGCGCCGCGTGCCGGAGGCCGAGGCGAACCAGCTCTCGGTGTTGATGGAGCTGCAAGCCGACTGCTACGCGGGGGTGTGGGCGCACCACAGTCAGCGGAGCGGCACCAACATCCGCCTCGAACCCGGCGACGTGGAGGAGGGCCTGCGGGCAGCCTCGGCGATCGGGGACGACCGCCTGCAGCGGCAGGCGCAGGGCTACGTCGTGCCCGAGTCGTTCACGCATGGCTCGTCGGCGCAACGCGTCGAGTGGTTCCGGCGCGGGCTCGAGTCGGGGAACCTCGCGATGTGCGACACGTTCAGGCGGAGCAGGTAGGCGAAAGAGACAGTCGGCTGGCGGCGTGCGGCTGGCGGCTGGCGGCCTGCGGCGAGCGGCTGGCGGCGGGCGGCGATGAACACGTCGAGGTTGCCCCCGGGTGTTGAAGACGGGAGGTGCCCTGCGGGCCGCCGCGTTGGGTGGAAGGATCAGAACGGATCTGAGAGCAAGGGCATTGGCGACGCGGTGCCGGGATCGCGTGTGGACAAGCGGGCGGTGGCGAACCATGGCGCCCGCGCGGGCGTGTCGAACGATCAGCCCGCGAGTTCACGTCCAGGGCGCACCGCGGTGTCCCTTGGATCACGCCGACGGGCCGCCGCCGTGGCGAACGGTGGGTCGGCGTCCCGGTGTCCCGAACGGATCCGGACAGGACACGACGCACCCAACAGGCGCTGCAGCCGACTCGCGCCGCTCGAGACGCGAGCGCTCACGGCTGAGCGCGGACGTTGGGGAACACGGAAGAGACCGGAGACACGGAAACACGAACACGGATCACGGAGAGCCTGTTGGTGTCGGTGTGAGGGCTTGGCCACTTTCGGGCCGTGGCGAACCATGAGGCCCGCTGATCGCCCTCGCTGACGGGGACGGGGACGGGATCACGACCACGACCACGATCACGCGGAGAGCGTGGGTGCGGGAGTCGGAGCCGCCGACGTGGCGAACCAGGGGTCGGCGGGGCGCGGTGAGGGAGCGGAGATCACCAATCCCGAACAACGCGTTCCAGCCGACGGTCGCCGGTGACAGGGTGAGCGCCCGCGGCTGAGCGCGCACGTTATGCCGATCACAACCACTTGATCTATGGATTGTCACGCTATGCGCCATTGGCGTACAATCTGCCGTGGTCATCGTTGAGACGCCGATATTCACGAAGCGTGTCCTCCAGGCGCTGAACGACGACGAGTACCGCGCACTGCAGGCGGCGTTGGTCGCCTCGCCAGGTGCCGGACCGGTGATTCCAGGTGGTGGCGGACTTCGGAAACTGCGATGGGTGGCAGCGGTCGTGGGAAACGGGGCGGCACGCGGGTGATCTATCGGTGGTTTCCCGAGCGTGAACAGATCCTGATGCTCTTCGTGTTTCTCAAGCAAGAGCGCGACAACTTGAGCGCGCTCCAGGTGAAGCAACTTCGGCAGGTTTTGGAAGGTGAACTGGAATGAAGGCTGACGTATTCGACGAACTGCTCGAGAGCGTGCGGCAGGGTGGCGAAATCCTCCGAGGTGAACGAGCGCCCAGCCGGGTGTTCGGGGCGACTGAACCGAATGCGCAGAAGATTCGCCGCTCCTATGGCCTCTCACAGGACAAGTTCGCGAAGCTCATGGGGATCAGCGTCGCGACACTCCGCAATTGGGAACAGGGCCGACGAAGCCCGGAAGGCCCAGCGAGAGTCCTGCTTCGGGTGGCCGCGAAACATCCGGAAGCGGTTCTGGATGTTGTGAGCGGACGCAAATCCAAAAAGACGGCATAACACCCCAAATGGAGCCGACGCCTTTGGCCCGCCCTCGCGTGCCCGCGGGCGCGGCTCATTTGGAACGTTGGGGACCACGGAAGAGACCGGACACACGGAAACACGAACACGGAGAGCCTGTTGGAGTCGGTGCGAGGGCCTGCCACTTTCGGGCCGTGGCGAACCATGAGGCCCGCTGATCGCCCTCGCTGACGGGGACGGGGACGGGATCACGA
>CAYLZN010000098.1:0-16961 GCA_964387935.1 uncultured Vicinamibacteraceae bacterium | reverse complement strand
CCGTTGAAGTACGTCATCTCGCTGAACATGCCGTTCATGCCGCCCTCGGCGCTGGCGCCGTTGTCGCCGAGGATGTAGACCACGAGGGTGTTGTCGAGTTGGCCGGTGTCGCCAACGGCGTCGATGAGCCGGCCGACCTCGGTGTCGGCGTACTCACCGAAGCCGGCGTAGACCTCCATCTGTCGCGCGAAGAGCTTCTTCTCGTCGGCCGACAGCGCGGCCCAGTCCTTGATGGCCTCGGGCTTCGGCGCGAGCTTCGTGCCCGGCGGGACGACGCCCAGCTTGATCTGCCGCGCGAGCGTCTCCTCGCGCATGACGTCCCAGCCCTGATCGAACTCGCCCGTGTACTTGGCGATCCACTCCTTCGGCACGTGGTGCGGGGCATGCGTGGCACCAGGCGCGAAGTACATGAAGAACGGCTTGTCGGGCGTCAGCGCTTTCTGGAACTGCATCCAGGCGATCGCCTTGTCGGTCATGTCGGTCATGAAGTGGTAGTTCGGGTCGCGCGCGATCTCCACCGGGTTCATGCCGTGGTAGAGGTACGGCGCCCACTGGTTCGTCTCGCCCCCGAAGAAGCCATAGAACTCGTCGAAGCCAGACCGCGTCGGCCAACGGTCGGTGGGCCCGGAGGGGCTGACTTCCCACGGCGCGGTCTCGTGGTTCTTGCCGAAGAAGCCCGTGCTGTAGCCGTTCAACCGGAGCATCTCTGCGAGCGGCGCCACGTTGTTCGGCCGCTGCCCGGTGTTGCCGGGGAAGGCCGTCGCTGTCTCGGTGATCCCCCCCATGTTGTTCATGTGGTGATTGCGGCCGCTGAGCAGCGCCGTCCGCGTGGGCGAACACACGGCGGTCGTGTGGAACTGGTTGTAGCGCAGCCCCTCTCCGGCCAGCCGGTCGGCAGTCGGCATGTGAATCGGGCCGCCGAATGCGCTGGGCATCCCGAAGCCCATGTCGTCGATGAGCACGACCACCACGTTGGGCGCGCCCGACGGCGCCTTGACCTCGAAACGCGGCGGCGCCGTGGCTTTGCGCGCATCGAGCTCCGTGATCGGCGGGTAACTCGGCTCCTGAATCGGGAGCACCGTGCGGTCGATCGCCGCCGGCGCGTTCGGGTTCGCGGCTTGCGGTTTCACCGGCTCCGGCTTCGGTGCCGAACACGATGCCGCAGTCATCAGCAGCGCGCAGGCTGCCGCGGCAGCCCACCCAACCTTCGTCTCGCGTCTCATACCCCTGGTCCTTTCCCGCCCGTTCTGGGCAGTCGAGCAGTTGCGCCCCGCGAACGGCGGTCGCCAGCTTCCTGGCCACGACACCCGTTCGGCCCGTTCCCCGTCCGAGCGCCTCGCTACGACGTCGGAACCTTCACCTCGGCCCAGCCCGCCGCCGGGTTGAAGACCTTCAGATCAGTGGCCGCCTTCGCAGTCTCGGCCCCGAGGTCCGATTCGTAGACGACGCCATCCTGGTTGACGACGAACGTCATGATGCCGCTGCGGCCGTACTCGGCGGGATACGCAATCAGGCCGAATCCGCCGGTCATCTCGCCGTTGACGATGAAGTCCTTCGCCCCGCCCTGCGCCGCGCCGCCCTGCGCCGTCAGCACGCGGAAATAGTAGCCGTAGAACGGCGTCGAGGCGGTCTTGTTCTCGTCGTAGCCTTCTGTCGTCGCCTTGGCGACGAGGTCCCCGAGTGGACTCTGCCGCTCCTCCGGCCCCACCTCCCAATAGAGGCCGTTCTGCCGGCCCGGATCGCTGCGCAGTTGCTGCGCGAACAAGCCGGCCACCTTGCCGTCGCGCGGTTGGCTCGCGTACTCCTCTTGCATCAGCACGTACGCGCGACAGAGGTCGATCACGCGCAACTCGTTGCGGCCGATCCGGCGTGACAGCATCTCGTCTTGACCCGCGTCGGTGTCGAACTCCCAGCCGTTCCCCGCCTTCACCAGTGGGATGGGCAACGGCCACTGTTCGTCGCCGATGATCAGCTCGTGGTCGTTGGCGCCGCTCGGGATCCACCTCCACGACTGCTTCATGGCGAGGGCGATGACCTGGCGGTCCTGCCGATCCGACACCGGATCGCCGGACCCGAGGGCCTGCTCGGCGGTGGGACCGAAGATCGCCTTCAACGCGGCGGTGTCGTTGGTGTCGAGCGCGGCCTGCAACGCCTTGGCGGCCGCGTCTGGCGTGTCGAAGCGCGTGCGATTGGACGGTCGTGAGCAGGCCGGAAGCAGGATCGCCATCAGGCCCAGCACGGCGGCCACGGTGCGGATGTCAGAAGGTCTCATGTGGATTCTCCCCAGGATCGTCAGCAGCCACCGCCTCGAGCGGCCGGTGCACGTCAGTCAGCTACCGGCGCCGGCCCCCGCCGCCACTCGCGGATCGACTGGAACTCCCCCGGGCGCTCTGTGCCCTCGCGCTCGCGCCGCTCTGGTAGCCCGAGAGCCCGCCGCCACTGCGCGCCGCGGCTTGCCCGCTGCCTGCACTCGACGTGGCGGCCGAGGCCTGCCGGGTCGCCTGGTTCGACTGGGCGGTCGACTGGCGCTGTTGCTGGTTGCCTTGCGCGTTGTTTTGCCGGTCCTGCGCGTAATCCTGGCGGTTCTCGTAGCGGTCCTCGGCGAAATCCTGACGGTCGTCCCAGTAGTCCTCGCGCCGGTCCCACGCCTCGTTGTACATGGCCGCGCCGTGCCATCCGTACGGCCCGTGGTAGTAGTGGTCCGAGGCGGCCCCGATGATGATCCCCGCCGTGAAGCCCACGACCGCCGCGCCCGCCACGCTGGCGGAAGACGGCGGCGCCGCCTGCACGTAGACGGTCTGGGTGTTGTAGACGGGGACGTAGACCACCTGCGGGTTCGCCGGTTGGATCACGATCACCGACTGCCCGGTCGACGTGGTCTCGGTACTGACCGCCTGCTGCTCGGTGGTCTTCAGGTTGCCGAGGGCCTGGGCCGCCGTGCGCAACCGCTGGATCGAGGCGAAGACCGCGCCCTTGTCGGCGACGAAGGCCTTGCCGAGTTGCGCGGTCCACTCCGGCTTCTGCACCAGCATCTGCACGACCTGCCCGAAGGGCGCGAGCGCGATGTAGCAGGCCGCGAAGCCGGCCGCCTGCGCGGCGTCCTGCAGCGGCGTGCCCTTGAGGCTCGCGTTGGCCCCGAGCCACGCCGAGAACTTCTGCACGCCCGCGGGGTCGGTGGACGCCTGCAGGATCTGCGCGATCAGCGCGTCGGGGTAGAGCGCGATGGGCGCGGTCAGCGTGTCCATCGCCGCGGCCGACGCGCTACGTGGCGCCGCGCTCCCGGCGGCCGCGGGCGCCGCCTTCGTCTGGGCGGGCGCGGCTCCAGCCTGCGCCACCCGCTGGTAGTTGGAGTTCTGGACGACGACCTGGATCTGTTGCCCCGGCACGTTGAGGACGACGTTGCCCGGATAGGACAGCCCTTCGCGCAGGCGCGCGAACGTCACGTCCAGCGAGACCGCGTCGGACGGCGTCGCCAGGTACGACTTCACACTCACCGTCTGCAGCGCGTTGCCAGCCGTATCGAGGCCGAGGCTCAGCGTGTCACCCGCCTTGTGGTAGTTCTTCAGGTCCAGGCGAGCGGCGTTCGGCCCGCTGGGCGTCACCGCGAGGTTGCCCGCGGCCTTCGCCGCCTGGATGCGCTGCGGATCGGGGGGAACGTACTGGTGCACCAGATCCATTGCCTGCGTCATCGTGGCGGTGATCTCCGCCTTCTTCTTCTCGACCAGCTTGCCCTTCAGGCCACCGGGCGCGGCCTGCTGCGGCGGCGCGCTCAGCAACTGCTTCTGGATCTTGCCGTCGGGCCCGTAGAAGCACTGCTTCTGCGTGCGCGACTTCTCCTCGCCCTTCATGCTGACGACCGTCGTCTCGACCCACTTGTATTGCTTCTGCAGTTGCTGGTTCGCGGCCAGCGACTGCTTCAGCGCGGCCACCTTGTCCTGTTGCGCCTGAGCCCCTTGCGGGAACGCCAGCAGCACCAACAGCGGCAGCGATGCCTTCCAGACTGCACCGGTTTTGCGTCTCATTAGAGTCTCCAGGCCGTGGCAGAGCCGCGGCACACATGCCAGCGGTTCATGTTTGGGGACCGGACATGCCGGCGTCCGCCACGACCAACGGATCCCACGGCCGCTGCCTCATCGCCTATCTCAAGGCTGCGTCGGCGGACGCTGCACGCACCCGCTCGATCAGCTCGATGCCTTCGGTGCCGGACACGTGGTCGAAACGGATCTCAGGCGGGCAGCTCGACAACTCGACCGCGGACAGGACACTGCGATACTCCTTGGAGCGCAGGTGCGATTCCAGCGCGGACTCGGAGTCCCACCGCTCCACGAGGACGACCGCCGGGTTGGGGCCGCCCTCTTCCAGGTAGATGTCGTAGGCCGCGCAGCCAGGCTGAGCCCGTGTCGCGCCCTGCAGGCACTGCAGGATCTCGAGCACGTCGGCACGCCGGCCCTGTGTGGGGATGATCCTGACTGTCGCGACGACCATGCTCGTCGGAGGTGCGACAACCGTGCCCGAGCCGGCGCGCTGCCGGGTGTTCGAGCTAAGTCGTTGACCAGCAACAGGCCGGCGGGCACGTGGCGGCCGCCGACGATGACCTGTAAGACGCCACGAGGGACGGCATGCCGCACCGAGGCGCGGGATACCGCACCCTCCGGTGCCCCTGTTCGGCCCGGCCCTCAGTCTCGTGAGGGACCGACGGTGCCCGGGCGGTCGATACCCAGCTTGGCCATGCGACCTCGCAGGGTGGACGGCTTCAGCCCCAGGATCGCGGCCGCACCATGCGGCCCCTTGACGCGCCACCCCGACTCCTCGAGCACGGCGAGGATGTGGGCGCGTTCGATCCCGGCGAGCGCTCGACCGGGTGCCGCGTCCGATGCGCGGCCTTCCAGCGCCCCGACGCACAGGGTCATGCCGGAAGTGACGATGGCCGCGTGCTCGAGCACGTTGCGAAGCTCGCGCACATTACCGGGCCACGCATGTCGCAGCAGCGCGTCCATGGTCTCGCGCGGCACCTGCGTGATCTTCTTCCCCATGCGCGCGTTGAGCTCGCTGAGCAGCGTCCAGACCAGCGAGGGGATGTCTTCACGCCGGTCCCGCAATGGCGGCACCCGGATCGGGAAGACGTTGAGTCGATAGTAGAGGTCTTCCCGGAAGCGGCCTTCCTTGATCGCCGCGACCAGATCGCGATTGGTGGCCGCGATCAGCCGCACGTTCACCCTGATGGTCCTGGGACTGCCGAGCCGCTCGAACTCGCCCGATTCGATCACCCGCAGGAGCTTCGACTGCAGGTCGAGCGACAGCTCCCCAATCTCGTCCAGGAACAGCGTCGAGCCGTCCGCAATCTCGAAGCGCCCGACCTGACGGGTCAGGGCGCCGGTGAACGCCCCTTTCTCGCGTCCGAACAGCTCGCTCTCGACGAGGCCGGCCGGGAGCGCGGCGCAGTTGACCTTCACCATGACGTGCTGATGGCGCGGACTGAGCCGGTGGATGGCCTGGGCGATGCGTTCCTTGCCCGTGCCGGTCTCGCCAAGCACCAGGACCGTGGCATCGGTCGCGGCCACCTGCTCGACCTGCCGGAGCACGTGGAGGATCGCCGGGCTCTGGCCGGCGATCTCGCCGTGCAGGCGGCCGGCACCGATTTCGGCCTTGAGGTAGTCGCTCTCCGCCTGCAAGCGGTCCTTCAGTTCCTTGATCTGGGCGTAGGACCGGCGGAGGGCCTCCTCGTCTCGATGGCGCTCCGTGATGTCACGCAAGACGCCGTTGGACATCAGCGCCCGGCCAGTGACGTCGCGCTTGGTGACCCGGCCCACGTGATGCAGCCAGCGTTCTCCTTGGGTGGGATGCAGGAAGCGATACTCCGCTTCGAGCCGTTCCACCGTCCCGTCGTGCAGGCGCGTGCGTTGTTCCAGGACCGCTTGGCGGTCGTCAGCGTGCAGCCGCTCGACCCAGAACTCCAGAGGTCCCAGCCGCTCCTTCCGGTCGGGCGGGATGCCCAGGACTTCCTGCAACCGATCGTCGAAGAAGGCTGTGCCCTCCTCGAAGTCGATCTCGTAGAAGCCGAGGCGCGCGAGTTCCGTCGCCGAGGCCAGTCGAGCCTCGCTGATGCGCACGAGTTCGTCGGCGCGCTTCCTCTGGGTGACGTCGATGCAGAATCCCATCAGGCGAGGCCGCGCGCCCGCAGCGTGGGACTGCAGTTGTCCTCTCGCGGCAATCCAGCGCATCAGCCGGTCGGGAGCCCGGAACATCCGGTACTCCACGTCAACCGGAGCCTGCCCCCGAAAAGCCTGCTCGATGCCGTCCCGGACGGCCTCCCAGTCGTTGGGGTGCACCGCGGCCTGGAAGCGGGCCAGGTCGATGACCTCGTCCGGCGTGAAGCCGAACATCAGCCGCGTCCTGTTCGAGACCCAGAACACCCCAGTTGCGGCGTCCAGCGTCCAGAGGCCGGCCTCGGCCGAGTCCGCCGCCAGGCTCACGCGTTCCTCGGCCTCGCGCAAACCCGCCAGTACCAACTGCCGATCCAGCGCGCCCACCAGCATCTCGCCGAGTACCCGCAGGCGCGTGACGAACGCATCCTGCCAGTCGCGTTCCCGAAAGACGGCCTGCAGCACGATCAGATGGCGGATGGACGCCTCCGTTGCGATCGGCAGGAGCAGGACCGACCGCACATGCTCCTCATCCCACGCGCGGCGGTCTGCCTCCGCCTCCGGCGGGAGGTCGGCCAGCGTCGAGACACGGACAACCGCTCGCTCTGCGACCGCGACGCGTCGCGCCCAGGGGAACAGCGGTGCCAGGTTGACGTCCGTTGAGACACGGGCGACGCCCTCGGCATAGGACGCCAGACGAACGTTGATGACCTCGTGATCGGCGCTGACCGCGAGGAGGCCACAACGGTCAGCTTGGAAGAAGGCCCGAACCCTGTCCAGCGCCCGCTCGACCGCTGCGTCCACGGCTTCAGGGGCCACTGCGAAGAGCGAAGCGGACGTGTCCGCAATCAGCGTCTCGAACTCGAGACGGCCCACGAGGGGATCGGTCGACGGCTGAGGTTGCTCGAGCGTATCCACGAGGGGTCGAGTATAGCGGTGTCCCACGGGGTGGGCGGAGTGTCCGAGCTAACCGCAGGGCCCCTGTAAGTTTCTGGCGATTCCCTGCGTCTACTACGGTGTCTGGCGCATCACGAGTCGCGAGTCGCCGCAATGCTCCCAGGCCGCTCACGCCGCCCGCAGCAGTTGGGTCCACCGGCGCCCCGGAAGGCGCCCGGGGAGGTTGAGGGTGACGCACGATGAGCGCGTCTCGGCCGTCGCGGAGTTCGGCTTCAGCAAGCGCCAGGCGAGCTTCCTCGTGTGTACGTGAGGCGGCGGCGCACGCTCGCTGCGGCGTCAAGACCGTCTACCGAGAGGTCTTGGCCGGCCGGCTCAAGGCCGCGCGCCTCGGTGGCCGACGCTCCCTGCGTTTCCGGCAGCACTGGGTGGACGCCTGGATCGAACGCTCGGCGATGGGCGGCATCCCGGACGATGAGTACCCGCGGAACGACTCGGTGCGTGTCAGCGCATCGTGATTCGCCGAATCGTCGTGCGTGGCAGAATCACGGTGTCGTCTCCGACAGACAGCCCGCCTCACGCGGGCGCCGCGGTTGCGCCGGTCCGTGTGCGCAACAAACGAGGAGGAACTGAGCCATGAAAGATGGTCGACGGCGGATGCTCCGGAATGGTCACGAGGTTGACGTGGGTCGGAACAAGGGCTTGCGCAAGTTGTGCCGGTGCGCGCGGCGCAACTGGGCGAAGTGCTCGCATGCGTGGTACTTCAACTTCGCGTGGCGCGGGAAGGAATACAGGTTCTCGCTCGATCGACACGTCGGCCGGCACATCGACTCGAACGGTGGTTGGCCCGCGAGCGCGTCGGCAAGGTGCCCACCGCCGACGACGATGGGTATCGGCTCAAGCGCCTGGCCGACATCATCGATGCCGAGGGAAACCCGATAGGCCGAAAGGCCGCCGGTCTCGTCACTGAAGACGACCTCGAGCACGCGATCGACGTGCTTCGACTGCGGGGCCATGTGGCGTCCACGATCAACCACTACGTGCCGACGCTCAAGTCCTTTGAGCGGTGGGGCGTCCGTAAGGGCCATCTCCCCAAACGATGGCTGTCGGAGGACACGAGCCTCCGTCTACGCAAGTCAGCGCAACGGAGCCGTCGCCTCGTCCCCGACGTGCTCGACACAGAAGGCAATGTCAAGGTCGCTGGCGAGGAGCGGCGGCTGCTCTCGGCCGCCAACCCCTGGCTCCAGCGGCTCATCATCGCCGCACTCGAAACGGGGTGCAGGCGAGGCGAGCTGCTCGCGCTCCGGTGGACGGACGTGGATCTGGGGAAGGGGGAACTGACGGTCCGGGCGGAGACGACGAAGACCAAGAGCCGGCGGCTGCTGCCAGTGTCGCCTCGGCTTCGAGCCGTGCTGGGCATCCGCAGCGACCCCGACGGCAGCGAGTGGCCGCCTGGCGCGTTCGTGTTCGGCAACGAGGTGGGCGAGCGGGTGGACGACCCGAAGACTGCCTGGCAGATCTGCGTCCTCCGGGCGCACGGACACGAGCCGTCGTACCGGCGGGCCGGCGCCAACTGCCTCGACGATGCGAGCAGAGTGAAGTACCGCGAACTCGACCTCCACTTCCACGACCTGCGTCACGAAGCAGGCTCCCGCCTCGTGGAGGCCGGCTGGCCCCTGCATCACGTCCCGGTGATGCTGGGCCACACCAACGTCAAGACCACCAGCACGAACCTCAACATCACCGCCACCGGGCTCGCGGAGTCGATGCGTCGGTACGGCACGTTGCAAGTTCTTGCAAACGCGCCTGCCGTAGAGCTCCGGCCTGATTGCAAGGCCGAAGCCCTCAGCAAACAGCAACCTGTTGTGAACTGAAGGCTTTGGGAGTGGCGGGGCCGACGGGACTCGAACCCGCGACCTCCGGCGTGACAGGCCGGCGTTCTAACCAACTGAACTACGACCCCGCAGTCGTATCTGTCTCGCCAGCCTCCGTGCGAAGGCTGGTGGGCGGTACAGGATTCGAACCTGTGACAGCCGGTGTGTAAGACCGGTACTCTACCACTGAGCTAACCGCCCCTGCGGCTCGACCCCAGCGCCCAACAGACCCTCAAGCATAGCCCCAACCATCTGGGACCGTCAAACGCACCAGGCACACGGCACCAGGCACCTGGCACGAGGCCCAAGGCACAGGGCACAAGGCACAAGGGCACAGGGCCAGGGCCCGCGTCGCCCGCCGATCGCCGCCCGCCGTTACTGCCCCATCAAGGCTGACTCCCCGTAAGGCCCAACTGCGTCGCCATGGCCATGGAATCGAAGAGCAGCCAGTCCTCCTTGAGCTGACCCTCGCTGAATCGCGAGATCTCGAGGAAGCCGACCCTCACCGGCCGGCCGGTCGCCTTCTCGATCCCCATCTGCGGCGCCGTCCCCTTGTTGGTCCCCTCGAATACCCCCTCGGCGACCACGTAGTCCCCAGCGCCCCAGACCGACGTCAGCGTCAACCGACTGTCGGGAAACGCCTTGAAGAACCCCTCGGCCATCCGGATGCTGTCGGCCGCCGTCATGTCCCTGGGCTGTGTGATGTCGTGGTACACGGCGTCAGCGGCATTGAAGGCGTTTGCGCCCTTCGCGTCGTGCTTGTTGAACGATGCGATCTGCGCCTTGAAGCGCTCGACGTTACCGGTCTCGCCCTCGCCTCCCTGCGACGTCGCTGTCACGGGCCCGCCCGGCCCTGCCGCCATCACGGCCCTCGCTGGCAACGGATTCAACCCCAGCTGCGCCATCATCGTCGGGCTGTCCATGTACCAGCGTTCCCGCACGACCTTGTCTCCGGTCCCATCGAGCTCGACCACGTGCCCCTGGAGCAGGCCGATGGACTTGTTGGTAGCCGGGATGGAGTGCCCGTCGGGACCTGTCAGGGGTCCACTGTGGGTCCCGGTGATCACCGCGAGGCTGGCGAGGGTGTTGCCCTCGAGCAGAATCAGCTGCAGGCTGCCTTTCGCGTCCGGGAACGCGGCAACGAACGCGCGTGTGCTCTTGTCCACGGCGTCCGGGCCACGGTCGACCGGCATGCCCGACCCCACCATCTCCGACTCGATCGTGTCTCCGAAGCAGTCCTTCAGACGATCGAGGTCCTTGGTGTTGAAGGCATCCCAGCAGCCTTGGTACGACGCGATGCGCTCGGTCGCGCTGAGGACCTTGGGCGGTGGAGGGACGGCGGTCGCCGGTGGTGTCGATGCAGTGCTGCCGGACGGCGCCGGCGTGCCGCCGCCGCAGGCAACTGCCAGTGCGGCACAGCAGACCAGCCCGCCGAGCCTCGCGGTCGATGCTCGGGTCATTCGGAGCCTCCTTGGGGAGTAGCGAGACTCTAGCGCGGTCTTCGCTTCCACGCAACCGCGAGGCCGCACGTTCGGGCGCGAGCGCCAGCCCTCGCGCAGGTCTCGATGGTGGCGCGGTGGTCCCGGAAGGACGCCCTGGAAGGGCCGCAGGGCGTTCAGGACATCACCACCCTCCCAGCCACGCGGCCTTCGCCGCCAGCACCAGGATCACGACGATCAGTCCCGTGAGCGCGCGATACTCCCGGTTGCGCCGTGCCCGGTCGAGGCTGAACCGCCGCTCCGTGTCTCGCGCCGCGCCAGCCGCATAGGCTTCGTACTCGCCCCCGAAGTGGCGGCGCAGGAAGGCCTCCTCGTTGCGTACGGCGGCCCCGATGGTCGTCACGAGGTAGATCGCGATCAGCGCGGCTGCCACGAGATGGTTGGCCGCCACGGCCAGTCCGAGCCCCATGATCGACGAGCCGACGTAGAGCGGATGGCGGGTGAACCGGTAGGGGCCGGACTTGGTGACCTCGCGGCTCTTCTCGAGGTGTCCGGCCGCCCACACGCGAACGGCCTCGCCCGCGCACGCGATGGCCGCGCCGAGCGCCACACTCGCAGCGGTCGGCCGCGCCAGCCACAGCACGCCGATGGCGAACACGAATCCCAGCGGCACGCGCCATCGCGCCAGGAGCGGGATCAGCGACATCTCATCGGTCTCCCGCCGCGACCGCGGTGGCATCCGCCGACGCCAGCCGCCGATTGACCGCCTCTTCGACCTCGTCCACGCTCACGCCTCCCAGACACCACTGCCGCGCCAGGCAGTGTCGCTTGTGATAACACTCGCAGCGATCGCTGCGCGAGACCCAGGTGTCGTCGCTCCCCCACGGCCCGTTGCGCTGCGGGTCCGTGGGCCCGAACAGCCCGACGACGGGGCGCCCCAGCGCGGCGGCCAGGTGCATGGGCCCGGTGTCACCGGCCACGACGAGCGACGCGCGCGCGAGGACCGCCACGAGATCGTGCAACGTCGTGCGCGGCGCTCGCACCGCCGCCGCGCCGGCCACGCGCACGACCTCGTCGGCCAGCGCCTCCTCTCCCGGCCCCCACAGCACGAGCGACACGAGCCCGTGCCGCGCATGGGCGCGGGCCGCGAGTGCCCCGAACCGGTCGGCCGGCCAGCGCTTGTTGGGCCAGGCCGCGCCCGGGTTCATGACGGCATACCTGCCCCCGAGCGCGTCGAGGGCGCGCGCCACCTCACCCCCCGGCACGGGCACTGCCAGCGGGAACTCGCGCCGCAGTTGCGACAGGCCCGCCGCACGCGCCACCGCGAGGTTGCGATCGACGACGTGCTGCGCCGGGCTGGGGTCCACGGGCGTGGTGTACGCCCACGCCGCGGCCGCTTCACGGGCATGCCCCCGCGCGAAGCCGAGCACCCGCGGCGCGCCCGTGCCTCGAGCCAGCAGCGCCGACTTGATCAGCCCCTGCACGTCGAGCACGAGATCGTGGCGCCGCGCGCGGAGCTGCCGGAGGATGCCGAGCCAGCCCTCGCTCCCCAGCACGTCCCGCGTGTCGATGACGAACCGCGACGTGAGCCCCTCGACGAGCTCCAGCAGCGCTGCGTGCTTCCGCTCCACGAGCCAGTCCACCTCCGCGCCCGGCCACTCGGTGCGCACCGAGGCGAGCACCGGCAGGGCATGGACGATGTCCCCCATGGCACCCAGGCGGACGATCAGGATGCGGGCGGGCTCAAGGCTCAAGGCTCAGGGCTCAAGGCTCGGGGCTCACGGCTCAAGGCTCAGGGCTGGCGATGCGCGCGAGCAGCTCGCGCGTCGAATGATTCTTGGGATCTCCAACAATTGCGGTCCGTCCGCCGTAAGCGGCAACCACGGCGCGCTCGGGGACGGTCTCGACGGTGTAGTCCGTGCCCTTGCAGTGCACGTCCGGGTGGAGCGCCTCGAGCACGCGCGTCACGGTCGGCTCCTCGAAGACGACCACGTAGTCGACGCAGCGGAGCGCGGCGACCAGCTCGGCCCGATCCGCCGCCGACAGCACCGGGCGCCCCTCGCCCTTGAGCTGCCGCACGGTGTCGTCCGCGTTCACCGCCACGACGAGCCGATCGGCCTGCTCGCTCGAGGCCTCGAGATAGCGGACGTGTCCGACGTGGAGGATGTCGAAGCAGCCGTTGGCCAGGGCGATGGTGCGCCCCTGCCGCCGTTCCTCGGCAATGGCGCGGGCGAGCTCGGAGAGCGGGAGGATGCTGGCCGGGCCTGAAGGGCGTGTGGCCGGGCCTGAAGGCCCGGCACTCCAAGCCACCCTGACGATCCAGCTCGCCGCGGCGAACACGTGATCCACCACAGCCGCCGGCTGCACGTCGTCCTCCGGGTAGTTCGCCGAGTGCGTGCCGTAGCCGGTCCGGACGAGTACGCCCTGGGCACCCACGTTCTGAGCGAGCTTCACATCGAGCCAGCGGTCGCCGACGACGAAGGAACGCCGCGGGTCGATCCCGAGTTCCTCCACGGCGCGCTCGACCATGCCGGGCGCGGGCTTGCGACACGCGCAGTCGACCGCGTACTCGGGCCTCACGCCGGTCGCGTAGTGCGGGCAGTAGTAGAAGGCGTCGATTGGCGCGCCCGCCTGCGCGAACCGCTCAGCCAGGTGGCGGTGCGTTGACTCGACGAAGGCCTCGTCGAAGAACCCCCGGGCCACGCCGGCCTGGTTGGTCACGACGACGATGGCGAAGCCCGCCCGTCGGAGCAGGCGGATCGCCTCGACGCTGTAGGGAAACAGGCGGATACGCTCGAGGGAATCGAGGTAGCTGACTTCTTCGATCAGCGTCCCGTCGCGGTCGAAGAAGACCGCAGGCCTGCCGTTGACCGTGGCGGACACGCAGGAGATTCTAACGCAGGCGTGGCTGCCCGGCACGCGGGGCGACCGGCGTCATCGTACAATGACGGGCACGCGCATGCGCCGAATCACCGCAACCGAGCCCATCCCCGTCAACGAGCTTCGCCGCCTCGTTCCTGGCCGTTTTCGCGACTTCGTGAAGGGCGTCGTCGATCTGCGCCGAGGCGTTCTGCTCATCGACGCCGACCTGCACTCGGATCAGGAGGCCGCGCTGCTCGCCGAGGGATCCGCGCAGGGTGACGTGTGGGGCATCAATCTCTACCCGCAGGTGCCCGGACCGGACTGGATCGAGTTCGACTCGATGATCAACCTGCGACCGTCGTTCGGCAATCGCTCGCGCGGGGTCGAGGACGCCGCCACGCGGGACGCCATTCGCGCCCTCGTCGAGTCCCTGGTGCGGCAATGAACGACATTCAGCATCGCGACCTCGCCGCCGGCCGCTGGTGGGAGCTCTCGTTGTTCGAGCAGCTCGGCAACATCGGCAGCGAGATCAGCCGGGCGGTCAAGTGGTCGGGACGCAACGACGAACTCGCGCGGGGGGCGTTCGAACGCGCCCTGGAGCTCTTCGACCTGACGCTGGACGATCCGCGCCATCGCCAGTCCGCGGCTCGATTGCGAGAGCTCGCCCGCGCCCGTGAGGTCGTGGTGGACTATTTCGACGGCGCGAACGAGTATCACTCGACGGCGTCGAATCTCCAGAAATACTTCGACGAGTTTGCGCTGGCGACCCGGCCCTGACAGTCTCGCCGCCGCCCGGCAGGCCGCTACTCGGGTGCTTCGTTCAGCAGTTTCACGCAGAGGGCTGCGAGGTTCATAGCTCCACCACGTCCCCGAAGCGGAATCCGGGCCGAAGGTCCCAGTACCAGCTCCCGTCCGGCAGCAGGACCCGCCGGCTGCCGAGCGCCTTCAAGCGCGTCCGCATCGCCTCCAGCACGGACTGGAAGAACCCGTCACGGTCGAACAGCAGCAGGCCGTCCTCGACCATGTCCAGATACAAGGGGCTGTGTTCTCGGGCTTCCTCCGGCGTCTTCGTCACCAGGTTCCACTCCACCGCGGGCAGGTCCCCTCGCACACGGGCCCACTCCCCGAGCAGCGGCCGACGGCGCTCGCTGAAGCGCTGAGGGAAGCCCGCCGCGACGACCAGCACATCGATGTCGGACGTGTCGCCGGCGTCCCCACGAGCAACCGTGATTGTAGTGGTGCGGCGAGGGTGTTTACAACGTGTCGACGGACCGCAGGGCCCCGTCCCGGAGCCCGTCGAACACGCGATCCGGCGTGACGCTCCACATGCAGCGATGGTCGATCGGGCACTCGCGCCGAAGGCACGGCCGGCACCACGCGTCGCCGACGATCAACTGGTGGCGCCCGAGGGGCGCGGTCGCCTGCTCGTCGGTCGCCCCGAACACGGCTACCGTGTGCGTCCCCAGGGCGGAGGCCAAGTGCATGATCCCCGAATCGTTGCAGACCACCGCCGCGCAGCGCGCGAGCACACCCGCGAGCGTCGTGAGGTCGGTGCGCCCCACGAGGTTGACCACGCGTGCGTCATCGCCCACGGCCGCGAGGATCTCCGCGGCCGGGCCGGCATCGGCCGCCGTCCCCAGCAGGACGCACGTGGCATCGCGAACCAGCAGGCACCGCTCGATGACACGGGCGACCAGGACGGGTGGCCACTGCTTGGCCGTGCCGTAGGCGGCCCCGGGCGCGAATCCGACGAGGCGATCGGCCCCGCCGACGCCCGCCTCCGCAAGGAGCATCGAGGCGGCGTCTGCCCAGCCTCCCGGGATCTCGAGGCGCACATCGTAGGTCGGGCTCGCACATCCGAGCGCTTCGACGAGGTGCCCGTAGTAGCGCGCGTGGTGGCGTTCGGCGCCGAGGCGTTCTGACGGTCGCGGCACCGCGCGCGTCAGCAGGAACCCGCGGAAGTCGGCCCGATAGCCCCATCGCTCCGGCACGCCCGCGTCCCTGAGCATGCGGGCGGACGCGAACGAGTTGGTCAGCAGCAGCCCCGCCTCGAAGCCGCCGTCGCGCAGCATCGAGACGTCGCGTGCGAACGCCTCGCCGCCCCGCCACCCACGCCCCACGGCGAGCGGGAGCACGGTGTCGCACCGCTCCACTGCGCTCAGGAGCGGCGCAAACGGTGCCGGCAGCGCCACCGCGAGGTGAGCCTCCGGCCAGCGCGCGCGGACCGACGCCAGCGCCGGGAGCGCCATGACGATGTCGCCCAGCCAGTTGGGCAGGCGCACGACGAGGCGGGTCATGGGTGGTCGTCCCTCCAGCGGCGGTGCATCCAGAGCCACAGGTGCGGGTAGCGCCGCACGTACATCTCGAGCACGTCCGTGCACCGCTGAGTGAACGCGCGCAGTTCTTCGGGTGACTCGTCTGCCGGAGGCGCGATCGGCGGTTCGTACACCAGGCGGTAGCGGCCGCCAGGGAGCGGCAGCGTGAAGACGGGGATGACGGGGGCACCCGTCCGCTGGGCGAGCGCCGCCACGGCGCGTGTGGTCGCGGCCGGCCGGCCGAAGAACTCGACCACGAGCGCATCGGCCGGCTGCGTGTGCTGATCGATCAGCACCGCGAGACCCTGGTTGTCGTCGAGGGCCCGGAGCATCCGCCGCAGGCCGCCCTTCCGATAGATCACGGCGTTGCCCGTGGACGTCCGCAGCCGCTCGAGCAGGTCGTGCAGCAGCGGGTTGTCCAGCGGCCGTGCCACCACCGCGACCGGCGCGAGGAACGCGCCGTGAGCGATGGCGTGCAGTTCCCAGAAGCCGAAGTGGCCGGTGATGAAGAGGGCGCCCTTGCCCGCGCGCTGCGCCTCGCGGGCACGTTCCTCCCCTTCGAATTCCACGCGTGCCCGGATGTCGTCCCGGCTCGCGCCGTCGAGCCGACACACCTCCATCAGCAGCTCGCCGAAGTGCACGAACACCTGTCGCGCCGTGGACACGCAGCACCGTCGATCCCATTGCGGGAACGCCGCCGTGAGGTTCTCGATCGCGAGCGTGCGACGCCGGCGGTCGAGCGCGAAGAAGAGCCACCCGATCGCCGCGCCGAGCGCCAGGCTGACCCCTCGCGGTGACGCGCGCGCGAAGGCGAGCACGGCCCGCACGACGCGGTACTCGAGGCGATGCTGGCGCGAGATGACGGCGGTGCCGGTCACGATGCCGCCCGGGGAGACCTGGCGCGTGCGATCCGTTCGAGGAGCCACGCGCGGAACTCGGCGACGGGCTCGACGCGTACGTTCAGCGGCACCCAGGCCACGGGCAGCGGCAGGGGGCCGAGCGGGGACAGGCGCACGGCGTTCTTGGCCGTCGTCAGCACGCGGGCGGCGCCGCACTCGCGGGCGCGCGCCCGCAGCGTCTCCAGGTCGCCCGCGCCGAAGGGATGGTGGTCGCCGAACGCGAGGTGGCCGGCGACGTGCCAGCCGGCCGCACGCACCTCGTCTTCGAACTGCGCTGGACGGGCGAGGCCCGACACGAGCAGGACCGACGGGCCGCGATCGTGCCAGTTGCCGCCCGGCGAGGCGTCGAGCGGCACCGGGTCGCCGAGCGTCCGGCTCGTCGCGAACACCCGCCCGACGCCGACCCTCGCCGCCGTCTCCGCCATCGCCTCCCGCTCGTCGACCGGCGCGAGCCACGCGTCGGCGCGCGCCGCCGCGCGCGGGTCCTCCCGCAGCCTGCCGGCAGGGAGCACCCGATCGCGCTCGAGATCGTGCC
>CAYLZN010000097.1:15549-17008 GCA_964387935.1 uncultured Vicinamibacteraceae bacterium | reverse complement strand
CCCTCTTTCGGGGCCGGCGGCGGCGGAGGCTCGATCGCGACACTGGCCACCTGGGCGCCGAACTTGAGGAAGTCACGCGCGTCGAGGGGCCGGCCGAAGGCATCCTCCGCCCGGCCGGTGATCGCGACGCCGTCGATGCGCTCCAGATCGGCCGGCGCGCTCCCGTCCGCGTTCTTCGACGGGACCGTGAACTGCAGGAACACGTCGTCACCGACGCGCCTGGCGGCGAGATCCTCGACTCTCGCGGGGACGGGCCGCAGCGGGGCGAGCGGCGGTCCCTTCTTGCCGCAGGCCGTGCTCGCGAGCGCAACCATCAGCCCCGCGCACAGGGACCCACGGACCAGTCGGTGGCGCTTCACAGCACGTACCGCGACAGGTCGTCGCTCGTGACGATGTCGGCCAGCATGCGATCGACGTAGGGCTGGTCGATGGTGACGGTCCGACCCGCGAGTTCGGGCCCGTCGAACGACACCTCGTCGAGCAGCCGCTCCATCACGGTGTGCAGCCGGCGGGCCCCGATGTTCTCCGTGCGCTCGTTGACGAGTGCCGCGAACTCGGCGATGCGGGCGATCGCGCCGGCGTCGAACTGCAGGTCCACGTCCTCGGTTTTCAACAGCGCCGAGTACTGCCGGATCAGCGCGTTCTGCGGCTCGGTGAGGATCCGCACGAAATCCGCCCGGCCGAGGGGTTCCAGCTCGACTCGAATCGGAAAGCGGCCCTGCATCTCCGGAATGAGGTCCGAGGGCTTCGACACGTGGAACGCGCCGGCCGCGATGAACAGGATGTGGTCGGTGCGCACCAGACCCCACTTCGTGTTCACGGTCGTGCCCTCGACGATCGGCAGGAGGTCGCGCTGCACGCCCTCCCGACTCACATCCGGGCCATGCGCGCCCTCGCGGCCCGCAATCTTGTCGATCTCGTCGAGGAAGATGATGCCGCTCTGCTCGACGCGACGCACGGCTGTGCGGCCCACGCTGTCCATGTCGACGAGCTTCTGCTCCTCCTCGCGCGCCAGGTGCTCGAGGGCCTCCGGGACCTGCAGGCGACGGGTCTTGCCCCGCCCCTGGAGGAAGCCCGGGAGCATGTCCTTCAAGTTGATGTCGATCTCCTCGAGCGACGACCCGGACACGACCTGGAACATCGGCAGCGACTGCTCGCGCACCTCGACCTCGACGGTCCGCTGGTCCAGCCGCCCCGCACGCAACTGCTCGCGGAAGCGCTCGCGGGTGCGGGACGCCGCCTCGCGGTGATCCGGACTGCCGTCGCCAGGCGGGGCGGTGGCCGGTGGAAGCAGCAGGTCGAGCAGTCGCTCCTCGGCCTGCGCCCGGGCCCTCTCGCGCACGGCGGTGAGCATCTCCTCGCGCACCATGTCCACGGCCAGTCCCGTGAGGTCCCGGATCATCGACTCGACATCGCGGCCGACGTAGCCGACTTCGGTGAACTTGGACGCCTCGACCTT
>CAYLZN010000097.1:0-15539 GCA_964387935.1 uncultured Vicinamibacteraceae bacterium | reverse complement strand
CTCGACCTTCATGAAGGGCGACCGCGTGAGGCGCGCCAGGCGACGGGCGATCTCGGTCTTGCCGACCCCCGTCGGCCCGATCATCAGGATGTTCTTGGGCGCGACTTCTTCCGCCATCTCCGCCGGCAGTCGCTGACGGCGAATGCGGTTGCGGAGGGCGATGGCCACCGCGCGCTTCGCGCGGTGCTGCCCGACGATGTACTTGTCGAGCTCCCCGACGATCTCGCGCGGGGTCAGATGCTCCGTTGAGGAGGCACTCGTCTCGGGAAGGTAGATGGGCATCGGCATCGACCCAGTCGGAGGTCGCGGCTACAGCGATTCCACCGTGATGTTCGCGTTCGTGTAGATGCAGATGTCCGCCGCGATGGCGAGCGCCTGCTCGGCGATGGTGCGCGCGTCGAGCGTCGAGTGCCGGACGAGCGCCCGCGCCGCCGCGAGCGCAAACGGTCCCCCGGACCCGATCGCCGCCAACCCGTCGTCGGGCTCGATCAGATCGCCCGTGCCCGACACCAGGAAGGTCCGCTGATCGTCGACGACGAGCAGCAGAGCCTCGAGACGACGGAGGAGGCGGTCCGTCCGCCAGTCCCGCGCCAGCTCCACGACCGCTCGCTCGAGATTGCCGCGGTACTCCTCGAGTTTTGCTTCGAAGCGGCTGAAAAGCGCAAACGAGTCGGCCGCCGACCCTGCAAACCCGGCCAGCACCCTCCCGTGGTAGAGGCGACGGATCTTCCGGGCCTGCCCCTTGACAACCGTGGCCCCCAGGGTGACCTGGCCGTCACCGGCCAGCACGGTCTGCCCGTTGTGGCGCACGGCGAGCACGGTCGTCGCGTGAATCCTGGGGAGCGGGGACGTCGTGGACACGTTCGGGTCTGTTCGCGCGGCGGGCGCGGGCGTGGGTCACCGGACCCCGTGCCGAGGGGCGGTGAAACGCCTGCGAGTCTAGCACACCGGCGCACACGTCGCAGGAGAGGACACGCGGGCGAGCCTGGCAGGACATCCGAGGTCGTTCCCCCTGCGCCTTGGAGTTTTCCGGCCGTTTCGCCGGGGAGGGTGTTGGTCGCGGTGTTGCACACCTTCTCGTCAGGCAGTTGTCCCGGAGGTAACCGTGGAACGCCACAACACGTCGTCTTCTTCAGCGTGGGGGCGCTGGGCCCTGGCGGCCGTCCTCCTTCTGGGACTTCCCGGACCTGGCCAGGCACAGACCGAGCCGCCCGAGCCGCAAGAACAACCCAAGAGCCATGCCAAACCCGTGGACCGCACGCCGCCGCGCGAGCAGGCGGCGCCGCGCGTGACCCCGTCTGCCGCGCCGGATCGGCCGGCGCCCAGCGGGCAGACGGCCGTACGGCGAGGCGAGCGCCCTGGTAGCGACCGGCCCGCCGCTTCGCCGGCCGGGGTGCAGGACCGTGTGCCAGACCGATCGAACTCGCGGGAACGGGCGACGGCGTCGAGCGGCAGTTCCCGTCAGCGGTTTCCTTCGGGAGAGTACTCCGGCGTCGCCGTCTCCCGCTCTCATCGTCCGCCCGCGTCTGGCCCGGGTGGGGGAGGGTGGGATCCGGACTACTACCGTCCCGCTTACTGGAATTGGGCGCCGTGGGGCTGGGGTCTCGGCTCGTGGTTCTACTACGACCCGTTCTGGTGGGGCACGGCCGCCACTTACAGCGGCCAGGGCGGGGCACCGTATCAATACCCGCCGACGGGGTCGGTCCGCCTCAAGGTGAAGCCGCGCGACGCCCACGTGTTCGTGGACGGCTACTACGTGGGGATCGTCGACGCGTTCGATGGCAACTTCCAGAGCCTCGCACTGCCGGCGGGCCCACACCACCTCGAGGTCCGGCGCGAGGGGCTGCAGTCCCTCGAGTTCAACGTCTACGTGCTGGCCGACCGGACGCTCAAGCTGTCGGGAACGCTACAGCCGTGACGTGGCCCGGGTCCGGAAAAACCAGTAGAGCGGAAGCCCGGCGGCGATCACCAGCAGGCCCGCCGCCGAGGGACCTGGATTTCTCCAGATGGCATTGACCACCAGGGCCGCGCTGGCCAGCACGAACACCGCGGGGGCGAGAGGATAGCCCAGCGCGGAAAACGGACGCGATGCCCCCGGGTTGCGGAACCGAAGCACGAACAGGCCGAGCACGGCGGCACCCGCGAACAGGACGACCGCAAACCCGGTGTAGTCCACGAGCTGGCCGAACGTACCGGACAGCAGGAGCAGGGTGGACCACGCGGCCTGTGCAGCAATCGACACGGCCGGCGTGCGATAGCGCGGGTGGATCTGCCCGGCGGCTCGGAGGAACAGCCCGTCACGTGCCATGGCGTAGTAGACACGCGGGCCGGCGAACACCATCGCGCTGATGCTGCCTGCCACGATGAACAGCGTGATGAACGCGAGCAGGTCGCCAGCCCCCGCCCCGAACAGGCGATCGGCGGCGGCATCCACGACGCGCACCTGCAGGCCCGCCAGCTCGGGCACCGGCATGGCGTAGATGTAGAGCAGGTTGAGCGCCAGGTAGACGAGGATGACGGCTGCGGTGCCCAGGCCGAGCGCGAGCGGCACGTTCCGGGCGGGATTCCTGATCTCCTCGGCCACGTAGGCCGCAGCGTTCCAGCCCGAGTAGCTGAACATCACCGGGATCAGCGCGAGGAGGAACCCGCCGGCGCTCGTTGAACCACCGAGGGAGAAGTGCCCCACGCTGCCCCGGCCGATGGAAAGCCCGGCCGCCACGAAGCCGAGGAGGAACACCACCTTCGTGACGGCGAGGGCATTCTGCACGAGTCGGCCGGGCCCGAGGCCGCGGATGTGCACCCAGGACAGGGCCCACACGAGCAGCGTGGCGATGAGCGTCTGGCGCGAGAGCGACAGGGAGAGCGGCCCGAGCGGCAGGCTCACGAGCGGCGTCGGGTCGGCCGCCGAAGGGACGAAGCGCCCGAGGTAGCTGGCAAACCCGACGGCCGAGGCTGCGATCGCGCCCGAGAAGCCCGCGACGAACGATGTCCAACCCGTGAGGAACGCGGCCAGGGGACCGAAGGCCTCCTGGAGGTAGACGTACTCGCCGCCGGCACGCGGGCGAAGCGCCGCCAGTTCCGCGTACGCCATTGCCCCGGCGAAGGCCAGCAGGCCGCCGGCCAGCCAGGCCCCCATCATGGCCTGAGCGTTCGGCGCCGTGGCCGCGATGAAGGCGGGCGTGATGAGGATTCCGCTGCCGATGACGTTCGACACGACGACGGCGGCGGCGTCGAGTGGCCCGAGGCGCCGCTCGAGGGCGGGAGCCGAACTCGGGGCGGGCATCAGTGGGTCAGCAACTGGCGCTCGACCTTGTGCTCGCCGAGCTTCACCCACTGCCTGGCGCCGTGCTTGGCGAAAATCTCGACATGAACGTCGCGGAAACTCGAATGCTGGAGCATCTGCGCGCGAGGCTGCTCGCCGGTGTAGCCGAGGGCCGACCTGAGCACGAACGGCTCGGTGGTGGCGCCGCCCGCCAGGCCTCTGGCGTCGATCCCTTTGACGAAGGCGGAGCCGAGTTCCTCCTGATCGCCGACCACCCGGAACACCGCGTTCAGTTGCACGCTGGCGACCGTGTCCGATGCCACGTTTCTGATCCGGAAGGAGACGCTCGGCACGAGCTTGTTCTTGCCGTCCACGATGCCGAGGTCGTGGTAGCCGGTCACGACATCGGTGACCTGCAGGGCCTGCTGCACATCGACGTCGGCCCCGCGGCACGCCGCGGAGACGACACCCACACCGAGCAGGACGAGCCCGGCCAGGACGGCAGAAGGCGACAGACCAACGCCCGAACGCGACATCGGCGGATTGTAGATCAGAACTCGCGGGCCTCGACCTTCTTCTTCATCTCCTCGCGGCTCAGGCGCCCCGCTTTGAAGGCGCTCAGATCCGTGCCGCGCGCGCGAAGGGTGATCGTGACCGACTGTCCGAGGTCGCTGCCCATCATGGCGTCACCCATCTCGCGGGCCGCCACCGTGAGCCACTCCGCGTCCTCGAGGCTGAGCGTCGATCCGTAATCCACCATCGCATCGACGAGGGCGTCCTGGACAGCCTTCGTGTAGGCGGCGCCAGGGTCCTTGAGCAGCAGGTCCGGCACGCGCGCTCTCGCGGGCTCCTCGGCTGCAGGCGGCGTGGCCTCGGCCTGGCCGGGCCGCGGGGCGTCCGGCGTGGTGACCCGCCTCAGGGCAGGCGGCCCGACCTGCAGCTCCACCAGCTTGAGGGCCTGTTCGAGTTCGCCCTTCATGCGGGTGTCGTTCTGGGCCAGTACCGCGCGGCGGATCGACTCCAGCGCCCTCGTCAGGTCGGCGTTGGACTGGGTGACCGTGCGCAGGCTCCACGTCAGCGACCGGTGCAGCGCCGGCACGTCCACCGCGAAGAACACGCCGTACTCATCGACGCGGAAACCGCGCGCCCGGGCAGGCCCGCTGAAGAAGGTCAGGTCTGGCGACACCTGGCGGATCTGGGTGCTCACGGTCAGCGCGCCGTTCTGCACGGCCGTTTCGAGCACGCCCTCCATCACCCGGATCTGGAAGCGGGCCTGCGAGGACACGGCCGGCGCGGGCACCGTCGAGATCACCTGCTGGGCGAGGACGGGCGTGGCCACCGCCACGAGAGGAACGACCAACCACTTCGCGTTCACGATGCCACTCCTTGTTGCCATGCCGCCTACTCTCGAGGCGACTGCTGAGAGACCCTGACGATGTAGTTCATCATTTCGCGGGCGCGCGCCGCCTCGGCTTCGCTGCGCCCCTCGAGCCGACCCATGCCCTGCTGAATCTGCACGAGGTCCGCTTCGCGCTGGACGGCGAGGTCTCTCGACACCTCGGTCATGCGAAGCGCCAGGTTGCGCTGCTGCCGCAGTTCCGCATCGTCAATCAGTTGCTGGACGCGCCGCAGGAGCTCATCGTCCGACAGGCGGCGTGTGACAGGACCGGAAGTCGTGGTGCTGGCATTGGTCGCGGCCAGAGTCGTGGGGGCCGATCTCGACAGCTCGCCCATGAGCCGCTGTTCGAGGGCCGCGAGTTCCGTACGCCACTCCCCCGGGGACGGCGCCGGCGAAGCGGGAAGAGCTGACGTCGGGGCGGGAAGCGCCGCCTGCCGGATCTCGGCGGTCGTGTCCGCGCGGTTCCACCCCGTGCGGATCACGAGGCCGCCGGCCTCGCGGCGCACTTCGAGGGCCGCGAGCGCCGCCGCGGCGGCAAGGACGAGCACCGCCGCAGCCGCCAGCGGCGCCGCGCCCCACCAGCGAGGGCGGCTCGCGGCGCGCCCCGCGGGCTCGGCCACAACTCGGAAGTGGACGCCCAGGGCTGGCGCGTCCCACTCGGCAAGCGCGGTGCGCACCCCGGTGAAGGCCTCCACCTCCGCGCGACACCCGGCGCAGGCGGCCAGGCGCGCCTCGACGGCCTGTCGCTCCGCCTCGGTCACCTCGCTGTAGAGGTAGGAGATCAGCAGCTCTTTCGATTCGCAGGTCATGTGCTCGTTCATGGCGTGTCGGTGAGCGGCGGCGTGAGGCGCTGCGTGCCAAACGCCAGCACGCTCGCGCCCCGTGAGGCCGACTCCCTCTCCAGCTCGCGGCGCAAAACCGTGAGCCCCTGATAGAGCCGTGTCTTGATCGTCGAGAGGGGCACGTCCAGCAGGTCGGAGATCTCCTGGAACGTGAGCCCCTCGTATTCCTTGAGCACGATCGCGGTGCGTTGGTCCTCCGTCAGCGCCCGCATGGCGCGAGCGATCCGCTCTCCCATGTGCTTGCGGCTCAAGACGTCCTCGACGGTCTCGGTTGGACCCTGTTCAGCCGCCAGCTCGATGACATCGATGCCCTCGGGTGCCTGCAGCTCCGGCGTGCGGTTCCGCCGCCGGATCCAGTCGCGGCACAGGTTCAGCGTGATGCGATACAACCACGAGGAGAACTTCGCCTGGCCCTTGAAGCCGGGGAGCGCACGAAAGGCGCGGAGGAAGGCCTCCTGGACCACGTCCCGCGCATCCTCCTCGCGCCCGAGTACGCGGTAGGCCAGCGCATAGATCGGCCGCTCCCAGCGCTTGACGAGCTGGTTGAACGACTCCGAATCTCCGGCGATCGCCCGCTCGACCAGTTCTTCGTCGGTGGACGCCATTGGCCTCCGGCGCGCGCCCTCGGGGTCCTGTCCGCCCACTCCGGGCGTGAGGCCCACCAGGCCATCCCTCGTTCCACAGCTTAGACGAAGCCGGGCCGTTGGTGGTCGGGTCAACCATCGGCGTACATCTTGCGGCCGGCGGCGCGCGGCTTGCGGCCGGCGGCTTGCGGCCGCCCGCCGTTCTGTCCAATCAAGGTTGGATTCTGCGTCCCGCGGGATGACTTCCCTCACCACGCCCTGCGACTTCCCTCGGCACAGGCAGGCCATCTCCCCGTTCCCGGGTGCAGATCGTGGCCGGCGCACAGGTGTGGCAATTGCAGATCTGAAAGTGCCCGCGCGCCGCCCGGCTCCCCCCGGGTCCCTGGTCCGGTTGAGAGATCCCACCGCCGGGTGGGGCGCGGCCCTGCCGGACAGCCCGGACTGCCCCCCACCCCGGAGCGCACACGCTGCATGCTACGATGACGGGCTGCCCGGCAGACCGGGCACGCCCCCAATGATCCAGCTCTCCGGACTGACCAAGGCCTACGGTCCCCGCGTCCTCCTGGACGACGTGACGTGGACCGTCGGCAAGCGCGAACGCGTGGGCCTGTGCGGCCCGAACGGCGCCGGCAAAACCACCCTGCTCCGCATGCTGGCCGGCCTCGAGGAGCACGACAAGGGGGAGATCACCCGGCCTGCCGACCTGACGGTGGGCTACCTGCCCCAGGACGGCCTCGTCCACGGCGGCAGAAGCCTGGCCGACGAAGCGCGCCTCGCCTTCAAACCGCTGCTCGACCTCAAAGACGAGATGCACGCGCTCGAGGCCCGCCTGGGCGACCCCGCCGTGCCCGATGCCGAGCACGAGCGGATGCTGGTGCGGTACAGCGAACTCCAGGATCGCTTCCGCCAGCTGGACGGCTACAGCATCGATCTGAAAGTCACCACGGTCCTGCGCGGGCTCGGATTCGCCGACGAGGACTTCGAGCAGCCCACCGAGACATTCTCCGGCGGCTGGCAGATGCGCATCGCGCTCGCGAAGCTCCTGCTGCAGAGCCCCGGTCTTCTGCTGCTGGACGAGCCCACCAACCACCTCGACCTCGACGCGCGGAACTGGCTCGAGGAGTTCCTGTCCGCCTACCCGTTCTCCGTCATCCTGGTGTCGCACGATCGCTACTTCCTCGACGCGGTCGTCACGCGTGTGGCGGACCTGTCGCTGCGCACGATCACCGACTACGTCGGCAGCTACTCCCGCTACCTCGAGCAGCACACGGCGCGCCTCGATCAACTGCGCCAGCAGAAGAAGGACCAGGATGACGAGGTCGCGCGGATGCGGGTGTTCATCGACCGCTTCCGCTACCAGGCGACCAAGGCCGCGCAAGTCCAGAGCCGGTTGAAGATGCTCGAGAAGATACGGCCGATCGAGGTGCCGCCGGCGCGCAAGCGGGTGCGGTTCAAGTTCCCGGAGTGCGTCAAGAGCGGCCGGACGGTGCTCGAGCTGAAGGACGCGCGGAAGGCCTACGGTCAGAAGGTGGTCTTCGATCACCTGACCGTCCACGTCGAGCGTGGCGATCGCATCGCCCTGATCGGGCCGAACGGCGCGGGCAAATCCACGCTCATGCGCATGCTTTCCGGCGTCGAGGACCCGGACGCCGGCACCCGGACGCCGGGCCACCAGGTCGTGATGCAGTACTTCGCCCAGGACGAAGCCACACGGCTCGACCCCGCGCGCACGGTGTACGAAACGCTGGCCGACGGGTCGCCGCTGCACATGGTGCCGATGATCCGCACCATCCTTGGCGGGTTTCTCTTCGAAGGTGACGACATCCACAAGAAGGCGGCGGTACTCTCAGGCGGCGAGCGGACGAGGCTCGCGGTGGCGCGCATGCTCCTCCGCCCGGCCAACACGCTGCTGCTCGACGAGCCGACCAACCACCTGGATCTCGACTCGAAGGACGTGCTGCTCGATGCGCTCGAGGATTTCGGGGGCACCCTGATCCTGGTCTCCCACGACCGGTACTTCATCGACCGGCTGGCCACGAAGGTGGTGGAGGTCGGACACGGCCGGGGCATCGTTTATCCCGGCGGGTATGAGGGGTTCCTCTGGAGCAAAGCCCAGCACGAACAGGCGGCAACCCGCCCCGAACCGGCGCCGCGCAAACCGCGCCCGGCAGGCGGACCGGAGGTGGGCGCCGGGACGGGACGGCCGGTGCGTTCGGCTGCGCCCGCGCCGCGCCACGACGACCGTGCTCCGGCACCGTCCCGCGAGGAGAAGAAGCGCCAGGAAGCGGAACAGCGCCGCCAGCGGCGCGCCCTCGACGCGGTGCGGAGCCAGATCGCCGAGGTCGAGGCCACGATCGCGAACCGCGAGCGGGAGATGAAGACGCTCGAGGCCGCGATGTCCGCCCCGGGTTTTTACGAGGACCACCTCGCCGGGAAGCCCGTGCTCGACCGCCACCAGGCGCTGATGTACGAGATCGGCGACCTGATGCACCGGTGGGAGGAACTGTCGGCGGAGTCCGAAGCCCTCTGCGCCCGGACGCCCGACGTGCAGCCCTGACCCGCCGCCGGCGCCTGCCGTCGGCTCGACCTCCCATGGTCGAGTTCGATTACAGTTCCGTCAGCCACTGCCGATTTGGTCCGTGAACGGCCCCGCAGGGCCACCAGCTTCGTGGCGATTGCCACGGATCTGTCCGCACTCTCGACCTGGTCCTGCGGTACGCCCCTTGCGCACTCGAGTTCCGGACCATCGTCTCGCATGCCCACACTGGACCCGTTGCCTCTCTCGCCCGGCTCGGTGCCCGACCCGACCTTGGCCGCGCTGCCGACGTCGTTCTTCCACGACGTGGTGAGTTCGCTGCGCAACGGCGTGATGGTCATCACCTCCGGCGGCCATCTGGCGCACATGAACCGCGAGGCATGCCGCATCCTGGACCTCGGCGCCGATGCGGTCGTCGTCGGCGCCCGGTACGCGGACGTGCTCCGCGCGCACCCGGACATCGTGCGCGTGTTGAAGAGCGCGTTCGAGCTGTCGAACCCCCCGAACCGCGCCGAGCTTCGACTGCGCCCGACTGGCCGCGTCATCGGCTACACGGTGTGCCCCGTACGGGATGCGGCGGGCGCGCTCATCGGAGCCACCCTGCTGTTCAAGGACCTGACGCGAGTCGAGCAGCTCGAGGAGCGGGAGCGCCTCCGCGATCGGCTCGCCGCGCTCGGCGAAATGGCCGCCGCCATCGCGCACGAGGTGAAGAACCCGCTGGCTGGAATCAAGGTCATGGCGGGCCTGCTGCGACGCCGGCTCACGGGCGTGCCCGACGCGGAATCGCTGCTCAACGACATCATCACCGAGGCCAAGATGGCCGACGCGATCGTCCTGGAGATCCTGGACTTCGTACGCCCCATCCGCCTGCAGGTGGAACGGACGACACTCGCGCGGCTGCTGGAGGAGGCCCTCCAGATGGCCGACAGCCTCGTGGACCGCCGCGACACGGTCGTCGACATCGACCTGTCGCCGGAACTGCCACCGCTCGAGGCCGATGCCAACCAGCTGCGCCAGCTGTTCACGAACCTCCTGACCAACGCGTTCGAGGCCCTCGACGGCACGGGTCGGATTTCAGTAGGCGCGACGCTTCAGCCCACGGAGGTGGATCCGGACTCCTTCGAGGTCTCCTACCTGCCCCCGAAGCTCCAGATCACGATCGCCGACGACGGGCCGGGCGTCCCGGCCGACCTGCGGGACAAGGTCTTCAGCCCGTTCTTCACGACCAAGGCCCGGGGGTCGGGTCTCGGGCTGGCGATCGTCCGCAAGATCGTCGATGCCCACGACGGGCGGATCGACATGGTCGTCGGAGACCAGGGTGGGACGTCGTTCCGCGTCACGCTGCCGATCGTGGTGGCGCGGGACGTCGCCAGCCCCTTCGCTGGCGACTCGTGGGCCCTGACGGGCTCGTGATCGGCTTCTCTCGCAGGGACCTCGCATCATGGGCCGCATTCTCATCGCCGACGACCACGATTCGCTTCGCCGGGGCCTCGTCCGTGTCCTGACCGAGTCCGGACACGACGTCGAGGAAGCCGGCAACGGGAACCTCGCCATCGAGAAACTGCACGAAGGCAGCTACGACCTCGTGGTCAGCGACCTGAAGATGGGCGGCGCCGACGGCCTCGACGTGCTCCGCACGTGCAAGGCCCTGCACCCGACCACGGCCGTCATCCTCATGACCGCGTTCTCCTCGGTCCACACGGCCGTCGAAGCGATGCGCATCGGCGCGTTCGACTATGTGCCGAAGCCGTTCGAAATCGAGGAGATGGAGGTCAAGATCGAAAAGGCGATCGAGCATCGCCGGCTGCAGCACGAAGTGGAGTACCTCCGCCACACGCAGCAGGACATCTACGAGTTCGATCGGATCGTCGGCTCCAGTGGAGCGCTCAAGCGCGTCCTCGACATCGTCTGCAAGGTGGCCCGGAGCAACACCACCGTGCTCATTCGCGGGGAAACCGGCACGGGCAAGGAGTTGATCGCCGGTGCCATCCACCACAACTCCTCGCGGGCCGCGCGGAACTACGTCAAGGTGAACTGCGCGGCGCTGCAGGAGAACCTGCTGGAGTCGGAGCTCTTCGGCCACGAAAAGGGCGCGTTCACCGGCGCGGACAAGCAGCGCATCGGCCGGTTCGAGCAGGCCGACGGCGGCACCCTGTTCCTCGACGAGGTCGGGGACATGAGCCCGAACACGCAGGCGAAGATCCTCCGGGTGCTGCAGGAGCACGAGTTCGAGCGCCTGGGCGGCACCCGCACGATCAAGGTCGATGTCCGGCTGATCACCGCGACCAACCGGAACCTGGCGGCGATGGTCGCGGCCGGTCAGTTCCGCGAGGACCTCTACTACCGCCTCAACGTCGTCTCGATCGACATGCCGCCGCTGCGCGACCGCAAGGAGGACATCCCGGCGCTCGCCGAGGCGTTCGTGCGGCGCTTCGCGGGCGAGCTCAAGAAGCGCATCGAAGGCCTGCAGCCCGACGCGCTGAAGCTGCTCTTGCGCTACAACTGGCCGGGGAACATCCGCGAGCTGGAGAACGCCCTCGAGCGCGCGGCCCTGTTGACCGACGACCGCCTGATCAGGGCGGAAGACGTCCACCTCGGCGACGAGCCGAGCCGCGACGGCGGCGACCAGGCGCAGGTGGTCAAGCTGCCGCCCACCGGCCTCGCGCTCGAGGAGATCGAGCGCCAGGCGCTCGTCGAGGCGCTGCGCATGTCGAACTGGGTGCAGAAAGACGCGGCCGAACTGCTCCAGATCAGTCCCCGGGTGATCAACTACAAGATCAAGACGCTCGGGATCGCGCTGCCGCGGGGCCGGCGTCGCGACCGCGAACCGCTCGCCGAGGCCGTATGAGAGCGGCGTGCCCCGTGCCCCTCACGCCGCGGCGCGCGCTCGTGATCGGCCTGATGATCGCGCTCACGTGCGCGGCGGTGGCGGCGTTGCCGTAAGAGGGGGCGTACGGCGTAAGGCGTACGGCAGGCGTACGACGGGGGTGGCGTACGGCAGGGCAGGCGTACGGAGCACCTCAGCCGGTTGACAAGACCCGGGCGCTGGGGTCAGAGTCGCGCTCGTCGTGACCCTCCCGCTCTGGGCTCGCGCGGCAGACACCTTTGGCCTGCTCGTCTCCGCCTTCGGTGTCGGCCTGATGGCCGGCGGCTCGTTCGCGGTCACCGTCGGGACGATGCGCGTCTCCATGAGCTCGAGCTGGCGCGCCCTGCTCGTCGGCGTCCTGCTGCTCACCGTTCGCCACTGGCGCTGGCCGCACCCGTCGCTGCTCGAGCGGCTTGCCGGCACGTGGCGGTGGACGTGGTCGGACCCGCACCTTCGACGCCTGACCACGTTCTACTGGACCGTGCGCCTGTCGGTGCTGCTGGCGGGCTACCTGGCCGCCGTCACCTTCGGGCTGCCGGAGCGCGACCTCTCCAGAGTGTCCGCCAACGAGCTCCTCAACCTGCCCGCGCGGTTCGACGCCGGCTGGTATCTCCACATCGCCACGGACGGCTATCAGTACGACGGCAGCGACGGCCAGCAGAACATCGTCTTCATGCCCGCATTCCCGGTGGCGATGCGGGTGGTGGGCCTGGCGGCCGGCGTGAACCACCTCCGCCTCAAAAACGACGCGCGCGCGTCCGACCGTGCCCGGTTGCTCTGGGCCGGTGTGGCGATCTCGCTGATGGCGGGATGGGTGGCCAGCCTGTGGATCTACCGCCTCGCCCGGCGCTGGCTCGATGAGGAGCAGGCCTGCGGCGCGGTCCTGCTGATGCAGGCCTATCCCTTTGCGCTTTTCTACGGAGCGGCCTACACCGAGGGCCTGTTCCTCCTGGCGACCGTGGGAGCACTGCAGGCGTTCCTCGAGGGCCGCTGGCAGCCGGCCGCGGCCTGGGGCCTGCTCGCGGGGCTGACGCGACCCAACGGCTTCCTCCTGTGCGTGCCGCTCGGCCTGCTCGCGCTGGATCAGTGGCGGGTACGCGACCGGCACACCTTCCGGGCTGCCGCGTTGGCGGCAGCAGGCGCGCCTCTTGTCGCACCGCTCGCCTACTCCGCCTACATCCAGCGCTTCACCGGGGACGCCCTCGCCTGGACGCGACTGCAGTCGGCCTGGGGTCGCGAGTACCGCTCCCTGACCTCCATGGCTGGAGAGTACCTCGACTTCATCGGACGCGAAGGCCTGTACGGCTACACGAGCACGGCCCCGACAGACGCCATGAACCTGGCCGCCGTGTTGCTGGCCCTCGCGGCGGTGTTCCCCGTCTGGCGGCGATTCGGCGCCCCGTACGCGGCCTTCGTGGTCGTGATCCTCCTGCCGCCGCTGATGATGGGTGGGGCGCTGTCGATGGGCCGATTCACCGCGGTGCTCTTCCCGATCTTCCTGTGGCTCGGGGCGGTGGTCCCACCCAGGCGCCACCTCGACGTCGTGGCCGCACTGGGTGTGATCCAGGGCCTGGCGGCGGCGATGTTCTTCACCTGGCGTCCGCTGTACTGAAGGCGCCGACCGGTGTCGGCCGCGCTACGCGCGAGGATGCGCTTTCCTGTAGACCTCCGTCAGGTGCGCGAGGTTGACGTGCGTGTAGCGCTGCGTGGTGCTGAGACGCGCGTGCCCGAGCAGTTCCTGGATGGCCCGGAGGTCTGCGCCTCGCTCGAGCAGATGCGTGGCGAAGGAGTGGCGCAGGGCGTGAGGGCTGATGTCGAACCGCATGCTGCACTGCGCGACATACCGGTGGACCAGCCGTCGCACGCTGCGTGCCGTGAGCCGCCCGCCGCGGTAGTTGACGAACACGGGCTCGGCGCGATCGCGAGCCGGGCGCGCGCGACGCCCCGGACCTGCCGGCGGACGTGGCGTCGGCTCAGGGGCTGGCGCGGCCATCACCAGCGCTTCGCGGTCGCGCAGCCAGGCGAGCAGCGCGTCGGTCGCCGACCGATGAAAGGGCACGAGGCGTTCCTTGCCACCCTTGCCGAGCACGCGCACCATCCGCCCCGCCAGATTCAGGTCTGGCAGGTTCAGCCCCACGAGCTCGCTCAATCGAAGCCCCGAAGCATAGAACAGCTCGAGCATCGCGCGATCGCGGCGGCCGAGCGGCCGGCTGACGTCGGGGGTCTCCATCAGGCGGGCGACGTCGGGCTCGGTGAGATGCGCCGGGATCTTCTGCTCCAGGCGGGGCGCCGTCACGAGAGCGGCCGGATCGTCGGCGAGCGCGCCCTCGCGGCGCAGGAACCGCACGAACATCCGTACGGCGGCCAGCTTCCTCGCCATCGAGGCCCGGGCGTTGCCGCGCCGCGCCAGGTCGGCGAGAAATCCGCGCACGGCGGCCGCGTCCACGTGCGCCGCGGTGAGCTGGCTGCGCTTCAGGCTCCGCGACATCGCGAGGTCGTGCAGGAACTGCTGGAGATCGCTTTCGTAGGCCCGCGCGGTCTGAGGGGACACGTTCCGGTTCAACCGGAGGTGGTCCAGGAAGTCACCGACCAGATCGGACAGCGGTTCGGACGCCGGGGCCTTCGTCACGGTCGCGATGCCTCCGCGACCGGGTCCGCGACGGCGCCGATCTCTGCACTCCAGCGGGCCAGGTGGTCGAGCGCGCGCGCGGAGAGGGCCGCCTTCCGCTCCGCCCGGCCGCGAGGGCCCCGCTCGAGGGGCGGCATGATCCCGAAGGTGATGTTGGTCGGGTCGTAATGCGCCGGATCCGCGTGCGACACGTAGTGCGCCAGCGCCCCGATCGCGGTCTCACGGGGCGCGGACACGGCCGGTGCGCCGCGCGCCAGCCTCGCCGCGTTGAGCCCGGCCAGCAGCCCGGACGCGGCCGACTCGACGTACCCCTCGACGCCGGACATCTGCCCGGCCAGCAGCAGGTCGCCTCGTCGGCGCGTCTGCCACGTCGGGAGCAGGACGACTGGCCCGTTGACGTAGGTGTTGCGGTGCACCATCCCGAACCGCGCGAACTCCGCCCGCTCCAGGCCCGGGATCGTGCGCAGCACCCGCGCCTGATCCCCCCACTTGATCTGCGTCTGGAAGCCGACGAGGCTGAAGTGATCGCCCGCCAGGCTGTCCTGGCGCAACTGCACCACGGCGTACGGCTGGTGCCCGGTTCGCGGGTCCACCAGGCCCACCGGCTTCATGGGCCCGAACCGCAGCGTCTCGCGGCCGCGGTGCGCCATGACCTCGATCGGCAGGCAGCCTTCGAAGAACTTCTCCGTGTCGAACTCGTGGACCGTGGCCGACTCGGCGCCGACGAGGGCCTCGTAGAAGCGCTCGTACTCGTCGCGTGTCAGCGGGCAATTGAGGTAGTCCCCCTCTCCGGCCGAGGGTCCGTCTTCCGCGCGGCGCAGGCTGCGATCCCATCGCGATGCCCGGAACACCTTGCCGTAGTCAATCGTGTCGGCGAGCACGATCGGACTGATCGCGTCGTAGAAATACAGGTACCCGGCGCCTACGAACTCCGCGATGTCGGCAGAGAGGTCGGGCGAGGTGAGCGGGCCGGTGGCGATGATCGTGGCCGGTCGCTCGAGGGCGGGAGCGGGCAGCCGCGCGACCTCCTCGCGCTCGATCGTGATCCGCGGGTGCGCGGTCAGCGCCGCCGTGATCCCTTCGCTGAAGAGCCCGCGATCCACCGCGAGCGCCGCGCCGGCCGGCACGCGCGTCTGGTCCGCCACGCGCATCACCAGCGATCCGAGGCGCCGCATCTCTTCCTTGAGCAGACCCACCGCGTTGTCCAGTTTGTCGCCGCGGAAGGAATTGCTGCACACGAGTTCGGCGAACCGGTCCGTCTTGTGCACGGGCGTGGCCCGCAGCGGCCGCATTTCGTGGACGACGACCGGCACACCCCGCGTGGCCACCTGCCACGCGGCTTCGCTGCCCGCCAGGCCGCCGCCCACCACGTGGACTGCTGGGATCACGACGCGGTCTTCTTGCGCGGGCGCTTCGCCGGG
>CAYLZN010000096.1:0-17110 GCA_964387935.1 uncultured Vicinamibacteraceae bacterium | reverse complement strand
ATCGCTGCCGCGGAACTCGCGAGCCGGCGCCAGTTCGACGAGCCGTTCCTGATCGACGATCCGGCGATGGTGCCGCGCGTGGTCGAGGCCGCCCGACGCCGCGGCCTGGAGGTGACGCAAGGCGGGAGGTTCCTGCACCTCGTCGCCGCCGGCACGGACAAGGGACAGGCACTCCGCGTGCTGCTGGCCGCGCACGCCGAGGAGGGACGTCACTTCACGACGGTCGGCCTCGGCGACGCCGGCAACGACCTTGCGCTGCTGGCGGCCGTCGATCGGCCGGTGATCGTTCCCCGTCCAGATGGCACCCTCGATTCCCGCCTGGCGTCGGCCCTCCCCGGCGCGGAGCGGGCGCCGGGCCCTGGTCCGGGCGGCTGGAATGCGGCGATGCTCGTCATCCTGGCGGGCGGGGCCCTGCGGACGGTCACGTGCCGGACTCGATCCGTCGCTCGAGTTCGCGCGAGGGCGTCAGCCACAGCACGTCGTAGGGGTTGAGGTCCAGCCGCAGGCTGCCGTCGGTCGCCATCCAGCCGCGGCCGGCCAGCAGGTCGAACCAGTAAGACGACTCCACGCCAATCTCGCGCTCGTCGATGAGCACCGACTGGATCCGCGGTGTCACGTTGGTCAGGCACAGCACGTGTTCGTGGCCCTCCGGCGAGATCCGCAGCAGCGAGAACAGCGCGGGGGACAGGCCGAGCACGCGCTGGCCGCCGTTGGGGTGGAACGCGCGCGTCAGGACCCGCGTTCTGAACAGCCGACGGAGGCTCTCCGAGAGCAGGTGCAGCTTCGAGGCGGGATCGGCGAGGTTGCGCTGGAGGATTTCGAAATCGAGCGTCGATCGGTTCACATCACGCTTCACCTTGGACTGGAGCGCCAGCCGGATGTCGTTGCGGCTGCCGGCGAGCGCGTGCAGGTAGATGGCCGGCACGCCCCGCAACGCCAGCGCGATGCTGCGAGAGGCGACGAACCGCTGCACCTGGAACGCCCGCGACTCCCCTGCGTTCTCGTAGTTCAGGGCGCTGTACCAGGTCGTGTTGATCTCGTAGGGCACCTCGCCGTTCCCGCTGCTGCGATACGAGATGAAGGCCCCGTGCTGGCGGGCCCTCTCGACGACGAAGTCGATCTCCTCCGGCGGCAGTACGTCCCGCACGCCAGGCAGGCCGATCCCGTCGTGGGTGTCGAGCATGTTCAGGTAGGTGACGCAGGGAGAGACGCAGGCCAGGTCGGCGGCCCAGCGTGAGAGCCAGGTCGAGTCCTCGCGGTAGAAGGCGTGGAGCACGAGCGGCGGCAGCGCGAAGTTGTAGACGAGCTGGGCCTCGTCACGGCCGTCCCCGAAGTACGAGATGTTCTCCGCGTGCGGGACGTTCGACTCGGTGGCCAGCGCCACCTGCGGCGCGGCGATGTCGAGCACGTTCCGGAACAGCTTCACGATGCCGTGCGTCTGCTCGAGGCTGGCGCTCGAGGTGCCCAGCTCCTTCCACATGTACGTGATGGCATCCAGTCGCACGAGGTCGGCCCCCATCCGGACGTAGAACAGGAGCGTCTCGATGGCGCTCAGCAGCACCCTCGGGTTGCGGTAGTTCAGGTCGATCTGATCGCGCGAGAACGTCGTCCAGACCCAGAGCGGCCCGTCGATGGCGTCGTAGCGCGTCAGCACGTCACTCGTGCGCGGCCGGCGCAGGAGCTGACGCTGTTCGGGCGTCAGCTCGTCGGGGGACGTGAACGCCACCGCGAAGCCGGCGTAGTCCGGGTTGCCGCTGAGCATCTCGCGGAACGGCCGGCTCTGGGAGCTGGCGTGGTTGAGGACGCCGTCGAACATCAGCCTGAAGGTGCTGCCCAGCTGGCGGATGTCGTCCCACGACCCGAGACGCGGGTCGACCTGCCTGAAGTCCACGACCGAGAACCCACGGTCCGACGTGTACGGGAAGAAGGGCAGCACGTGCAGGATGCTGAACACGGGATCGCCGCGGCGGTAGTCGGCGAGGAACTCGCCGAGCGCCGACAGACCCGTGCGCCCGCGCGCGCGGACCATGTCGCCGTACGTGATCAGCATCATGTCCTTCTCGCTGAAGCGCTGGCACGTGTCGAACCCCTGCTCCACGGTCCGCAGCTCCGCCGGCTTGTGGGCGCAGTGCACCTTGATCAGGCGGAGCAGTTCGGGGAGCGTCCGGCGCGCCACGGCCTCGCCGTAGAGCGCCCGAAGCCGCACGAACAGCTGTTCCCGGCCCTCCTCGGTCACCTCGTCCGGCGGGCGCGAGAAGTCGGGAGCGTCGAGGTAGTCGATCCGCCACCACCGGGCCCGCCTGTCCGCCACCTGCATCGGCATCGTCCGTGCTCCTCGTTCTGTGAGACCGCCATCCGCGGCCTCCGCATGGTACATTCTCGCCCGCGCCCCCTGCACGCGCACCTGCCATGACCCGACGCCTCGCCCTCCTCACCCTCTGTTGCACCGTTACCCTGGCCGGCCAGTCGCAGCCATCGCACGACCTGCGGCGCACGGCGCTCGCATCGTCCACCCCGTCGGCGGACATCGTCCGACTCGACGTCGATGCCGATGGCAGACCCGATATCCTCGAGCGCTGGTGGAACGGCAAGCGCGTGCGGTGGCTCGACGAGAACGGCGACCTGTCGCCCACCGACACCCGCGGCGACCAGGTGGCCGACGTTCTCCAGGTGGACATGAACGGCGACGGCTGGTACGACGGCATCACGGACCAGAACGTGAAGTGGGCCGACAACGACGGCGACGGCCGTCCGGACATCCAGGCCTGGTCCACGCAGCCACCGGCCTGGGAAGAGGGCAAGTGGAGTACCGCCGAATCACACTGGATGCTCTTCCTGGACGTCGAGAAAGACGGCGTGCTCGGGTGGCAGGACTGGCAGACGTTCAACTTCGGCAACTCGAACTGGGACTACACCGGCACGCACAACTGGCTGCCCGACTACCATGGCGACGCGCTGTTCCTCAAGATCCACCGCCCGCCGCAGGCGCTGCCCGACCCGCGCCTCAACTGGGAGAACCCCTTCGCGTTCTACGACACCGACAACGACGGCCTCACCGAGATGGGCATGCGCTGGCTCGACCCTCAGCAGCCCGTCGTCAAGGGCCTCGCGCCGCTCTCGGGGGTGCTCGACGAGGCGTTCCTCACGCTGGATCTCGACAACGACTCCGGCAAGGGCAACGAGATCGACTACGACATGTCGTTGCGCGGATCGGGCGGGCCCGGAGTCAACTACACCTCGATGGCCACGAAGTACCCGGCGCTGCGCGGCAACCCCAAGTTCGACCGCTGCTTCCAGTGGGGCAACTGGCGGCAGATCGACGAACTGAAGTACATGCCCCACGACAGGAGCTACGACGCGTTCTTCACCGGGGGGTGGACCACGACCTACTTCGTGTTCGACGAAGATGACGACGATCACCGGTGGGAACGGGTGGAGATGTACTACCCGATCCACGGGTTCGGCGGGCCGGAGGACATCGACATCTGGTCCGTGAAGAAGTGGCGTGACGGCCCGTCGGGGAACTACGCGCGGCTCTACATGGCCGAAGGCAACGAGAAGCCGGGGCTGGGTGGTCACCCGCAGGCGGACTCGCTGGGCGACCGGGGCGAGTTCGACCGTGACAACTCGGGAGGCGGCAGGCTGTACGTCGGCGTGTTCGACCGGAAGCTGCACCTCGCGGGCGCCGAGTGGGGCGCCTGGACCGTCGACAGGAACGGCGAGTTCCACGGCGGCTGGAAGACGCCGTCGCCGACGCCGCTTGCGACGAAGGTTGGGGAGGTCGTCCGCTATACCGACACGGACGACAACGGGTTCCTGGACACCGTCGAGTTCGATTACGACGGCGATCGCACGATGGACTTCAAGGTGTCGCTGCTCGACTACCGGACGCCTGGCGGGCCGGCGCCGGATGCGGCGTCGCTCATCGACACCCGAGCGGCCGGCTGGAAGGGCCTGCACGAGGCGTACACGACGGCTGCGAACCAGTCGTGGCTGGAGGCGCTCGCCGTGTATCGCGCCGCATGGAGGCGCGGCCTCACCACGCCCGAGATGGACAGGCTGGCCCACGCCGCGTCGGTGGCGGAACGCCACGCGAACGGCTACTGGATCAAGGAGAAGGCGTTTCGCGAGTTCCGGGCGCGGCTGAAGGAGGCGCGAACGGCGACACCGGCGCAGGCAGCCGCGCTGGACGCGCTCGAGAAGGACCTCACGCGTCTCTACTACACCGGACAGTTCGACGCGTACGTCAGATGCCTCGCGGACGTACCCGGGCGGTAGTGGCGAGAGGGGACCTCGGGAGCCGGTGGCCCTCAGGCGATCCTCGACTGTCGTGGGCCCGCCCGCAGGTGCCAGCCGAGGAACGCGTTCGCGCTCACGCGGCCCACCATGATGGCCAACGCGGCCGCCATCGCGCCCACCAGGTCGAGCCCGCTGACGCAGAGCACCAGGGCGACGCCGATGCCCAGGGCTTCGACCGCGGTGCCGGCCGTGACCGCTCGCGTGCGACGGTCGAGGATCAGCAGGCCGCGCTGGCAGGCGAGCAGGTACTCCAGCGCCGGCAGCAGGAGCAGCACGCGTGTCGGCGTGATCGCAAACGCGGCCATGTCGGGCGTCAGGCCGGACACCGACTGGAACCACGTGTCCGCCAGCCTGGTCATCGCGACCAGCGCGAGGCCTCCCGACGCGAGCCCTCCGAGCAGCCACGTCACCCGGCGCATCTCCGGCGCATGTTCCCATCGCGACCCGCCGAGGGCGACGACGACTTCCTGGTGCGCGAACCCCCCGCTGCGGAACAGGAACACGAATGCGTTGACCACCGGGAGCACCGCCAGCGAGTCGATCGGCCGGCGGCTGTGGCTCATGAAGAACGTGATCACGGGCAGCGTGATCAGCGACAGCACCGAGGTCAGTGCCAGCGGGAAGTAGAAACGGACGATCGCGCCCGTCGTCAGGGGCGCTCGTCCTTCCGGCGGCGGCGTGGACTCGAGCCTCCGGAGCACGCCGCGGGCCATCCGGCGACTGGCCGCCGCTTCGGCCACGACGCCGGCCGTCAGTGATGCCGCTCCAATCACGGCACCCGGCAACGACGATCTCCAGGCGAGGGCGGCCGCGGCGACCGACATCGTCACCAGACGCACGACCGTGCCGTACGCCACGCGGTGCGTCAGCCCGGCCCGCACCAGCAGCCCCTGGTAGAACCGCCGGTAGCCAATCGCTGCCGGCCACGCGAGGGTGGCGGCCGTCGAAAGGTGCGCCAGGCGCGCGATCTCGGGCGGCAGGTTCATCACTCGAGCGAGGACGCCGAAGACCGGCGGCAGCGCGACCAGCGCAAGGACGACGGTGAGAGCGACGTTGAGCGCGTAGGTGAACCGCCGCAGCGCCTGCAGGGACTCCTGGCACCGGACGAGCGCGTTGGACGCCGTCAGGATCATCATGATCGGCGACTCGACGATCCACGCGATCGAGAACGCGATCCCGTAGGCGGCGAGGTTGAACGCCGCCTCGGGCATGCGGGCCACGATGGCGGTGATGTAGGGGCCTTCGAGGGCCATCATCAGCCAGGTGGCGGCGAGTGGCAGCCAGAAGGCGAGGACGGAGCGGGTGGAGACGACGGGAGTGATGGCGGGCACGGGCATGAGCCGCGGCGTGGCGCTCAAGCGCCGCCCGGCCTGGACTGCTACTCTACTGCACGAGCCAACCAGGAGGGGGAGAGCGATGAGGCATTCGCAGTAGGGCGGAACCTGGGCACGCTGGGGCCCGTGCTTCCCACTCTGCGAGCGTGCTAACGGCGGACTGAGGGTGGACTGATCTGCCCCGGCGGTACGGTATAGTGCGCGCGTTCGTACCATGAACAGTCCGCGCCGGGTGGCTGCCGGCCAGACGATCTCGCACGACCGCGTCCTCGAGCAGGTGGGCGAGGGCGGGATGGGGACGGTCTGGAAGGCCGAGGGGGATCGTCCACCGCGACGTCAAGAGCGCCAATGTGGAGCCTTCCGGACTGGCTCTCTACAATCCTTGAAAATCAACCATGCTATGGTAGATTTTCAACGTGACTGATGTCCCGCGCCCCGCCGCCGGCCTGGTCAAGGGCGGGCTGCGGCGGCATCCTGCGATCGTGCTGCTGGGTCCGAGACAGTGCGGGAAGTCCACGCTGGCTCGCGCGCTCGCGCGGGGCGGCCCGGCGACCATCTTCGACCTGGAGCGGGTGTCCGACGCGAGGCGCCTCGAGGCCGCTCCCGAGGAGGACCTCGGCGCCCTGCAGCGCCGACCGGGCCTGATCGTGATCGACGAGGTACAGCGACAGCCCGTCCTCTTCCCCCTGCTCCGGCCGCTGCTCGACGACCGCCGCCGCCGCGCGCGCTACCTGCTGCTCGGCAGCGCGTCGCCGGCACTCGTGCGCGGGGTGTCGGAGAGTCTCGCCGGGCGCGCGGGATTCGTCGACCTCACCCCCTTCCTGGCCGCCGAAGCGGCCCGATCGGACAGCCGGCTCCGGCGGCTCTGGGTCCGGGGCGGGTTCCCGCGCAGCTTCCTGGCGCGCTCGGACGCGGCCAGCCTCGACTGGCGCGAGGCCTACCTGAGGGCCTTGCTGGAGCGCGACGTCCCCGCCGTGCGCCCCGGGCTCGACGCGCTGTCGATGCGCAACCTGCTCGGCATGCTCGCGCACCTGCACGGCGGCCTGCTGAACGCGGCCGAGCTGGCGAGCGGGTTGTCGATCAGCGCCCAGACCGTGGTTCGCTACCTGGACGTGCTCGAGGGCCTCTTCATCGTGCGCCGACTGCAGCCCTACTTCGCGAACATCGGCAAGCGCCTCACGAAGGCCCCCAAGGTGTACCTGCGCGACACGGGAGTGCTCCATGCGCTGCTCGGCCTCGGCGACCTCGATGCCCTGCGCCGCCACCCCAAGCTGGGCGCGTCGTGGGAGGGGTTCGTGCTCGAGCAGCTCGTCGGCGCGCTGGCCCTGCTCGGAGAGAGGCCGCGTGCCTTCTTCTGGCGGACGCACGGCGGCGCCGAGGTCGACCTGCTGCTGGAGCTGAAGGCCCGCGTGCTCCCGATCGAGATCAAGCTGTCGGGCGCCCCCGTGGCGGGGCGGGGGCTCGTCGAGTGCATGAAGGATCTCTCGCTGCGGGCCGGGTTCGTGGTGCACGGGGGCGACGCGGCATTCCGCCTGGGACGACAACTGTTCGCCCTGCCCGCCTCGCTCCTGTCCCAGCCGGCCCGCCTGCGCGAGGCCTTGCTCACGCCGGAGCGCCACGTGCGCCGCGCCTGAGACCGCGGCAGCAAGGAGCCGCTCGGCCACCGGCCGCCAGGATCGTCGAACCGGCGGCGGCACGCACCGGGCACTCCGGGCGAAGGTGATCGCCCGGTCCCGTCGCCATCGAACCAGCTTTCTGGCAAAATGGGTGCATGAAGACCACGCTCGATCTCCCCGACGACCTCGTGCGCGAGGTCAAGATCCGCGCGGTCACGGAGAACCGCAGGCTGAAAGACACGGTCGCCGATCTGCTGAGGCAGGGTCTGTCGCGGCGCGTTTCGCCGCGCGGCGTACGACGACGGGTCACGCTTCCGTTGGTGGCGTGCGCCCATCACGCGCGGCCGGGCCAGGAGATGACCCCGGAACGCGTCGCCCGCGCGCTGCTCGACGAGGACACCGAGGCCCGCCGTGGACCTGTGCGATAGCAATGTCTGGCTGGCGCTCGCCCTCTCGGCGCACGCCCATCACGCAGTGGCCCGCGCCTGGTTTGACGCGGTCCCAGACCCGCGAGCCGTCACCTTCTGCCGGGCGACGCAGCAGACGTTTCTCCGCCTCCTCACCAACACCGGCGTGCTGCGCCCATACGGCAACCCGCCGCTGACGAACCGGCAGGCCTGGCATGCCTACCGGGCGCTCCTGGCGGACGACCGGGTGACGTTCCGGCCCGAGGAACCCGCCGCGCTCGAGGAGTACTGGAAACGGTTCGCGGTGCGCGGGACGGCGTCGCCGAAGGTCTGGATGGACGCGTATCTCGCGGCCTTCGCCGTGGCGGCCGGCTATCGGCTCGTGACGACGGACGTGGCATTCAAGCAGTTCCGCGGGCTGGATCTCGAACTCCTGGGCGAGTGAGGCGCAGGCGGCACGGCCTGCCAGGCCGGCGGCCGTTCCTGCGATAGTCCGCGTACTTTCGCCATGGACAGTCCCGGCCAGCCCTCCGCCGGCGCGACGATCGCCCACTACCGCGTCCTCGAGAAGGTCGGCGAGGGCGGGATGGGGACGGTGTGGAAGGCCGAGGACGTGCACCTGCAGCGCCGCGTCGCGCTAAAGGTCCTTCACGCGGCGGACGATATGCCGCGGCTGCTCCGGGAACGGCAGGGCGCCGAACGCGGGCGTGCCGCCGATGCGGCCCGGCACTCGTACCGAGCGCGGACGCGCTCGCAAGGCTGTCAACCAGGGACCGTCCTAGATTTCTCCTTCATGAGAGGATGAAAATAGGCTAGATTCTCCTTCGCGAAGGGAGAAACAGGCCAATGGCCGCAGTGCCGAAGCCGCTCCGGGACGCTCTTGTCGAGATCCTCGCCGCGTCGCTCGAGGGTCCTCCTCCTGACGGCACGCCCAGGCGTGTGGCGGGCACTGTCCGACTGCAGGGGAAAGCGACGGCCGTTCTTGGCGCGCGGCGCGCCGGCAAGACCACCTTCGTTCATCAGCTTCGCCGCGAGCGCCTCGCCGCCGGCTCGCCGCGGGTGCTCCTCCCGTATGTGAATTTCGAGGACGAGCGCCTGGCGGGACTGGAAGCTGCCCACCTGGGTTTCCTCGTCGACGAGCTCGGCCGGCGCGTCCCCGACGTCGACGCGCTCGGGACCGTCTCGTGGAGCCTCGATGAAATCCAGACCGTGCCGGGCTGGGAGCGGTTCGTGCGCCGCCTGCTCGATGGGGGCCGTGCAGACGTCGTCGTGACCGGGTCGTCCGCCTCGCTGCTGTCGCGGGAGATTGGGACCGCTCTTCGCGGCCGCGCCTGGGCGGTGCCGCTTCATCCCTTCAGTTTCTCCGAGGCCCTGGCGCACCAGGGGCTGGACGTGCCGGCAGATCCCGGACGCCTCGCTGGCGCGGCGCGCAGCCGCATCGAACACGCGTTCCTGCGCTGGCTCGATGTCGGCGGCTTCCCCGAAGCGCAGCGGCTCGACGCGGCGTCGCGGCGGCAGCTGCTGCGTGACTACGTCGACGTGGCCATGCTGCGCGATGTCGTCGAGCGTCACCAGGTGAGCAACGTGACGGGCCTGCGCTGGCTCGTACGGCACCTGCTCGGCAACGCCGGCGGGCATTTCAGCGTCGAGAAGTTCCATCGCACGCTCAAGAGCCAGGGCATCGCGGTCTCTCGCGATACCCTGCACCAGCTGCTGACGCACCTCGACGACTGCTTCCTGGTCCGCACGGTCTGGATGGAGTCGGATTCCGAGCGGCAGCGCATGGTCAACCCGCGCAAGGTGTATCCGGTCGATCCGGGCCTTATCCCCGTGTTCGACCGCACCGGCCGAGCCAACATCGGGCACGCGCTGGAAACCGCGGTCCTGATCGAACTCGAGCGCCGGCGCTGCGAGGTCACCTACGTCCGCACCGGCGACGGCTTCGAGGTCGACTTCCTGGCCCGGGATCCGCGGGGCGATCTGCACTTGCTGCAAGTCTGCGCCGACGCGACCGATCCCGCCACCGCCGAACGTGAGTTGCGCGCGCTGCAACGGAGCGGCGGCGGAAGCCGGCGGCGCGTCAGGCGCTGGCTGCTGACGCTGACACGGGATCGCATGCCGCCCAAAGCACCCGACGACGTGGCCGTCCGGCCGGCGTACGAGTGGATGCTGATGGACGGGGACGAGGCGTGACGCGGACAATCGGGTCACCACTCGACAACCACCTGGTCTCGCATCAGGCGCACCCCGGAGCCGATTCCGGACCGGGAACCGGCAGGCGTCGGCAACGGCAGGCAACGGCAGGCCGACGTCGAGCAGATTGGCCCGCGGACACGCGTAGCTTCGCGGACCGACGGCGTCACCTCTCGAGCAGAGGACGCCTTCCGGGGCGCGTATCCCCGCGGACGGAACTTCTTCGTGTCGCCCAAGTCGACAAGGCCCACCACATGCGGGTCGGACGGCACGCCGTGTGCGCCGCGCCTGAGACCGCGGAAGCAAGGAGCCGTTCGGCCCCGGCGGCCGTTCCTGCGATAGTCCGCGTACTTCCGCCATGGACAGCTCCGGCCAGCCCGCCGCCGGTTCGTCGATCTCGCACGACCGCGTCCTCGAGCAGGTGGGCGAGGGCGGGATGGGGACGGTGTGGAAGGCCGAAGACGTGCACATGCAGCGCGTCGTCGCGCTCAAGTTCCTGCACGCGGCCGACGATGTGCCGCGGCTGCTGCGCGAGGCGCAGACGGCGGGCTCCCTCACCCACCCCCACATCGCCGGCGTCTACGAGGTCGATCCCGAGCGCGGCTTCCTCGCGATGGAGTGGGTGGAGGGCCGGACGCTGCGGGACGTGATCGGCGGCCGCCCGCTGCCGGCCGAACAGGCCCTCGATCTGGCCCTTCAGATCGGCGAGGGCCTGAAGGCGGCGCACCACCGGGGGATCGTCCATAGCGACGTCAAGAGCGCCAACGTGATGGTCACGCCGGAGGGCCAGGCGAAGATCCTCGACTTTGGTCTTGCGCGCGTGGCCGGCCAGGCAGGGCTCACGCGCGAGGGGGCCGCCGCGGGGACGCCGGCGACGTGGGCCCGCATCATCGACTGGACGCTCCCGGGCGAAGCCGCCCGCGGCGCCCCAGGCCGGTTGCCGGATTCACTCCTCGTCGGAGACGCGCTCGGGGTGCGCAACCATCCAGCGGGTGATTCCCGCGACTACAGCCTCGATGTCGCCGAGCTTCGTCGAGAGCACGGTGAACAGCTCGGCATCGGTCATCTCGTCGTAGAAGTGCACCATCCGGTTGCGATACCTCGCCATCAGCACGAGGCGCGAGGTCTCCGACACGTCGAGCACGCCGACCTCGCCGAGTTGTCGACCGATCTCGGCGTATTCGGCCGGAACCCGGCCGAATCCCTTGGCCAGCACATGGCGGCCCAGGTCCAGGAGCGCCTCGAGCGCGCGTCTCAGATAGGAGTCGCCGGCCGCAACCATCCGCGGGTCCGACGTGAAGGCCTCGAGATCCGACAGGGGCACGCTGCGAATGCCGTCGAGCATGCGACCGATGAGCGCGACCTTGTCGGCGACCACGACGGGGCTGACCAGGCCGGGGCTCATCGCTGCCCCTCGATCAGCGCGGCCTGGCGCTGCCGTTCGAAGGGCAGCAGGTCGCCCGCGCGGGCGAGGACGTACAGCTCGAAGCGATCCGTGTCGGCGACATCACGGCTGAAGACCCGTTCGCCCCGGACGATGTCGAAGGCGAGGAACGCGCCGGCGCGTGCGACGTCCACCACGTCTACCCGGCGCCCCAGCGCGCGCTCGGTGAGATCCTCCAGCAGCAGCGTGGTCTCGAGGGGCTCCGGTGTTCGGTAGAGGACGCCGACGTCCACATCCGAGTCGACCCGCGCGGTGCCGGAACTCCGCGAGCCGAACACGTACAAGGCGCGAACGTTCGGGTGCTGCGCGGCCAACTGCCTCAACACGTCGACGAGCGCCGGATCCAGGGTCACAGCGGGAGTATACGGCGTTCCGACGCCGCCGGTGGAAGGTGGACAATCGGCTTGCGACTTGCGACCGGCGGCGCGCGGCCAGCACGGCAGAATCCAGCCAGAATCAGCCTCGCACGGACGTCGGTCATGCACTACAAGAAGCAGCCGAAGCCGCTCAAGACCGTGGCCCGGGAACTCGATGTCGAGGCGGTGGTCGAAGGCGCCGCGCAGAAGCTGGGCGAACGCGCCCACATCACGGTGCGGTCGATCGACGCCGGCAGCGAGCGGCAGCTGTGGTCCGATGGCTTCGGCCGCGACACCGGGGACGTCATCACCCGGCAAGGGAGGATCGCTACCAGCACGTCGACGACCTCGTGGCGGACCTGCGCACCCTCCGGCGGCGGCTGACCGCCGAACAGGAGGCATTGAGGTGCGCTCCCGAGCCAAACCCCGCGCTCGACGCCGCCAGGGCCTCGACTCCGCGTCGTCCGCGAACGAGGCGGGCAGGACCAGGCCGACGCGCGGCTCAGGGCATCGCGGCTCGAGCGCATCGAGCACGCGAGAGGCATGCGCTGCGCCGTGAGGTTTGACGCTAACCTAACGTCAGGTTATTCTTCCAGTGATGACGTGGGCCGAACTCATTCGCCTGCTGGAGGCCCACGGATTCGAGGAACGGCGCACCGGGAAGGGCAGCCACCGGCAGTTCTGGAATCCCGAGACGCGCCGGGCCGTGACGATTGCGGTTCATACGAAGAAGGATGTAGGGCCGGGCCTGTTGCACCGCATTCTCAAGGACGCAGGCCTGAAGGGGTAGCGCCGGGAGCCATCGCATGAAGACGCGCCACTATCCGATCGTCCTCGAACGGGAGTCCAACGGCTCCGTTAGCGCGTATGTCATCGGCGTGCCCGGCGTCTACGCCGCCGGGGATACGATGCGCCAGGCAGAAGCCGGCGTCCGCAAGGCGCTGAGCGCCCATCTCGATCTGCTGCAAGAGGCGGGTGAGATGCTGCCCGACGCTCGCGCCGAGCTCCGGGTCGCAACCGTCAAGATGCCTGAGGCACGCCGGCCTCATGTTCTGCGCGTCGTCGGCGTCGGCGCCTGGCTTGGACGACGCACGACACCGGCGAAGGCGGCCGCCTCGCGCGCCAACGGTCGCAAGGGCGGTCGGCCGCGCCTGCGCGCGTAATCACTTCTCCACCTCCGCGAGCGTCCGCTGCACGAGCACGTCGAAGTTCAGGATTCCCACCCGCTCTCGTCCGAGACGTCTCGCGCTACAGAGGATTGCCCGAGAGTGGATGGTCTCCCTGAGCCTTCGGATCCAGTGTAGCGATCGACGGCAACCGTGCCGTCATCGGTGCCCCTGGCGAGGACGTCACCTCACCGGGCCGCGCTGGGAGTGACGTGAGGGTTCGGGCGCTTCCGCAGGGGGAGCCCAGCGGAGCGCCGTCGCACGTGCCCGTCTTTTGGGGGCGCACCCGGCACAAGGCACTCAGCACTCGGCACGGTCACCCGAGCGCCGTGAGCCTTACAGCTCTCTCACCCAGATGTTCCGGAAGCGCACCGGGTTCGCGTGGTCCTGGAGGCGAACGGGCCCGCGGGCGTTGGACGGCACGTACGGGAGGATCTTCCTGTATTCCGTGGGCCCCCAGAACGCACGCGCGTCGTGCACGAGCACCCCGTTGTGGAGGACGGTGATGATGGCGGGCGCGGCGAGCGTGCCGTCGGCTCCGAAGCGCGGAGCTCTGAAGACGATGTCGTACGACTGCCAGTCCCCCGGGGCGCGCGAGGCGTTGACCAGGGGCGGGAACTGACCGTACATGGCCGCGGCCTGGCCATCGGCGTAGGTCGGGTTCTCGAAACTGTCCAGGACCTGGATCTCGAACGCGTCTGCCAGGTACACCCCGCTGTTGCCGCGGCCCTGGCCGCTGCCCTTGACCTCTGACGGTGTGGCGAACTCGAGGTGCACCTGGACGTCGCCGAACGCCTGGCGCGTCCGGATGCTCCCCTTGCCCGACTGCAGGACGCCGTCCGCGATCGCCCAGCTCACGGGTTTCCCATCAGTCATCTGCCAGGCCGAGAGGTCGCTCCCGGGACCGAGCAGCACCACGGCGTCCGCCGGCGGAGGCAGGCTCACGAACGCGCCCGGCTTCACGACAGGCGGGACCGGCCGCCTGGAGTCGTGAATGCGCCACTTGCCATCCGGCTGCCATGGCGTGTCGTCGTAGCCGGGTGGCGGCTGCTGGCCGCCGGTCACCGCCACGGCTCCGAGCCCGAGCGCACACACCATGGCGACGGGCATCGAGGCTGATCGAATCGCACGCACTGGACCTCCTTCATGAGGCGAGGTTGCGCTATCGTAGCGCACTGCACGCTACCATGGTCCCGATGTCACCCAATGACCCCTCGCGGAGGGAGTTCCTCCGGATCGCCGGGACCGCAGGCCTTGCGCTGCCGCAGTGGATGGTCGACGAGTGTCGGGCCGCGCAGACGCCTGCGCCAGGCGACCTCGCGTCGGGCGACCTGCGCTTCGGCCTGATCGGGTGCGGCAACATGGGGACGGCCGACGCGCGGAACGCCGAGCGCTTCGGCCGGATCGTCGCGCTCTGTGACGTGGACGAGGGGCAGTTGCGCAAGGCCCGCACGGTCTTTCCGCAGGCGGACCCCTATGCCGACTTCCGAAAGCTGCTCGAGCGCAAGGACGTCGATGCGGTCATCTGCGCGACGGTCGATCACTGGCATGCGCTGGTCTCCATCGCTGCGATGCGCGCCGGCAAGGACGTGTACTGCGAAAAGCCGCTGACGCTCACGGTTGCCGAGGGCCAGCCCCTGATCGACGCGCAGCGCCAGACGGGCCGCATCCTGCAGACCGGTTCGCAGCAGCGGAGCAGCGTGCACTTCCGGCTGGCCTGCGACCTGATCCGGAACCGGCGGATTGGCACCGTCAGGCGGGTCGAGGTGTGGCTGCCCGCCGGCCTGCGGCAGGGCCCGTTCTCGCCCGGACAGGTGCCGACGGGTTTCGACTACGATTTCTGGCTCGGTCAGACGCCGCGGGTGGAGTACGTGAAGGAACGCACGCACCACGGCTTCCGCTTCTGGTGGGAGTATGCCGGCGGGACGCTGACGGACTGGGGCGCTCACCACCACGACATCGTCCTCTGGGCGCTCGGCCTCGACGATTCCGGGCCCGTCACGATCGAGGGAAAGCCGACGGTCGAGATGATCCCGGGCGGCTTCACGGCGGCGAGCGAATACCAGGTGACCTACACCTATGCGAACGGCGTGGAGCACGTCTGCCGAAGCACGACGGCCAGCGAGGTGAACGGATCCGCGAAGGACCCGAACGGGCAGCAGCACGGCATCCGGTTCGTCGGCACCGACGGGTGGATCTGGGTGACGCGCGGCCTCATCGAGGCCAGCAGCCGGGAGTTGCTGCGGGAGCGCCTGCCCGAGAGCGCCCCGCGCGTGTACGTGAGCAACGACCACATGGAGAACTTCGTCGAGTGCGTGCGCACGCGCAAGGCCCCGATCGCCCCTGCCGAGGTCGGGCACCGGGCCGCCAGTGTGTGTCATCTCGGCGTGATGGCCCTTCGTCTGGGCAGGAAGCTCCGCTGGGACCCGTCGCGCGAACGGTTCGAGGGTGATGCGGAGGCCGATTCGCATCTCTCGAGGGAGATGCGCACGCCCTACGACTTCAGCATGGTCTGATGACTCCTCGACTGGCCACCCTCGTCGGCGTGATCAGCATTGCGGCCGGCGTGATCCTGCTCCCGTGGCTTCAGTGGCCGCCGGTGGTCGGCTACGCAGTCCTGTTCATCGGTACTTCGGCGCTGTTCCTGCTGATCGCGCCAGCCGTCCTGCGCGCGTCGCTGCCCGGCCATGAACTGGCGATGCTGCTCGCGCTGCTCTTCCTCGTGCGAGCCACGTTCCTGTTCACGACGCCCATCGGTTCAGACGACTTCCATCGATACGTGTGGGACGGACGGTTGCAGGCCGCGGGGCTCAGTCCCTATCTCCATGCGCCGAACGCGCCCGAGCTGCAGCCCCTCCACACCGAGACGCTCCCGCGTCTCGTCAACAACCCGAGCCTCAAGACGCCGTACTTTCCGCTCGCCGAGTGGGTGTTCCGTCTGGCGTACCGCCTGAGCGGCGAGGCGATCTGGGGCATCAGGCTCCTGGTGCTGCTCGCCGAGGCGCTGGCCGTCGGCGGCACGGTCCTGCTGCTGCGTCATCTCGGGAAGCCCGGGACCCACGCGTTGCTCTACGCGGCGGCGCCACTGGCGATCTTCCAGTTCGCGATCGACGCGCACGTCGATGCCGTCGGCTTTCCGTTCCTCGTGCTCGGCCTCCTGGCCTGGCTCCGGGGCTGGAAAACCGGGGGCCTCGTGCTCCTCGGGCTGTCGATGTCGATCAAGCCGGTGGCAGCCGTGATCCTGCCGTTCCTCTTCCTCGCCGGACGCGGGTGGCGCGAGCGCCTCGCCGTGCTGCTCGTCCCGGCGCTCACGGTCGGCGTGCAGTTCGTGCCGTACCTCGACGACCCCGGCCTCTTCGACGGGCTGTTCCGGTTCGCGCAGAGCTGGCGGTTCAACGGCTCCGTGTTCAACGTGCTGCGCTACTTCCTGCGCGATACTCCGCTGACGCGGGCGCTCTGCGGGCTCCTGCTCGCGCTCGCCCTGGCGCTGCTGGCCTGGCGGTCGGGTCGTGGCGCGACGCGTGCCGCAGCCACCGGCGCGCCGACCCTCGCGAGCTCGTCCGTCTACGCCGTGCTCCTGCTGATCCTGTGCGCCCCGGTGGTGCACCCGTGGTACGTCGGCTGGCTCGCCGTCCTGCTGCCAATGGCCCCGTGCGCGAGCGGCCTGGCCCTGGTGGGAACGGTGAGCCTGACGAGCCTCACGTTCGTGACCTATCAGCTCGAAGGCCTCTGGGTGGACTACACGCTCGTCCGCCTGGTCGAGTACGTGCCAGTGTTCGTGCTGCTGGCCAGGGAGGTCGTGACGGAGGCGAGGACATGAAAGCCATCACCTACGCCCGGTACGGCCCCCCCGAGGTGCTGCAACTCGCCGACCTCAGCACACCTTTGCCCAAAGACGATGAGGTGCTCATCAAGGTACGCGCGGCCGAAGCCACGAAGTCCGACTGCGAGCTACGCAGCTTCAGGTTCTCGGTCCGATGGTTCTGGCTGCCTCTGCGCCTGGCGCTCGGCGTGAGACGGCCGCGTCGCCGGATTCTCGGCGCCTACTTCGCCGGCGAGATCGCACGTCTGGGCAAGGACGTGGCCGTCTTCAAGGTGGGCGACCAGGTCTTCGGCACGTCCGGGCTGCGCCTGGGCGCCTATGGCGAATTCATGGCCATGCCCGCGCGAGGGACGATCGTCGAGAAGCCCCGGAACATGAGTTTCGCGGAGGCCGCCGCCGTTCCCATGGGAGGACTGACCGCCCTGCACTTCATGCGGCTCGCCCACATCCACCCAGGCGACCGCGTGCTCAT
>CAYLZN010000095.1:10398-17253 GCA_964387935.1 uncultured Vicinamibacteraceae bacterium | reverse complement strand
GGGGAATATGACCGGCCTTCCCGCCTCACGGCCTGCCGATCGACCTTCGTGCGAGCACGAGGTCGTCGCGGCCGGACCCGTCCGGGTCCGTCTTCACCACCTCGAACCCGGCGCGCGCGACCTCCTGCCCGAGCAGCGCCATCGGCATGCCGTGCCCCCGGCGACTCGGCGGCGCGCCGTCGGGCGGCGACGAACCGCCCCACGACTCGAAGTCGATGATGGCCAGGAGCCCGCCGGGCCGCAGCGCGGCGTGGAGCGAGGCCAGCGTCGCCTCCGGCTCCGCGAGGTGATGGTAGACGTGTCGGAGAAGGACCGCATCGCAACACGCGTCGGGCAGTCCCGTGCGCGCACGCTCGGCCTTGACGACCTGCACGTTGCCGAGGCCGGCACGCTGCGCCGCGCGCTCGATGTCGTCCAGCCGATCCTCGTCGATCTCGGTGGCGAACACGCGACCGCCTGGTCCGACGGCTCGCGCGAGTTCGACGGCCCACTCCCCACGCCCCGCGCCAACGTCGGCCACCTGCATGCCTGGCTTCACGCCGAGCACGTCGAGGATCCGGTCGGCCTCCACGGCCGTGAGACGCACGTAGCCCACGCCGGCCGCCACCAGCCCGACCGCGAGCATCGCCGCGAGCAATCTCCAGCGAGTCATGCCACTCAGTCCTGACGGATCACGGAGCAGGCCGGTTCCCTACTGCCGCGGGCTTGCGGCCGCCTCGGCCACGCGCCGCGTGTGCTTGTCGACGATGGCGAAGAGCAGACCGGCGGGATCCTCCGCGCAGTCCTCGGCGATGCCCTTGCCCGCGTCGAGGCCAGCCTCCCGCGTGTCCGGAAACAGCAGCTCCCGGTTGGTGAGAGCCACGCGCGCAAGGGCCCGGACGATGCCGGTCATCCCCGCGGGACTTCGACCTGAGGTCTCCCAGGCCTGCTGACAGGTGAGCGGCCACAGGTCTTCAGCTTTCCACAGCGCGGTGAGCCTGGGCACGCGGGCGGCAACGGGGGGCAGGTCGGACGGTGCAGAAGGCCGCTGAAGGCTCGCGCCCAGCGCTGCGGCCTTCAATGACGCTTCTATCCCTTCAGCGCCCGTCGGGCCCACGAGATAGCGGGCTGCTGCATCGCCCGGGGCGCCGGACCGGCTCGAGGTGGCTCCCGGAACCGTGCCCTGCGCAGCCACGAGGCCCGTCATCGTCACGAGCGCAGCCACGCTCACGACCCAGTGCCACCCGTTCGCCCGAACCACCTGCGATGCTCCCCGCCAAGAGCATAGCAGCAGGACCGCCGTTCACGACGTGCGCCGCGAGCGCCCCTCGGGTGTCCGGCTCTGCATCTGGGAGTACGCGGCGAAGTGGCGCTTCTTGGCGGCGATCGGGTCCATGTGCACGACGAACTCCTCGGTCTCGGCCAGCAGTTCGTGGACGATCCGTTGCAGTTCCGGATCGGCGCCGGCGTAGGAGCGGATCTTCCGCGCCACGCGTTCGAGCAGGCGGCGGGCGTCGTCGTAGCGGCCCTCGCGGTTCAGTGCGAGCGCCTGCTGCCGCGCGAGGGCAGCGTACGCGGCGGCGACGCCGCGGTCGACCAGCCGATTCCGCGCCTGGCCGTCGTTGTCCGCGTGGGAGGCGTAGTTCCACGTCACGGTGTGCTCGGCTGGGTCGAGCGCGCCCTCGGCGTCGGCCAGGTGGAAGCCGACGGCGACTGCCTGCCCTTCCGCGCCCACCGGGAACGCGAGGCGCACCGCGAGCTGCAGTTCCTGGCCCGACACCAGGTGCCCGAGGTTCACGCGGGCGATGCGACCCGCGCTGTCGAGTGGGAAGGCCCCGAGGGCGACGGCCTCGACGCCTTCGGGCAGGGTGAGGACGAGCGCAGCGTCCCGGGCGACGATCTCGAGCGTCTCGCCAAGCTCGCTTGCCAGCAGGTCTGGAATCTGCTGCGGCGTCTCGAGGAAGTAGAAGTGGCCGGCACCCGACGCTGCGATCCGCTGCAGGAGGTGCTCGTCGAAGTCACGGCCGACGCCAAAGGTGGACGTGGACACCCCGCGCTGCTGCCACTCGCGCGCGCGGGCCGCGAGCGCGTCGGGTTCGACGACGCCGACGTTGGCGAGGCCGTCGGTGAGGAGCAGGCAGCGGCCGACGCGCTGTTCGCTGAGGTGCTCCAGCGCCTGCGTCAGGCCCGCCAGCCAGCCCCCGGCCAGATCCGTCGAGCCGCGCGCGTCCACCTGCGCCAGCCGTTGGAGTGCCAACTTCCTGGCTTCTCCGGTCGCCCACGTCGACTCCACCAGCACCTCCACCTCATCGTCGTAGGCGACCAGCGCGAAGCGATCGTCGGGCGCGAGCAGGGCGAGGGCGTGGGCGACCGCCTCGCGGGCGAGGCGGATTTTCTCGCCGCCCATGGACCCGGACCGGTCGATGACGAGCGCCACGTTGACGGGTCGGCGCTGGGTGCGACGCGGAGCCGGCGGGGCGGTGATGCTGGCGAGTGCGAAACGCGTGCTGGCGGATTCGGCTCGAATCAGTGTGCGGTCCTGGCGCAGGGACAGGGTCATGGGTGCACTCCTTGGAGAGGCGGGCTCAGGGCGCACGGCGCAGGGCCCAGGGCGCAAGGCGCAGGGCCTCGCCGCGTGTCCGTGTCCAGAGTGTCGCTGGTGGGTATGACAGGGGAGGTCAATCGGAATGCTGGATCGGCAGGATGCGCGAACTACTACTCATCGGACAGAACGGCGGGCGGCGATCGGCTGGCGACCAGCGGCCTGACGGGCTGAATCGTTGTGTCCGTCGCGAACCGTGACCTCACTGGAAGTGAGATGACGGATCGACGGGTTCTTGAAGACTCGCGCCGTCCTACCCGGGTGATGTGCCTCCTGGTTCGGTCGACGGGCCGAGCAGGGCCGCCAGGAGGGGATGGACGGGCGACGAGAACGGGTTGGTGACCGTGACCCCGCGCCACGTGAACCCGTCCTGGAGGTCTTCAGACAACAGCAGCCGGCACCCCGCTTCGGCCGCCGCGGACACTACGACCGAATCCCACACCGTGAGCCCGTGGTCGGCAGCGAGGTCGATGGCATCGACCATCACGGAAGCCGATGTCTCGACGAGGGGATACGCGTCCCGCCACATCAGGATCGCGGTCCGTGCGCGCGCAGGTCGCCGTTTCGCCTTGCGGACGAGCACGTTGAAGAGCTCGCCCAGCGTCTGAACTGGGAGCACCACCGAGCCCGGCGGCAGGCGCTGGATGAGCGTCAACGCCTTGTCCCGCATGGCGGCGCCGTTGGTGCCTTCGGCGTAGGCCAGGACATTGGTATCGACGGCGACCTTCACACGGGGTCCTCGTACAACTCGTCGCGCATCCAGCGGCCGATGTTGACCACGCGCTCAGTGCGCAGTCTGGCAAAGAGCGTGCGCCGCGCACTCTCCGCGGGGCGGTCGTCTTCGCCCACGGGCACGATCCGAGCCACGGGCTTCCCGTGACTCGTGACCAGTACGCTTCGACCGCTTCTCACCATGCGGAGCAGTTCAGAGAACCGTCGGTTGGCGTCCGCGGCAGACACGGCCTTTTCCATGGTCGGCTCAGGCATGTAGTGACATTGACTACTATACAGAAGAGTGCGGGCTCGACGCCAGCGCACCGCGACTGGACACGCGCTGCGTCACTCGGGCTTGCACGGGCTGACTCGCCTCCCCGGCGATGCCTTTCGGGTAGCGCCCTCGGCCGGGTCGAGTCAGCCCGGAGTGAGCCGATCCTCGGTCGCATCACACATTGGATTACCGTAGGGGTCGTAACGCCCGGGCGGGCGGCTGCCCGCGCCCACATGCCCACCTGGCACCTCCTCGTCGTCGCGTACTTCGCCTATCTAGCCGGGCTGAGTGCGTTGCTGCCCATGCGCGGCGGACGCTGGCGCGTCGCGCCGCTGGCGGCGTGCGCATTCCTGCCCGCCCTGTGGTTCACGGCAACGGCCACCGGCATGGCCGGCCTCGCAGGTGCGGTCGTGATGCCCAGCCTGTTCCTCGTGTCGAGCTACTGGCTGTCAGGCCTGTTCTTCACCCGCCCGATGCCGCGCGTCGAAGAAGCGCTGCTGCGCGGGGACCGCTGGCTGATGCCGCGGCTCGGGCTCCAGTGGCTCGCCACGCGCGGTCCCCGGTGGAGCCTCGAACTGCTGGAGCTGTCCTACTTGTTGGTGTACCCGATGGTCCCCGCCGGGGCCCTGACGCTGGCGCTGGCCGGACGCGCCGATGAATTGCCGCGATACTGGGCGGTCACGTTCGCGGCGACGCTGCCCTGCTACGCGATGCTGCCCTGGATCCAGACGAGACCACCGCGGGCGCTCGAGGCCGATGGCCCGTTGAACGCCCGCAATCTACGCCTCCGCCGCCTGAGCCTCACCGTGCTGCGCCACGGCAGCCACCAGGCCAATACGGTGCCGAGCGGCCACGCCGCCGGCGCCTTCGCGACGGCCCTCGCCGTGGCCTCGGTGGTGCCCGGTCCTGGTCTGGCGCTTCTGGCCCTGGCAACGTCGATCGCCGTCGCCACAGTCGTCGGGCGCTACCACTACGCCATCGACACGCTGCTTGGTGTGGCCGTGGCGTTGGCGGCGTGGGTGATCGCGGGGGGATGAGGCCGGGCCTGAAAGGCCCGGCCCTCCGAGGTCAGGCCCGGCCCTCCGAGGTCAGGCCCGGCCCTCCGAGGTCAGGCCCGGCCCACCGAGGTCGGGCCCCGAAGTCAGGCGATTGCGTTCCGGGCGGCCTCACGCCACCCCGTCAGCGTCGCGGCATCGCCCGCCCGATCCGCCAGCCAGCGCTCCGCTTTCCGCGCCAGGAGGTGCCACTCCCCTCTTGCCTCAGGCGCCTGCGCCTCCAACCAGGCGAGCGCAATCACTGTGGCCCACACTGCGCGCGCGTCAGCGGCGCCACCCACGACGTGCCTGACCTCGCGCTCGAGCTGCGTCACCTCCAGACCCGTGGCCTCCGCGAACGCTGGCGTCAGCTCCCATGAGCCGTCGGCGCGCTGCAACGCGACGAGGCGGTCGAGCGCGCGCAGCGAAGGCCCGCCTGGCGCCTGCAGTTTCATCACGGCATCCTCAGGCGGCGGCCCGAACACGGTTTCGCGCATCCGGCGCAGACGCCCTGGGCGCGAGAGCTTTGGGGCCGCGACGCGTGCCACCGAGCCGTCGAAACCGACGTCGCCCAGGGTCACCGTGCCCGCCGCAAAAGGCATCGCGGCCGCCGACATGGTCCGCGCCACGAACCTTCCCTCTTCCACGCCGCCCCAGCCGCTCGTGATCGCCACCGGGATGCGCCGGAGGACCGCCTCTCCCTCCATTGGCACCTCGCGCTTCTCGATGGCCACGAAGGACGTCTCACGCGAGACGAGCCCATACGCCGTCGCGAGCCGCACGATCTCACTCTGCGCGTCGCCCTGCTTGCGATTCACCTGGCGCGATCCGCGGCGGGTGAGCCACTCGGGGCTCTCCTCGAGTTCCCGGATGCGCGCACGCGCGGCCAGCGTCATGACGAGCGTGCCCCTGGCCGCGTGGCCCGGATCGACGACGATCGGGAACGACACGGTCCCTCGCGAGCCCGTCACGGTGAGTGTGACGGTTGTCGGCTGCAGCGTCTCGAGCAGGCCGTAGACAATGAGCCGTTCGCCGGCGAAGACCGGAGGCGGCTCGCTCGGCGCCGGGGTGACCCTGAGCCCGCCCCAATCGATCCTCACGTCGTTCACGGCGGGCGTGAGCAGGCACGCGAACTGCCGCAGCACCTTGGCCTCGGCGCGCTCGCCCGGGTAGATGAACTCCGCCGCGCCGTTGCCCGCGCGCGCCAGGCCCCGCACGAGATGCGCACTCGCCCCGCGCCCGATGCCGAACGTGAACACGCGGGCGTCCGGCGCATGCTGGCGCGCCAGCGCAATGACCGCGTCAGTGTTGGTGACCTCTCCGTCGGTGAGCACCACGATCTGCCTGGGAGTCTCAGGCCATCGACGGCCTTCCAGGACGGACTGGAGCGCCGGCAGGATCTCGGTCCCGCCGAGATCGGCCTCCAGCGATGCCACGTGCGCGCTGGCCTGCCGCAGCGTCCGTTCGTCGTACCCAGCGCTCTCCGGGAACAGGCTCTCGCACGTGGATCCGAATCCGACGATGTTGAAGCGGGAGCCGGGCGGCAGTGAGCGGAGGCACAACTGGAGCGCGTTGCGGACCTCGGCGATGGACGTGCCCCCCATGGACCCAGACCGGTCCACGAGGAAGATCACGTCAGGGACAAGTTGGTCGGTGGGCAGGCTGGGGCAGAACACGATGGCTGCGGCCTGCCGCCCGTCGGCGTCGCGCTCGAGGAAGGCGCGCGGCTGCGCGAGTCCCTCGGCCTCGACGAGCACGACCAGGTCACGATCGAGCGCGGCGTTCGCGTTCGCGAGCGTGACCGTCCCGCGGCGATCGGACATCGCGACCGCGATCGGGTGCGACGGCGACTCGACGCGGCGGATGGTCCCGGGCATCTCGAGCGAGAGCGTGACGCTGAGACCGTACGGCACCGTCCACATGAGCGGTGGGTTGAGCGCGTCCTGTTCGGATCGCCCCACACCGGCCCGATCCTCGGTGGGCGCGTATCGAGGCGACACGGTGGTGGGCAGGCTGAATCGCACGGCATCGCCCTCGAGGGCCAGTTCGGTCACATACGTGAGCCGCAGCAGGACCTCGCCCCCAGGTGGCACATTTCCCACGCTTGCCGTGAACACGTCCGGGCGTTCCTCGTCGAGCAGGTACGCCCCATGCCCCTCCTGCAGCGCATCGTCATAGGCCTTGAACGCCTCATCGCGAGGCTTGACCTCGCCGACATAGTGGGTCCCGTTGACGATGGCTTCGAACCCGCA
>CAYLZN010000095.1:0-10388 GCA_964387935.1 uncultured Vicinamibacteraceae bacterium | reverse complement strand
GACGCCGGAGTACGAGCGAAGCCACGTGGTCCCCGCCCGTCGAGGGGAAATACGTAAACGGCCTCGAGGGGCTGCGTCTCGAGATTGCGGTAGCACTGCGTGATGACGACGCGCGCGAAGTAGCCGACCAGGCTGGCTTCAACCGTGACGCCCTGGAGCGGGATCGGCGTGCCACCCGCGATGAGGCCGGCGCGGGGACGCGGTTCTGCGGTGGCCGATTGCGTCGTGGGCATGTCAGTTCTCCTCACCGCGCCCGAGGTGGACGCGACACCAGGTGGCCAGTTCCTCGAGGGCGGCGGCCGAGGGGAGGCGGGCGTCGCCGGAGACGTGAAGTTCGACACCGGGCGCGAGGTCGAAGCGGCGCCACAGCGACCGCGACGGGGCGGGCGGCGACCCCTGGCTCGCGGCCTCCCGGAGGTCGCGAGCACCTCGCCTGGTGCGGGTACGTCGGATCTCGTCGAGTGAACGCCCGGCTTCCTGCATCGCCTTGACCTGCAGGAGGGCGTCGAGGTGCGCGCGCTCGTAGTGGGGGCCGCGACCGACGCCGAGCGGCGGCGGAATGAGACCCTCCTGGACGTAGTAGCGGACCGTGCGGCGTGAGACGCCACCGAGGTCCGCCAGTTCGTCGATGTTGTAGCGCGGGTCTTCGGCGCTCATACCGACAATATAGACAGTTGATGTCACATTGTCAACTGTCATATTAAAGACAGGCTCAGGGCGCAAGGCTCGGGGCGCAGGGCGCAAGGCCCGGGGCTCCGAAAGGCGCAGGGCGCCGAGGGCGCGCTACCGCCGGCGCCTGGAGGGGCGACGTCGGCTCCCGTGACGGCCGCTGCGCGGACGAGGCGACGAGGCGCGCAGCCACTGCAGCGCACCGGGAGTCGAATCCCAGGCCTCGCGCAGCAGTTCGACGGCAACCGCGGCTTCCTCAGGGCTGCCGATCGCGAAGTGATCCGACCATGTCACGGTCGGGTCTTCGTTGTCGGTCAGCATGGAGACGACGAACGGATTGGCGTCGATGGCGTCGGAGAGGGCTCTGCGCGAGCGGGGGGTGACGCCCTCCCTCCTGAACGTCCACAGCGCGGCTGCGTACAGCCACTCCGCTCCGCTGTCGTCCGCATAGGCGGGGTTCTTCAGCAATGCCCCCGCCTCGTCGTCGCGGTGCAGCCTCAGGAGCGTGGCCAGGAGCACGTAGCGCACGCCCTGGTTGTCGGCGGGGTTGAGCGTGAGCAGCGCCCTGAAGTGGGAGAGCGCGCCGTCGACGTCACCGAGGGCGTCCAGCGTCTGGGCGAGCCCGAGCCGCGCGCGCATGTACGGCCGCGTCTCGGGATGACCCCAGAACGCTCCCTGCAGATCCTGGAACGCCTGTGGGCCGAGCGCGCGCTCGCCCGCCTCGACCGCCTGTTGATAGCAGTCGCGCGCGTGCTCGGGCCTGCAGGACGCCTCGGCCAGCAGCGTCCAGGCATCCGCGCAATCCGGGGAGACGGCCAGCGCTCGGCGCGCGAGCTTGGTCCTGAGGCGTCCGGTCGCCTCGAAGGCGTCGTACACGAGTTCCTGCGCGCGCTCGAGAGGCGAGAGCGTTTCCCGGTCCACGATCGCGTTTCCGTCGAACTGTCCCGAGGCCATCGCCTCCTGGAGGGCGGCGTTGGCCTCCTCGAGGCTGGCGAACTCACGTTCTCTGAGGAACTGTCCGACGCGGGCGGTGCCACGCTCGAGCGCACGCATGTCGGCCGGTGGACCGAACCGGGGCCGCCGCAGCGCCTGCTCCCCTTCCAGCAGCAGTGGTAGCGAGAGCTCCACCGTGCGCTTCCCGTCGCCGGCCTCGACGGTGACGCTCCACCGGCCCTCGTCGAGCTGGTCGTCCGACGTCGCCACGATGGCCCGCAGCAGGGTCTCGACCACCGCGAGTTCCTTCACGGTGGGCCGGCGCATCGCACCCTCGAGCTGCACCCGGGCCACCCAGGGGTGGGCCTTCGGATCGGCGAGGGGAAGGTGATGTGCCTCCCACGCGTCGGCGTCGCCAATCGGCATGCCATCGATCTCGTCGAAATAGCAGCCCCAGACCTCGCTGGGAAACCGGTCCTCGACGTCGCCGTCGCCGAAGGTCAGCGTGTCGAAGTCCGCGCGCGTTTCGAAGAACCCCAGCCCGAACTGCTGTCCCGCATGGCCCATCACGGAGAAGTACGACAGAGCCCGTGGCACCTTGGGGGCGTGCACGCGGATCAGGTCTTCGTTCTGCAAGCGCTCCCAGGGCGCAGCCTTCCAGAACTGGGCGGCGGCGTCGGCAAAGGACCGCAGGTGCTCCACGGTCATGCCGGGCGCGTCCAGGATCCCCGGCCGGGGATCGGCGTCGAGTTCGGCGGCAATCGCCTGAAGGACCGCTCGCGCGGCCTGCACCTCGTCGACGACCTCGACGCGCATCTCGAGGCCTTCGAGGGCCGCGCGCAGTGACGCGGCCATTTCCGGGTCGGTCACTTTCAGGGTGGCGGCTCGTCCTCCGAGCTCCCGATCGTGCCGGAGTCCGAATTCGAGCAGCGCGGCCAGGACGAGCTCGGGGCCATGGACGTCCAGCGCAGGCTCGGGCTCGAAGTGCATGAGTCCCGTGCGTTCGCTCACCCACAGCCCGCACCACGGTCGAACCAGACTGCCATCCTCGCGCTCGACCCAGGCCGGCAGTCGGAACAGACCACCCTGCCAGGCATCGTTGGAGCGGACGGCAAGTCGCTTGAACCTGCCAAGGGCGAGCGAGACAGGGGTGTTGGACACGGCAGCCTCGAAGACCGCGTCAGTGATACCACACGGCAGGCACACCCGCTCGCAGATTCTGCGAACCCGGCCCGCCTCGCGCGCGCAGTCACTGCCACGCGGGCAGCCGATGCCGTGCGCCGCGCAGAGATGACGGGCGGCGGACCGCCCGTGTTCCCGTGGCACGAGGGTTGCGTGGCCGCATGCTATGCTCGCGCCCATGGGGGATTCCTCCCGCACGAAACCTCCGGCCACCTATGAGGATCTGCTTCGGGTCCCTGACCACCTGGTCGCTGAAATCGTCGATGGCGACCTCTACACCTCGCCGCGGCCGGCACCGCGACATGCGCATGCTGCCGGCGTCATTCACGGTGAGATCGAGCCGCCATTCGGGCGCGGGAGGGGCGGCCCCGGAGGCTGGACGATTCTCTTCGAGCCCGAACTGCACCTGGGTCCCGATGTGCTCGTGCCCGACATCGCCGGCTGGCGGCGCGAACGACTTCCCCGATTGCCGGAGGAGGCCTACTTCACGCTCGCGCCCGACTGGCTGTGCGAGGTCCTGTCTCCGTCAACCGCGCGCCTCGATCGATTGAAGAAACTGCACGTCTATGCGCGCGAGGGCGTCGCCGACGCCTGGCTTGTCGATCCGATCGCGCGCATCCTCGAGGTCCTGCAGCTCGAGGGCGGGCGCTGGACGCTCGTCGGCACTCACGGCGAGGCTGAAGTCGTCCGACTCCAACCATTCGCGGAGGTCGAGATTCAACTGCGGTCGTTGTGGGTCGAGGACTGAAGCCCTCCCCAGTCCCACCCCATGGACAGCATCCGCTACGTTCTCGCCGTGCTGATGCTGGTCAGCGTGCCGATCGGCCTCGGCCTCTGGTCTGTGATCCACCCCTTCGCCCATCTGTGGCGCCGCATCGGACCGATCGCCACCTACGCTGTACTCGCCGTGCCAGCCTGCGCGCTCGGCCTCTGGCTGTGGGCGCATCGCGCTGGGCTGCTCGGCCGCGATCTCGGCACGCAGCCCATCCTCGTCCTGCTCGGCGTGCTCGCCTTCACCGTCGGGGCCGCCATCGCCCTCGAGCGGCGTCGCCAGCTCACGCACCGCATCCTCATTGGCGTGCCGGAATTGTCCGGCGAGAGGGGCCAACTCCTCACCCGAGGCATGTACGCACGCACCCGCAACCCACGGTACCTGGAGTTCCTCTTCTTCGTGCTGGGGTACGTCGCCATCGCCAACTTCACCGGAACGTGGGTGCTCTGGTTGCTCTGCTTTCCGGCGATTCACGTGGTGGTCCTGCTCGAGGAGCGCGAGTTGCTGGACCGGTTCGGCGCCGAGTACGAGGACTACTGCCGCCGCGTGCCGCGATACCTCCCGCGCCGTCCCTGAACGCCGGCGCTATACTCGGCTCGTGATCTTCCACGTCGCGGCGAAGGCGTCGAACGACGACGGGGCGGTGCTTGGTGACTCGATCTACACCACCGCAGTCACCGTGTGGCGGGAGTAGCGTTGACGTGCCCGAGGGCGACACGATCTTCCGCACGGCTCAGACGCTGCAGCGGGCCCTGGCCGGGCGCACGGTCACCCGGTTCGACACCGTCTTCCCGCACCTGGCGCGCGTTCACGAGGACTCACCCGTCACCGGACGGACGGTGGACGGGGTGCGATCGGCCGGCAAACACCTGCTCATCGCCTTCTCGGACGACCTCGTCCTGCGCTCGCACATGCGCATGAGCGGCAGCTGGCACCTCTACCGGCCGGGGGAACGATGGCAGCGCCCGAAGGTCGCGATGCGTATCGTGATCGGCACCGACGCGTTCGACGCCGTGGCGTTCGACGTCCACGACGCGTCCTTCCACACGTCCCGCACGCTGGAACGCGACAGCGCGGTGGGCCGACTCGGGCCCGACCTGCTCGCGGACCCGTTCGACGAGGTGGAAGCCCTGCGCCGCCTGCGGCTGCCGCCCGACGTCGCGATCGGGATCGCCCTGCTGGACCAGTGGCGCCTCGCCGGCATCGGCAACGTGTACAAGTCCGAGGTCTTGTTCGTGTCCCACCTCCACCCGCTCACGCGCGTCAGCGCGATCGACGATGAGCGACTGGGCCAGGCGCTGCGGACCGCCCGCGCCCTGATGATGGCCAACACCGGTTCCCGCGCGGATGCGGCCCTCACCACGTACCGCGGCCTTCGCCGCACCACGCACCGGTCCGACCCGGAGGAGCGGCTCTGGGTCTACGGCAGGCAGGGCACAGCGTGTCGCCGTTGCGGAACACCCGTCACCTCGTGCAAGCTGGGACTGGAGGCGCGGACGACGTACTGGTGCGAGGCCTGCCAACCCGCGCCCGCGGCACGCCCCGCCCCGCCACGGGAGTGAGAGTAACCATGGCCCTCGTGCTGGATCGAAAGCCGGTCGGTCCCGGAATCGACGCGGACATCATCGAGAAGTTCCGGGAGACGGTGCGGCGGATCCGGATTCGCTGCCCCAGTTGCGGCTGGGAGCCCACGCCGGCGAGCCGCTGGCAGTGCGTCTCGACCGATGCACCCGAGCACTTCTCCCCCGGCTGCGGCACGTCGTGGAACACGTTCGACACCAAGGGCCGATGCCCGGGTTGTGATCACCGCTGGCGCTACACCGCGTGCATCCCCTGCGGCTCGTGGGCGCTCCACGAGGACTGGTACGCGCCGGAGGACGAGTGATCATGACCATCGCGGACGCCCACTGTCACTTCTTCTCCCAGCGGTTCTTCGAGACGCTCGGCCGTCAGCGTGGGGATGCAGCGCCCGACGTGGACGCCATGACGTCGGGCATCGGGCTCGAGCCGCCAGGCCCCCCGGAGCAACTGGCTGACCGCTGGCTGGCGGAGCTGGATCGGTATGGGGTCACCCGTGCGGCACTGATTGCGAGCATCCCGGGCGACGAGGGCTCGGTCGCCACGGCGGTCCGGCGACATCCAGCCCGCTTCGTGGGGTTCTTCATGGTCGATCCCACCCCTGGCGACGCGGTCGCACGCGTCGACCAGGCCCTCGACCAAGGCCTGCGCACGGTCTGCCTCTTTCCGGCCATGCACCGCTACCCGTTGTACGACGAGCGCGTCCTGGCCATTGCCGACCGCCTCGCGGCGCGGCCGGGCACCGCGTTGTTCGTGCACTGCGGGGCGCTGTCGGTGGGGGTGCGGAAGACGCTGGGACTCCCGAGCCGGTTCGAGTCGCGGTTCGGCAACCCGCTCGACCTGCAGCTGGTGGCGCAGCGTGTCCCGACGCTGCCGATTCTCCTCCCCCACTTCGGCGCCGGGCTGTTCCGCGAGACCCTGATGATCGCGGACCTCTGTCCGAACATCCACGTCGACACCTCGAGCAGCAACGGCTGGACTCGGTACGACCCGGCGCTGACGCTCCGCAACGTCTTCGCCCAGGCGCTCACCGTCCTCGGTCCGGAGCGGCTCCTCTTCGGCACGGATTCGTCCTTCTTCCCACGGGGATGGCAGCACCCGGTCTACGCCGAACAACTGACGATCCTCGGCGAGCTCGGCGTCGATGCGCGCGACATCGCACGCATCATGGGGGGGAACTTCCTCAGGCTCTTCCCGATCTGACGATGCCCATGATCAGAGCCTCATCGGTCGCGCTCCTGCTCTGGACCAGCCTGGTGACGGCCACGGGCGCCAACGCCCAGCCCCTCCCGCGCCCCGAGTTCCCGCAACCCCAGTTCGAGCGACAGGACTGGCTCCCGCTGAACGGCCCCTGGGAGTTCGAGTTCGACGATGACAACGTCGGCCTCGACGAGGGATGGGCGCTCGGCGCGGCCCCGGGGGCGGCACGGCCCGCACGCCCCTTCAGCCGCACGGTCGTCGTCCCCTTCGCCTTCGAGTGGCCAATGAGCGGCATCGGCGACACCCGTTTCCATCCCTGGGTCTGGTACCGGCGATCGGTGACGGTGCCCGAGCGCTGGAAGGGGCACCGTGTGCTGCTGAAGTTCGGCGCCGTGGACTACCGCGCGATGGTGTGGGTGAACGGCCAGCTGGTCGGGCAACACGAGGGTGGCCAGGCGCCGTTCTCGTTCGACATCACGCGCAGCCTCGCCGGTGGCGCCAACACGATCGTCGTCCGGGCCGAAGACCCGCCGACCGATCGCGCCATCCCGCGCGGCAAGCAGTTCTGGGAGGAGAAGTCGAGGGGCATCTTCTACACGCGCACCACCGGCATCTGGCAGCCGGTGTGGCTCGAAGCCGTGGGCGACGGCTTTCTCGACTCCGTGCGCATCCGCCCGTCGAACGACGGGCTGGTCACGTTCGACGCGGTCGTCGTGCGCGGGCGGCCGGGCGACGTGCTGTCGGCGACCATCAGCCGCGGAGACACGGTCGTGGCATCGGCCGAGTCGTCCCTGAGCGGGTCCGTCGCGCGCCTCGCGTCGATCGTGCCGAGCCCGCAACTCTGGGCGGTGGGACGACCGAACCTCTACGACGTCACGTTCGAGCTCCGGCGCGGCACCGCCGTGCTCGACCGCGTGCGGTCGTACTACGGCTACCGCTCGGTCAGCGCGTCGCAGGGTCGCGTCCTGATCAACAACCGCCCCACGTACCTGAAGACGGTGCTCGACCAGGGCTACTGGCCGCAGTCCGGCCTCACGCCCCCGTCGGATGCTGCCATCCAGGCCGACATCGAGGCAACGCTGGCGATGGGGTTCAACGGCGCGCGCAAGCACCAGAAGGTGGAAGACCCCCGCTATCTCTACTGGGCAGACCGGAAGGGCTTCCTGGTGTCTGCCGAGATCGGCAACGCGTACGTCTTCGACGAGCAGTACGCGGCCCGCTTCACCAGGGAGTGGATGGAGGTCGTCGCTCGCGATGCCAACCATCCGTCCGTGATCATGTGGATCCCGATCAACGAGAGCTGGGGCACTCCAGACCTGTCGGTGCCACAGCAACAGCAGCACCTGAAATCGCTGTACGCCCTGACCAGGGCGCTCGATCCGTCGCGCCTCGTGACGGACAACGACGGCTGGGAGCACCTCGACACGACCGACCTCTTCGGCCTGCACGATTACGCCCGCACGGGCGGCGAGCTGCTGGAGCGATACCGCGACCTCGGCAAGCCCTCGGTGCCGGTGCCGGCCAACGCCCGCGCGGCGCTGGCCCCGGGGTTCACCTACAACGGCGCGCCGTTCTGGCTGTCGGAGTTCGGTGGCATTGCGTACATCGCACCGAACTCGAACGTACCGAAGGACGCCTGGGGCTATTCCGGCGTGGAACCGGACGAGGCCGCAGCCCTTGCGCGCCTGCGCGGCCTCTACGAGGCGCTGGCGAAGCTGCCGGCCTTCGCCGGCATCTGCTACACGCAGCTCACCGACGTCGAGCAGGAGATCAACGGGCTGCTGACCTACGACCGGCGGCCGAAGTTCGAGGCCAGCAGCATCAAGGCACTCAACGACCTGCTGAAGTGAGCGGGGACGTCACCGCTGCACGGTGGCGGTCGCATCCACCGTGACCCGTCGGTTGCTCGCGGGATCCACGGCGCGCGAGATCGTCATCGGCTTGCCGTTCTGCAGGATCACCGTGAGGCTCTGATTCAGGTTCGTGGGCCGCACGCTGGGATCGACCTTGCTGGGACCGGCCGGCACGTACTGCAGCGTGAGCTCGAGCCGGATGGCATCGCCGGCGAGCAGGCGGGGTCGTGCGTCCACGTTGAGATCGAGCGGGACCCTTTCACCACCAAGGATCGCGGCCGCGCTCGCGCGCACGCGCCCGTAGGTCCCGTCGGCCACCGCGAACGAGACGACTTTCTTCTCCGGCGCCTCGGTGCCCATCTGGTCCGAGATGGTCAGTTCGACCTGGATGTTGACGGACTTTCCAGGCGGCTCGTTCTCGCGCACCGAGGCGACCGCAGCAGCCAGTGCGGCAGGAGTCCCCGGCGTGGGCGCGGTCGCCGCCACCGCCGGCGTCTGTGGCGTGGCCCGGACGGCCCTCGCCGAGGGAGCCGCGGGCGCGGGGGCTGGCGCGGGAGCGGGCTGAGCGGCGGCAGCCATCGTGGCGAACGTCATGAGCGCGAGCACGGGGATCGGACGGAACATGGGTCACTCCTTCCGGTCCATGTCGAGACCGGGAATCTCCAACTGGGTCAGGATGAGCGGTTCCGGAGCAGCGGCGACGATGACGAGGCGCTCGGGGCCTCCAAGGCGTTCTACCTGCAACACGGCCGGACCTGGCAGCGCCGGCAGTTCGAACGCGGCCCGGGTCGGCGGGCCCGATCGGCGCAGCGTGCGCTGAGCCCGCGTGGACGCGCGCAGAGGGGTCGGTGAAGTCGGCACCCACGCCTCGGCCAGGTTCAGCAGGGCCAGCGGCCGGGCGGCCAGCAGTTCAGGCGTGGCGACGACTGACGCCACGCGCGGCGCGTCGATTCCTCCGTGCGGCCACATCAGCACCCCGAGCACCACCACCGCGATGCCGGCCGCCGCCGCGATCTGCCAGCCGCGACGAACGACGACGGCCGGCGTTCCCTTGCCCACGACGATCGTCCGCCCTGCGGCGTCGTGCACCGTGGTCATCGCCGCGGCCACGCGGTCGATCGCATCGTCCAGTGTCTCCAGCGTTCTCACGGGATGTCCCCAAATCCAAGTCGCGTCAGCTTCTCGCGGATGACCCGCCTCGCCTCCGAGACGCGCCATTTCACCGTCCCCACCGGCAGTCCCAGCAACAGGCCGATCTCCTCGTACCGATGGGCCCCGCCAGCGGCCAGCAGGAAGGGGTCGCGCAACCGCCCCGGAAGCGAGCGGATGCATCGGGCGATGGCACGGTCACGCTCCCGCGCGAGCAGTCGCCCTTCCGGTCCCGGCTCCGGCGCGGCGGCCCGATCGAGCAGGGCGTGCTCCTCTGGTCCGTCGCTGCGCAGTCGTCGCCAGATCGATGTCAGCGACCGGCGGCGGTCGAGCGCTTTCCGCCACGTAATCTGCAGCAACCAGGCCTTGAACGCTCCGGGGTCCTCCAGCCCGGCGATCTTCCGCCAGGCGACGACGAAGGCCTCCTGCACGGCGTCGTCGGCCTCGGCCGGGCTCGCGAGCGCGGCGAGCGCCACGCGCCTGGCGGCGCGCCCGTGGAGAGCGAGGAGGGCGCCAAAGGCGTCCGAATCCCCCGCCCGCGCGTGAACCGCGAGTCGGGTCGTCTCCTGGGCGAGGTCGGCATCGGCCACCGGTGGCATCTCGCGGGTCGCGCCGGTCCACTCGGCCACGGTCACGGTCATGAGACGTAGGGAGGAAGGGGGTGGTTGGGAAAAGAGGGCGTACGGCGTACGGCGTATGGCGTAAGGCGGCGTACGGTCACGAGCGGCGTACGGTCACGACGGCGTACGGTCATGGCGGCGCAGGGTGGCGCACGGGGTTACGGCGTCTGGCGGGCGCTGGCGTCCTTGACGAGGTCGAAGATCAGGAAGTAGGGCAATCTGCGGCAGTCGTCGAGGTTCGGATTGCGCTGGACCTGGTCGGCGGTTGGGCGAGGCTCGTGCAGGCGCCGGATGAGGAACCCGGCCTCGGCGCAGAACCGGCTCCAGTCGGCGAGGGTGTGGCGCCAGTAGGGCGTGTCCCAGTGATACGCCAGGCGCGCCATGTTCCAGTGACACACCGCCGGGCCGGTGTCGAAGTAGTGGTCGATCTTG
>CAYLZN010000094.1:10388-17290 GCA_964387935.1 uncultured Vicinamibacteraceae bacterium | reverse complement strand
ACGACGGCGGCCGTCCAGATCACTCGGTTGCTGCGCATGAGATCAGTTCTCAGTTCTCAGTTACCAGTTACCAGTTACCAGTTACAACCAGTTACCAGTTACCAGTTTTCAGTGGCCGCGGGACACCCGGCCGGCCCTGCGGGAACCTTCACAGTTCGACGGGCGTCCCAAGCGGTGACCAGAAAGAGAACGCGCTCATGAAACATACTCGATCTGCTCCAGTGCGTCGTCTCGCAGCCGTGGTGATGGCCCTGATGGTCGTTGTCGGCGCCTCGACTCCCGGAGCCGCCCAAGGCCCTTCTGCCTCGAAAGGACCTGCCGTGTCTTCCCTCTACGATCTCGAGACGACGACTCTCGACGGCAAACCCTCGGACCTCGCGTCCTATCGCGGCAAGGTGACGCTCGTGGTCAACGTGGCGAGCAAGTGTGGCTACACGCCGCAGTACGAGGGGCTGGAGGCGCTGCATCGCGAGATGTCGGGCAAGGGCTTTGCCGTGCTCGGGTTCCCGAGCAACGACTTCGGCGGGCAGGAACCGGGCACCGCGCAGGAGATTGCCCAGTTCTGCCGGCTCACGTACGGCGTGACGTTCCCGATGTTCTCCAAGGTCGTGACGAAGGCCGGAGCGGATCAGTCACCCGTATACGGGTTCCTTGGCAAGGGGGGGCAACTGCCTCGGTGGAACTTCGGCAAATACGTGGTTGGCAAGGACGGCCAGGTCGTGGCGTTCTTCCCCAGCAGCGTCGCGCCTGACGCCAAGGCGCTGCGGGACGCGATCGCGAAGGCGCTCGGCGCGAACTGATCGCGATCCGGCGTCCGGGCGCGCCTACTTCATCGCCGGGCGCATGGCGCCGACCGTCTCGTCCAGACTCTTCTGCAACGCCTGGAAGTCCCAGCCCACGCTGATCAGCCGGTAGCCTTCGGCCAGCCTCGTCTTCACGTCAGCGGGCCCGGCATCGGTCGCCAGCAGCACGCCGCGCTCGCGGCACAGTCGTTCGACCTTCGCGGTGCCAGCCGCCGACAGGTGCACGGGCTGAATGGCGGTCACGCCCGGCGTCGAGATGATCTCCTCCGCGCGCTGCACCCCTTCCTCCGATTCGATCATGGCAACGACGACCAGCTCGCCCTTCGGGTTGAGCGGCCACACGTCGCGACGGTCCCTGGGGATGTTCAGACCCGCCATCGCTGACGTCTCGGCCCCGCGCACCGCCGAGATCGCGCGTTCGAGATCCGCGCGGTTCTCGACGAAGGGGATCCACACGCCCGCGGCCGGCCCGATCTTCAGCACCCCGGAGATGTCGTAGCGAGGCTCCCAGGTCGCTCGGGTGGCGAGCTTCACGAGCACGGCCGGTGGCGTGCGCGGCCGGACCCGATAGCGGTGGCTGAAATCCTGGATCTGTAACAGAAAGCGCTGCAGCACGGGGAAGTCGTACACCTCGTGCTCGAGGTCCGCGACGATGAAGTCCACGTCGCTGGTGGCAAGCACCTTGGTGACGCGGGACGCGCCGATCGCCCCGGTCCACACGCCGATCGCCGGCTTGCCGCTGTCGAGCAGTGCGATGAGCGGGTTGAGGCGGTCGGGCGCCTGCCCGGGTGCGTCCCAGGCAGTCAACAGCAGACACATCGAAGCGAAGGCGACCGTGCGGGGACACGTCATCACGGGTGCTCCTGAAGCGCAAGGGCCAGCGTGTCGAGGACGACCTCGGCCGGTCCACGCAGCGTGGCGTCCACGCGCGCAGTCGCCGGCGTGTCGTCCGGGTTGATCTCGACGGTGAATGCGCCGGTCCCCCGCGCCACGTCGAGAAAACCCGCGGCGGGATACACCAGCGACGACGTCCCGACGACCATGAACACGTCACAGCGCGTGGCCGCCTCCGCACGCCGGACCTGGCGGGGGTCCAGCGTCTCACCGAACCACACCACGGCGGGCCGCGCGAGGCCATGACACCACGGGCAGTGCGGCGGGATCTCGGGCAACGGCACGGTCTCGTCGCGCCAGACCGGGGGTGCCTCCCCGCATGGCGACCAGCAGGACAGTTCCCAGAGCGATCCGTGCAGTCGGATCACGTCCGTCTGGCCCGCGCGCTCGTGGAGGCCGTCCACGTTCTGCGTGATCACCGCGACGCCCGGGCGCGACCTCGCCCACCCTGCAAGGACCTCGTGCGCGCGATTCGGGTGGCACGCCGCGACCTTCTGCCGTCGCCAGTCGTACCACTCCCACACGAGCGCCGGATCACGCCTGAACGCCTGCGGCGTCGCGAGTTCCTCGGGCTTGAACGACCGCCACAGGCCTCCGGGGCCGCGGAACGTCGGCACCCCCGACGCGGCCGATACACCGGCGCCGGTGAGGAGCGTCAGCGACGCCGCCGAACGAAGCCTGGCGACAACGCGGTCGAGCGCTTCGGGGTCCACGGGCATCGCGACGACCTCAGCCTCGCTCCTCCCACACCTGGGCGAGGTGCACGATCACTTCGACGGCCTTCTCCATGTCCTGCACCGACACCCACTCGAGCCGCGAGTGGAAGTTCTGCTCGCCGGCAAAGAGGTTCGGCGTGGGCAGGCCCATGAACGACAGCCGCGACCCGTCGGTCCCTCCGCGGATGGGCTTCATCCGCACCTCGAGGCCCGCGCGCGCGATCGCCTCCTTCGCGCGCTCCATGACGTTGGGGTGCTGATCGATCACCTCGCGCATGTTGCGGTAGGACTCCTCGACCTTGCACTCGACCGAGGCGCCTGCGATGCCCGCGACCGAGTCTCGCGCGAGCGACTCGAGCCAGCGGGCCTTCTCGGCCAGCCCCGCGGTCACGAAGTCGCGCAGCAGCACCCGCACCGTCGTCCTGTCCACCGAGGCCTGGAACACATAGGGGTGGACGTATCCGTCGTAGCCGGCGGTGGTCTCGGGCGACAACCGGTCGGACGGCAGCGCCCCGATGAATCGCGCGGCCAGCTTGATCGAGTTGATCATGCGCCCCTGTGCATAGCCGGGATGGGTGTTGAAGCCCTTGAAGGTCGCCACGAACGTGTCGGCGGAGAAGCTCTCGAACTCGAGTTCCCCGCGCATGCCGCCGTCCATCGTGTAGGCGTACGCGGCGCCGAAGCGTTGCACGTCGAAGTACTTCGTGCCCTGGCCGACTTCTTCGTCGGGGGTGAACGCGATCCGGATAGCTCCGTGGGGGATCTGCGGATGCTGGAGCAGGTACTCCGCCGCCGCCATGATCTCGGCCACGCCCGCCTTGTTGTCCGCCCCCAGGAGCGTCGTCCCCGAGGCGGTGATGATGTCGTGTCCGAGGCACTCGCCGAGGTACGGGGAGTCCGACACGCGCAACACCGCGGTCGGGTCATCGGGCAGCGCGAGGTCCTGCCCCTGGTACGCGCGGTGCACGATGGGCTTCACCCCGGCGCCGCTCATCTCCGGCGACGTATCGACGTGAGCGATCACGCCGATGACTGGCACACCCGCCTTGGAGGACGTGGCCGGGATCGTCGCCATGACGTAGCCGTGCTCGTCCATCGTCGCGTCGGCGACACCGAGCGCCTTCAGTTCCTCGACCAGGTCGCGCAACAGCACGAGCTGGCTCGCCGTGCTCGGGTACGTGTCCGACCCCTCGCGCGACTGGGTGTCGTAGGTCACGTAGCGGAGGAAACGATCGACGACAGAGGTCTGCATGATGTCCTATCCCAGCCCACCGATCCGTTGCCGCTCGATGGCGCGGTCGGCCATGTCTCCGCAGGTCGCCACCACGTCGCCGAGTCCGGCGAACCGGGCGTCCTGCGTGAGGCCCTGGCGGTAGCGGGCGAAGATCTGCTGCGCGATGACCGCCACCTTGAAGAGGCCGAACACATAGTAGAACAGCGGGCGATCCACGGGGCGCCCGCTGGCCGCTTCGTACGCGGACAGGACCTGCTCGCGGGAGAGCATCCCGGGCCTGGTGGTGACGCTGCCCGGCACCAGTTGCTGCCAGCGGGGCGGATCGTCGGCATCGACCCAGTAGCCCAGGCTCGTGCCGAGATCGAGCAGCGGGTCCCCGAGCGTGGCCATCTCCCAGTCGAGCACCGCCACGATGCGCGTCGGCGCCGTCCGGTCGAGGACGACGTTGTCGAACTTGAAGTCGTTATGGATGAGCGCCGCCCCGCTCTCCGGAGGCTGCTGCCCGAGCAACCAGGCCGCGGCCCGCTCGATCGCCGGCACGTCGTCGGTGCGCGCGCGGCCATAGCGATCGGTCCACCCCTGGACCTGTCGTGCGACGTAGCCCTGTGGCTTGCCCAGGTCCGCGAGCCCGGCGCCCTGCCAGTCCACCACGTGGAGCCGTGCGAGGGTCGAGACGAGCGCATGGGCCAGGGCGGTCACCGCCGGCTCGTCGAGCGCGAGGGCGTCGAGCACTGCGGCGGACCGCGGGATGACGCCGGCCACGCGCGCCATGACGTAGAACGGCGCGCCGATGATCGCCGGGTCGTCGCAGGCGGCGAGCGGCGTCGGCACCAGGGGAAACACCGGCTGGAGCCGGGACAGCATCCTGAACTCGCGGCCCATGTCGTGCCCGCCGCGGATCGCGGCGCCAACGGGAGGACGCCTCAGCACGTATTCCTGGCCTGCGGATCGCAGGAGATAGGTCAGGTTCGAGTAGCCGCCCGGGAACTGCGTCACCTCGAGGGGCGCGTCGAACCGGCCGGGCAGCGCGGCACGCAGCCAGGCCTGGAGGGCGAGGACGGGAACGGGCTCAAGGCTCATGGCTCAGGGCTCAGGGCTAGATGGAGCGTTCCAGTGTCACGCCGTATGGCTTGAGGGCCTGGCGGGCGAGCACGGTCTTGTGCACCTCGTCCGGGCCGTCGTAGATGCGCGCCGCGCGTTCGATGCGATACATGAAGGACAAGATCGTGTCGTCGGTCACGCCGAGACCGCCGTGAATCTGGATGGCGCGGTCGACCACCCGTTGCAGCGTGTTGGCCACGAAGACCTTGATCATCGAGATCTCGTGGCGGGCCGCCTTCGCCCCCTCGCGCTCGATCTTCGCGGCCGCGTCGAGGACCATCAGGCGCGAGGCGTGAATCTCCGCACGGCTGTCGGCGATCATGAACTGCACGCCCTGCCGCGTGGCCAGTGGCCGACCAGGAGCGAGTTCGCGCCGCGCCGCGCGCGCGCACATCAGGTCGAACGCGCGCTCGGCCATGCCGATCCACCGCATCGTGTGGTGGATGCGTCCAGGGCCGAGCCGCTCCTGCGCGAGCGCAAAGCCCGCGCCCTCTGCACCGATGCGGTACCCGACCGGCACACGACACCGATCGAACACCACCTCGCCGTGGCTGAAGTACCCCTCGCCCGTGTGCCCCATCACCGGGATGTTGCGCACCAGTCGGTACCCGGGCGTGTCGGTCGGCACGATGATCTGGCTGGCTCGCGCATGGGGCAGCGCCTCGGGTTCGGTGACCGCCATGACGATGGCGAACTGCGCGCCGTCGGCAGACGAGGCGAACCACTTGTGCCCGGAGATCACGTACTCCTCACCGTCCCGCACGGCGACGGTGGACATCACCACGGGATTCGACCCCGCGTGCTCGGGCTCGGTCATCGCGAAGCAACTGCGGATGCGGCCGTCCACGAGCGGCCTCAACCACCGATCGCGCTGATCGGTGCTGCCGTGGTGGAGGAGCAGTTCCATGTTGCCGATGTCCGGGGCCGCACAGTTGAACACGTAGTGGCCCATCGGGGAGTGTCCAAGTTCCTCGCTGACCCGCGCGAACTCGACGAGCGAGAGACCGAGCCCTCCCCAGTCGCGCGGGAGCGGCGGGGCCCACATGCCCTGCGCGCGCACGGCGGTGCGCTTCTCCTCGAGGACCGGCAGCAGCCGCGCGAGGGGTTCGTTGAGGAACGTGGATTCCAGCGGGAACAGCTCTTCGCGGACGAAGGCGCGGACGCGAGCCACAAGGTCCATGGAGCCTCCAGGCGTCGTGATCATAGGTCAAAAGCGCCCCCTGAGCCCCTGGGGCCGTACGCCCTGTCTTGTCCGTACGCCGCCCTACGCCGTACGCCGTACGCCCTGAGCCTTGCGCCTTGCGCCTTGAGCCTTGAGCCCTGAGCCCGCTCCTGTGCTACCGTCCCGCCGTGAGCCGAGAGACCCCCGAATCCGTTGCCGGGCTGATCGCGAAGCTGGTGGCCGCCGAGCCCCGGCCTCTCCTGCTGAAGACCCGCGTCCAGCCCTACGCGTGGGGCGGGAGACACGTGCTCCGTGAGCTGACCGGTCTCCCGCTCCCGCCCGACGAGCCGGCGGCGGAGTGGTGGATCGGCGCGCACCCGCTCGCCCCCTCCGTCGCCACGAGCGAGGTCGGCGAGTGCCCGCTGGACGTCCTCATCGCGCGCGCACCAGACGTGCTCCTCGGATCGGCGGTCGCACGCCGATTCGGGCGCCTTCCATTCCTGCTGAAAGTCCTGGACGTCGCGCAGATGCTGTCGATCCAGGCACACCCCTCGAAGGCCCGCGCCGAAGCGGGATTCGCCCGCGAGCAGAGCGCGGGCGTGCCCCTCGACAGCCCGACTCGCACTTACAAGGACGACAACCACAAGCCGGAGGCGCAGGTGGCGCTCACGCCGTTCTGGCTGCTCTACGGGTTCTGCGCGCCCGAGCGCCTCGCGGCAACGCTGGCCGAGCGACCGGAACTGGCGGCCCTGCAGGCGCGGCTCACCCCGGCAGGAGATCCAGCCGCGGCCCTGCGCTCGCTGTACGCGCACATCATGACGCTGCCCCAGGACGGGATCGACACGCTGCTGGGGCCACTGGTCAGGCGGCTCGCGCCGCTCTACCGTGCCGGTCGGCTTCCGCGCGAGTCGCCAGACTTCTGGGCGGCCCGCGCGGCCGAGCAGTTCCCCCTCCCCGGCGGTCACCTCGATCGCGGCATCCTGTCGATCTAC
>CAYLZN010000094.1:0-10378 GCA_964387935.1 uncultured Vicinamibacteraceae bacterium | reverse complement strand
CTACCTGATGAACCTCGTGTCACTCGCGCCGGGCGAGGGCACTTTCCTTGGCGCCGGACTGCTGCACGCGTACCTGGAAGGCACGGCCGTCGAGGTGATGGCCAACTCGGACAACGTGATCCGGGGCGGCCTGACGCCGAAGCACGTGGACGTGCCCGAACTGCTCCGCGTGGTGACGTTCGAGCCAGTCGATCCGGCCCGGCTCTCCAGCGACGAGGCCGGACCAGGCGTGCGGCGATACCAGGCGCCGGTCCCGGAGTTCGCGCTGGCACGCGCCGAACTGGTTGCGGGCAGGCGCCTCGACCTGCCGGCACCCGTGGGTCCGCAGATCCTGATCGTCCTCGGGGGGGCCATGGACCTGGAGTGGCCCGGCGGAGCGCTGGCCCTGTCGCGCGGCTCGGCCGTGTTCGTCCCGCCGGGCCTCCGGATCGTGCTGGCCGTGCGCGAGCCGGGGTCCGTCTTCATGGCGTCGGTGCCCGCGGACGCGTGACACGACCGGCATCCTGCGGCCTCGTCACCTTGTCACTGCTCCCCGACGTCCAGTAAGGTTGCCCGGATGGCTCCGAGCCCGGCCGCCGCCGCGTTTCCACCGCCGCTGTCGGCCTGTCCTCCGCCCTCGGCAGATGGACTCGTCGCGGGCCAGGCCATCCTGGGCCGGTACTTCGGGGGGACGGTGGCCCCGCTGGGTCTGGCGCTCGGAGCGCTGGTGCCGACGCTGTTTGCGATTCTCGCCTTCCGGATACTCTGACCATGACGACGCCCGCTGGTCCAGCCCCGGTCTATCCGCCGCCCCTGTCTGCCTATCCCCCGCCCTCGGCGGACGGCATTTTTGCGACGCTCGGCCAGCGCGTCGAGCAGGTGCCCTTCAACGCGGTCGCAACCACCATCTTCTTTCTCGCCATCCTGCACACCTTCGCGGCCGCGCGCTTCACGCGCCTGGCGCACCGCGTGCAGGCCCGCCACGACGCGCGGGCACGCGCCGCGGGACGCGTCGGCCATCCCAGCTTCGCGGCGGAGATGCTGCACTTCTTCGGCGAAGTCGAGGTCGTCTTCGGCCTGTGGGCCATCGTGCTCGCCGTCGTCGTGACGCTCAGATACGGCTGGCACACGCTGGTCCACTATGTCGGCGAAACCGTCAACTTCACCGAGCCGCTGTTCGTCGTGGTCATCATGGCGCTGGCGTCGACGCGGCCCGTCGTCCGCTTCGCCGAGAGCTCGTTGCGGAAGGTGGCCCAGCTCGGCGGGGCGACGCCACTGGCCTGGTGGTTCACGATCCTGACGATCGGACCGCTGCTCGGCTCGTTCATCACCGAGCCTGGGGCGATGACCATCAGCTCGCTCCTGCTCGCCCGCCAGTTCTACGATCTCAACCCGAGCACGCGCCTCAAGTACGCCACGCTGGGCCTGTTGTTCGTCAATGTGTCGGTCGGCGGGGTACTGACCAACTTCGCGGCGCCCCCGGTCCTGATGGTCGCGCGGGTGTGGAACTGGGACACGCCGTTCATGCTCTCCCACTTCGGGTGGCGGGCGGTCGTCTCCATCCTCGCGGCGAACCTGGTCTACCTGCTGATCTTTGGCAAGGAGCTGCGCGCGCTGGCCAGGCGGCCGGCGGTGCCGGACGTCGAGTCGCCCGACATCGAGAGCGCGGGCGAGCCGCTGCTGCCCGTCCCGGCGTGGGTGACCGCGACGCACGTGGCGTTCATGGGGTGGACGGTACTGACCGCGCACTACCCTGCCATGTTCGTGGCCGGCTTCCTGTTCTTCCTGGGATTCGCGAAAGCGACCGCCCCCTACCAGGGCCGCATGGATCTCCGGCCGCCACTGCTCGTCGGGTTCTTCCTCGGCGGCCTCGTGGTGCACGGCGGTCTGCAGGCCTGGTGGATCGCGCCCGTGCTCGCGAGCCTCTCGGAGCTGCCTCTGTACTTCGGGGCGACGATCCTCACGGCGTTCAACGACAACGCCCTCATCACCTACCTGTCGACGCTCGCCCCCAATCTCACCGACGCGATGAAGCTGGCCGTCGTCCAGGGCGCCGTGACCGGTGGCGGCCTCACCGTCATCGCCAACGCGCCCAACCCCGCGGGTCAGGCGCTGCTCGGCCGGTTCTTCGGGCAGTCCGTGCTGCCGATTGGCCTCGTCCTCGGCGCGCTACTGCCGACCCTGGTCGTCATCCTGTTCTTTCGCTTCCTATAGGGGACCGCCATGCGCATTGCTCTGATCCAGCAGCCGGCGTCGCCCGACAAGACGGCCAACGTCGCCCGGGCGCTCGCGTCCCTCGAGCAGGCGGCCCGCACCGGCGCCAGGCTCGCCTGCTTCGCCGAGCTGGCGTTCGAGCCGTTCTACCCGCAGAGGCCGGCCGGCCCGGACGTCGCGAGCCTCGCGGAACCCATTCCGGGGCCGACGACCGACGCCTTCGCCCGTCGGGCGCGCGAGCTCGGCCTCGTGCTCGTGCTCAACCTGTTCGAACGCGCCGGGCACGAGACGTTCGACTCGTCGCCCGTCATCGATGCGGACGGCACGCTGCTGGGCGTGACCCGCATGGTGCACATCACGGAGTACGCCTGCTTCCACGAGCAGGGCTACTACCGTCCCGGTGACCGCGGCGCGCCGGTCTACGCCACGGCCGCCGGTCGCGTGGGCGTCGCCATCTGCTACGACCGTCACTTCCCCGAGTACATGCGGACGCTGGCCCTCGACGGCGCCGAGCTCGTCGTCGTCCCCCAGGCTGGCGCGATGGACGAGTGGCCGGAGGGCCTCTACGAGGCCGAGCTGCGAGTCGCGGCCTTCCAGAACGGCTACTTCACGGCGTTGTGCAACCGGGTCGGGCGCGAGGCGCGCCTCGAGTTCGCGGGGGAGTCTTTCGTCTGCGGACCCGACGGGCGCGTGATGGCCCGCGCGCCGCGAGGCGAAGCGCATGTGCTTTACGCCGACCTCGACCTCGCCGAGGTGCGGGCGTCACACGCCCGCACCCTGTTCCTCGAGCATCGGCGCCCCGATCTGTACGCGAGCTGGCTGGCCAGGCGCGCGACCGCGGTCGAGTAGGACGAGGGCTGCACCGTCGGACTCGGCTCCTTGGCTGCGGGCGAGGGCACGCCTATGATCGTCCTGTGGCGGTGGGAGCCGGCGGGGGCAGGTTCGCGCCAGGCCGGAGCCACCACCGCGCCACGGGTGCCCGTCATGGATGTCGTCTTCCTGTCCCGCCTGCAGTTCGCGTTCACGATCATGTTCCACTACATCTTCCCGCCGCTCACGATCGGGATGAGTGTGGTGCTCGTGTACCTCGAAGGCATGTTCCTGCGCACCGGGGACGCGCTCTACGAGGCCGCCGCGCGCTTCTGGACCCGGATCTTCGCCCTGAACTTCGCGATCGGCGTCGCCAGCGGCATCGTCATGGAGTTCCAGTTCGGCACCAACTGGGCCGCCTACTCGCGGTTCGTCGGCGACGTCTTCGGGTCGGCGCTGGCCGCCGAGGGCATCTTCGCGTTCTTCCTCGAATCCGGCTTCCTCGCCGTGCTCGTGTTCGGCTGGGATCGCGTCGGTCCACGCATGCACTTCTTCTCCACGCTGATGGTGTCGCTCGGATCGATCTTCTCGTCGATCTGGATCATCGTGGCCAACAGCTGGCAGCAGACGCCGGCGGGCCACCACATCGTGCAGATGGTGCGCGACGGGCGACCCTGGGTGATCGACGGCGAGCCCGTCCTGCGCGCGGAGATCACCGACTTCTGGGCGCTCGTCTTCAATCCCTCGACGATCCACCGGCTGGTCCACGTGCTGATCGGCGCCTTCATCATGGGATCGTTCTTCATCATGAGCATCAGCGCCTGGTACCTGCTGAAGCGGCGGCACCAGGAGTTCGCCCGCCGGTCGTTCACGGGTGCGCTGGCGTTCGCCACCGTCGCCAGTGTCGCCGCGCTCGTGAGCGGCGACCTCCAGGCGAAGAACGTCGCCCGCCGGCAACCGGCGAAGCTCGCCGCCCTCGAGGCCCACTATCGAACCGGACCCGCGGATCTGGCGCTCGTCGGGATTCCGGACGATGACGCCCAGCGCCTGCGATTCGCCGTGTCGATCCCGGGCGGTCTGAGCATCCTGCTGCACGCACGGGGCGACCAGCCCGTCGCCGGACTCGACCGTTTCCGGCCCGAAGACCGGCCGCCCGTGCTCGTGCCGTTCGTGAGCTACCGGGTGATGGTCGGACTGGGGACGTTCTTCGTCGCGGTGACGCTGCTCGCCTCCTGGAAGCGCTGGCGCGGAACGCTGTTCGAGGCGCGCTGGCTCCTCTGGATCTTCGTGTTCGCCGTGGCAGGCGCCGCCATCGCGAACCAGGCCGGCTGGGTGGCCGCGGAGGTCGGACGCCAGCCGTGGGTGGTCCACCCGCCACTCGTGCGTGATGCTGCCGGCGAGCCGGTCGTCGGGGAAGACGGTCTCTACCGGTACGCGACGACGACCGTGAACATGCCGGACGGCACGACACGCGAGGTCGTCGCCGGCCTCCGCACGGCCGACAGTGTGAGCGAGGTCGTCACGTCGGGACAGGTGCTGGCCTCGCTCGGCATGTTCGGGGTCGTCTACCTGTTGCTCTTCGCGCTCTGGATCTACGTGCTCGACCACAAGATCCGCGCCGGCCCCGATGAGCCGCACGATGCCGCCCCGGCGGCCGACCGCGGACTGCTCGAGGCGGCTGCGATGCTCCCGGGGCGCAAGGGCTCGATGACCGGGGTGGAGGGCTGAGCCGCCATGGACCTGAATCTCGTGTGGTTCATCCTGATGGTCGCGCTGCTGACGGGCTACGCCATTCTCGATGGCTTCGATCTCGGCGTCGGCATTCTCCATCCCCTCGCCCGGGGCGACCGCGAGCGTCGCCTGTTCGTGAACGCCATCGGCCCGCTCTGGGACGGCAACGAGGTGTGGCTCGTCACCTTCGGCGGCGCCCTCTTCGCCATGTTCCCAGAAGCCTACGCGTCGATCTTCTCCGGCTTCTACCTGGCGTTCATGCTCCTGTTGTGCGCGCTGATCCTCCGCGCCGTCAGCCTCGAGTTCCGCAGCAAGATGCAGTCGCCGCGCTGGCGCTCGGCCTGGGACTACGGGTTCTTCGGCTCGAGCCTGCTCGCCACGGTCCTCTTCGGTGTCGCGGTGGGCAACGGCCTGCGCGGCGTCCCGCTCGACGCGCGCGGTCTCTACGCCGGAACGTTCGTCGACCTGCTCGGCCCCTACCAACTGCTGGTCGGCCTGCTCGCGGTCGCGCTCTTCGCGATGCACGGCGCGATCTTCCTCTTCCTGAAGACGGAAGGCGCGGTCCAGGATCGGCTGGGCCCGTGGATGTGGCACACGTGGGGTACCTTCCTGGTGCTGTACCTGCTGACCACGATCTGCACGCTCGTGGCGGTCCCGCACGCCGTGGCGAACTTCACCCACTTCCCGTGGGCCGCCGCTATCGTGCTGGCGAACATCCTCGCCGTCGCGAACATCCCGCGCGCGCTCTTCGCGCGGCGATACGGCCAGGCGTTCCTCTCCTCGGCCACGACCATCGCCGCCCTCGTCTGCCTCTTCGCGCTCGCCGTCTATCCGAACATCCTCACGGCGAGCAACGACCCGGCGCTCAGCCTGACGATGTACAACGCGGCGTCGAGCCAGAAAACGCTGGGCATCGGCCTGATCATCGTGGTGATCGGCCTTCCGTTCGTCATCGGCTATACGACCGTGATCTACTGGACCTACCGGGGCAAGGTCGAGCTCGGGGAGCACAGCTACTGAGTGGCGCGGCACGGCATCATCGCCGCACCGGGCAGTGCGCCACACGCCCGCACTCTGTTCCTCGAGCATCGGCGCCCCGACCTGTACGCGGGCCGGCCAGGCGCGGGATCGCGGTCGAGTAGGACGAAAGGCGGCATGACGGTTGGCCCGAATCAGGTCGAACCAAAGTCTAATTGACGGCAGACGTCCCTCCCCCAAGAATGAACGTCGACTTCAACGGAGCCAGCATCAGTCTGGAGGGACATCCTCATGCGTGACCGCGACGAGCTTCAGCGAACGGTTCTCCCCATTCCGGATCGGCCCCACGTAGGCCTGACCACCTACGACGCCAAGGATCCAGACACCGCGTTCCCGCCGATCAGGGAACTGCGGCCGCCCAAGGGCGCACCCAACGTGCTCGTGATCCTGCTCGACGACGTAGGGTTCGGCGCGACAAGTGCCTTTGGCGGCCCGTGCCGGACGCCGAACTTCGAAAGACTCGCGGCCAACGGACTCAAGTACACGCGGTTCCACACGACCGCGCTGTGTTCGCCGACGCGCCAGGCGCTGCTGACGGGCCGCAATCATCACTCGGTCGGCATGGGCGGCATCACCGAGATCGCCACGTCGGCCCCCGGCTACAACTCGATCCTGCCGAACACGTGTGCCCCGATCGCCCGGACGCTGCTGCTCAACGGCTACTCGACCTCGCAGTTCGGCAAGTGCCACGAGGTGCCGGTGTGGCAGACGAGCCCCATGGGCCCGTTCGACGCATGGCCGACCGGCGGCGGCGGCTTCGAGTACTTCTACGGCTTCCTGGGCGGCGAGACCAACCAGTGGTATCCGGCGATCTACGAAGGCACGACGCCGATCGAGCCCGAGCAGACTCCTGAGGAGGGCTATCACTTCACCGACGACATGACCACCAAGGCAATCAAGTGGATTCGGCAGCAGAAGGCGCTGATGCCCGACAAGCCGTTCTTCACCTACTTCGCCCCGGGCGCCACCCATGCCCCGCATCACGTGCCGCAGGAGTGGGCGGACCGGTACAAGGGCCAGTTCGACCAGGGCTGGGACAAGCTGCGCGAGGGGACGTTCGCGCGGCAGAGGACGCTCGGTGTCATCCCGCTGGAGTGTCAGCTCACCGCGCGCCACCCCGAGATTCCCGCCTGGGACACCATCTCGCCGGTGATGAAGCCGGTTCTCACACGCCAGATGGAGGTGTACGCCGGCTTCCTGGAACACACGGATCATCACATCGGGCGGCTCGTGGACTCGCTCGAGGAGCTGGGCATCCTGCAGGACACGCTGATCTACGTGATCCTCGGCGACAACGGCGCCTCGGCCGAGGGTTCGCTCCAGGGTTGCTTCAACGAGATGGCTCCGCTGACGGGGTTTCCGCACCTCGAAACCCCCGAGTTCCTGACGGAACGACTGGACAAGCTGGGCGGGGTGGAAGCCTACAACCACTACGCGGTGGGCTGGGCGCATGCCTGCAACGCGCCGTATCAGTGGACCAAGCAGGTCGCGTCGCATTTCGGCGGCACGCGCAACGGCACCATCGTGCACTGGCCCAAGGGCATCGCCGCGAAAGGCGAAGTCCGCAACCAGTTCCATCATGTGATCGACATCGCACCGACGATCCTGGAGGTGGCCGGCCTGCCCGAGCCGGTCTTCGTCAACGGCGTGCAACAGCGCCCGATCGAGGGCGTCAGCATGGCGTACTCGTTCAACGACGCGACGGCCGCCGAGCGGCACGAGACGCAGTACTTCGAGATGGCGGGCAACCGCGGCATCTACCACAAGGGCTGGACGGCGGTCACCCGGCATCGCACGCCATGGCTGACAGGCAACGTCCAACTGGCGGCCTTCGACGACGACGTGTGGGAGCTGTACGACACGAACACGGACTGGAGTCAGTCCAAGGATCTGGCGAAGGCGAACCCGCAGAAGCTCCACGAGCTGCAGCGACTCTGGCTGATTGAGGCGACCAAATACAACGTGTTGCCGCTGGACGACCGCTTCGCCGAACGCGCCAACCCCGATATCGCCGGGCGGCCGCAACTGATCAAGGGCACGCGGCAGATCCTCTTCGGCGGCATGGGCCGGCTCACCGAGAGCTCGGTCGTCAACACCAAGAACAAGTCGCACGCCGTGACGGCGGAGGTGGTGGTGCCAGACTCGGGCGCCGAAGGCGTCATCGTCGCCCTGGGCGGGATCATCGGCGGCTGGAGCCTCTACGCGAAGGACGGCATGCCGAAGTACTGCTACAACTTCTACGGCATCGACAGGTACACGATCGAGGGGACCGCCAAGATCCCGCCGGGGACGCACCAGGTGCGCATGGAGTTCAAGTACGACGGCGGGGGCCTGGCGAAGGGCGGCACGGTCTCGCTGTTCATCGACGGCGCGCCCGCCGGCCAAGGGCGGGTCGAGAGAACCGAACCCATGGTCTTCTCCGCCGACGAGACGCTCGACGTCGGCTTCGAAGCCGGGTCGCCCGTGACCTACGACTATCCGAAAGGCGAGACGACGTTCAGCGGCGAGGTGAACTGGGTGGAGATCGACCTCGGCAAGGATGCCGAGGATGCCGACCACCAGATCTCGCCGGAAGAACGGTTTCGCGTCGCGATGGCGCTTCAGTAGGTGAAGGTTCGGCCGGCGGCCCCCACGGGGCTGCCGGCCGACGCCCTGGCGTCCGTTACGCCGAGCCGGTTCGCGTGTCCGCGCCGCACGCGCCGCGCACTGGATCCGCACAGGGCGAAGCGGAGGCCCCGGTGCTCGATGAGCCAGTGCACCTCGTCCAGCGACGCTGGCACCTTCTGCATCATGACAGTAGAAGAAGCAGCCGTACGGGTCTGACACACGCGAACGCCGACGCGGCCGGAAACCTGACAGCGGCAGGTGCCAGCGCGACACCCCCGCTGGCGCTGTCGCCCGCCTGGAGTCCCTCGGCAACGGGCGCCTCTGTCGTCGCGCGCGGCAGCGGCTTCGATGCAGGCGTCCTGGTCCGGATCGACGATGTGCCAGTGCCGCCCACCCAGGTGTGCATCCTCGACGCCACGACGCTCACCATCAGCATGCCGCCGCGCCCTCCGGGCAGAGTGACGCAGTGGACCTCGATGGCGATGGGCGAACCAACCTCCAGGAGTCGGTCGACGGCACGCATCCCCGCGGCAGCTACACCCGGTACCTCGCCGAAGGAGCCACCGCCCCGCTCTTCAACGTGGTCATCGCCCTCGCCAACCCGTCGGGTGTCCCTGCCACTGCGCTCCTGCGGTTCCTCCGCGCCGTGGGCCCGCCCCTCACGCACGTCATCAGCGTGCCGCCCACCGGGCGCGCGACCGTGCGCGTCGAAGAGGTGTCCGGCATGACTGCTGCCGAGTTCTCCACGGTGGTCGAGTCCGACGTTGCGCTGGTCGTCGACCGGACCATGACCTGGGACGCCGAGGGGTACGGCAGTCACTCCGAAACCAGCCTCCCGGCACCCGCCTTGCGCTGGTATCTCGCCGAGGGTTCGACGAAAGCGAGCTTCGATCTGTACTACCTGCTCCAGAACCAGTCCCTCACCGAGGCCGCGGAGGTGACGGTCACGTACCTGCGTCCGGACGGACAGCCGCCGATCGCCGAGCGCCACGTGGTGCCCGCCAACGCCCGCTATAACATCCACGTCGACGACCGGCCCGGGCTCGACAGCACGGATGTGTCGGCGGTCTTCCAGGTGACCAACGGGGTGCCCATCCTGGTCGAGCGCGCGATGTACGTGAACGCGAACGGTCGGCTGTTCGATTCGGGCCACGACGCGGCGGCTGTGACCGAACCGGCCCAACGCTGGTTCCTCTCCGAGGGCGCCACGCTCGGCCTGTTCGACACGTTCGTCCTCCTGGACCGACGCCAGCGGCGCCGTGGCGGCCGACTACATCTACCTGGACCGGCGCCTGCTGGCGATGCGGCGCGCAGGTCAGACGTACTTCTACCTGTTCGATCACCTCGGCTCGACGCTCGCGCTGACGGATGGCTCAGGGGCGACGGTCGCGACCTACGGCTACGACGTCACCGGGCGCGTCGTCGCACGAACCGGCTGGCTCGCCAACCGCTTCACGTTCGCTGGCGAGCACGGCGTGGAGGATGACGGTGTCGGCCTGTATCTCATGGGGCGTCGCCACTACGACGCCGTGACCGGCCGGTTCGTGCAACGCGATCCGATCGGCTTCGCGGGTGGCCTGAACCTCTATGAGTACGCACAGGGGAGGCCAACAACGCTCGTCGATCCGGAGGGCACGAATCCGGCGCTGCTCTACTACGGGGGCGCGGCCCTGCTCACCGTGACGGCCGCGGCCTACAACTGGCTGACGTCCGCAGACGACACGGTCCACTCCTACCGGATGCTGCAGCACGAACGAGCGATGTCGAGGCGGCTCGACACGCTCAATCGTCAGGTTTGCAACCAGTTCGATCAGCGGCGGCGCGCAGCGCCGTCCGCTGCATGCCCAGCGTTGGGCGATAAAGCCAATACGTTGGCGTGCAAAACAACGCTTCGAGTGAGGCAGCCTGCGGGTATTGTGCTTGTCGGTCGCCAGTCGCCGGACGCTCGTCTGCTATGCAGCATCATAGGCTTTCTCCAGTGCCGCCACGTCGAGCTTCA
>CAYLZN010000093.1:10171-17432 GCA_964387935.1 uncultured Vicinamibacteraceae bacterium | reverse complement strand
TCGTACGCGAGCACCGACTCGTGCCACACCGGGAGGTTCTTCGTCGGGACGAAGACCAGCGCATGCGCCTCGCGCGGGATGGCGTTGCGCTTGTTGCCGCCCTCGAGGTGCGACAGCCGGGCCCCGAGCGCGTCCAGGTCCGACAGCACGCGCGCGATCGTCTTCAGCGCATTGCCGCGCCCCTTGTCTATTTCAAGGCCGGAGTGCCCGCCGCGAAGGCCGGACACGGCGACGTCGAGGGCGACGAGGGACGCGGGGGCCGGATCGAAGGCGAGCGTCCAGGTGCCGGTCGTGTCCTTGCCCCCGGAACAACCAACGTAAAGCGCCCCCTCTTCCTCCGAGTCGAGGTTCATCAGGATCGTGCTCTCGAGAAACCCAGGCTCGAGCTTGTGGGCCCCGGTCAGCCCGGTCTCTTCATCGATCGTGAAGAGGAACTCGAGCGGTCCATGGGCGAGGCTCGTGTCCTCCATGATAGCCAGGTTCGTCGCCACGGCGACGCCGTTGTCAGCGCCGAGCGTCGTACCATTCGCCATGAGCATGTTGCCGCGGCGCACGAGCTCGATGGGGTCCTTTGTGAAGTCGTGCACCGTGCTGGCGTTCTTCTCGCAGACCATGTCGAGGTGGCCCTGCAGGCACACGCTGGGAGCACCATCGCGCCCCTTCGACGCGGGCTTGCGAACCACGACGTTGCCAGCCTGGTCCTGCTTGCAGGGCAGGCCGAACTTCCTGGCCTGGTCGATGACGAACGCGGCGGCGGCCGTCTCGGATTTCGAACAGCGCGGGATGCGCGACAGGGCTGCGAAATGACGCCAGAGGAGGGCAGGTTCCAGACCGTCGATCGCCGATGACATGGGCGCTCCTTTTGTAGGGAACGGATGCCGCTCGCGGGCATCCGGGGGCGGACCCATGCTAGTGCCCCCGGGTCGCCGATCGCAACCGTCCCGACCGCCGTATAATCTCGCGGACCTGGCCATGGCTGGACCACCGGCTGCTGAGGAACGGACGATTCCGGAACTGACCGCGGGGCGGCTGTCGCTCTACCTCCGCTGCCTGGAAGCCCTGGAGCGGCAGGGAATCGAGCGGGTCTCCTCCCGGGTGCTCGCCGAACACCTCACCCTGAACGCAGCGCAGATCCGCAAGGACCTGGCGCACTTCGGCGAGTTCGGCATCCGTGGCGTCGGATACCGCGTCGCCGACCTGCGCCACCACCTTCGGGCCATTCTCGGCCTCGACCGGTCGCTGAAGGTGGTGATCGTCGGAGCAGGCAACCTCGGGCTGGCGCTGGCGGACTATCCGGGGTTCCGCAAGGACGGGTTCCACATCGTCGCCCTGCTGGACGTGGCCGCTGACAAGGTCGGGCGCTCCTCGCGCGGCGGCGTGCCCATCCTCCACGTGAGCCAGCTCGCCGAACTCGTCCGGCAGCACGCCGTTGCGATTGCCATCACGGCGGTGCCGCCTGGACCAGCGCAGGAGGTCGTGGACCAGATCGTGAGCAGCGGCATCGGCGCCATCCTCAACTTCTCCTCAGCGCCGGTCCGGGTGCCGGCCCACGTCAGGCTTCGGCACGCCGACCTGAGCGTGTCGCTCGAAACGCTTTCGTTCCTGCTCGCCCAGAGCTGAGTCGCCCATGGCACGACGATCGCCCGCTGCCCGCCTGAGCCACGTCGGCGCCGATGGACGCGCGCGCATGGTGGACGTGAGCCAGAAGCCGCCACTCGCGCGGGAAGCCGTCGCTCGAGGGCGGATCACGCTCACCCGCGCGGCGGCCCGGCTCGTCCAGGCCGGCGCCGGGCCCAAGGGACCCGTGGTGGAGGTCGCGCGGCTCGCCGCCGTGATGGCGGCCAAGCGCACCGCCGAGCTCATTCCGCTGTGCCACCCGCTGCCGCTGAGCCACGTGGACGTGCAGATCCACCCCCGTCGCGACGGATTCGTCATCACGGCGTCCGCGAGGACCACGGCGCAGACGGGCGTCGAGATGGAAGCGCTGACGGCCGTGGCCGTCGCCGCGCTGACCCTCTACGACATGGTGAAGGCCGTGGACACCTCGATGGTGATTGGCGAGATACGCCTGCTGTCCAAGCGGAAGACCCGCCCCGCGGGCTAGTTGAACATCGTGGCGGCGGGCAGCGGCCACCAGCGCAGGTGGACCTTGCCGATGATGTACTTCTTCGGGACGAATCCCCAGTTGCGGCTGTCGGAGCTGTTGTTCCGGTGGTCGCCCATCACGAAATAGTAGCCGTCGGGGATCACCTGCGGCCCCCAGTCGTCGTGCCCGCGGTACTCCTGCGGCACGTACTCGTCGGCGAGCTGCTGCTCGTTGACGAACACCCGGCCGTTCACGATCTGCACGAGATCGCCTTCTTCCGCGATGACGCGCTTCACGAACGACTTGTCGGGATTCACGGGGTAGTAGAGCATCACGATGTCGCCGCGCCGGGGCTCCGTGAGACGGTAGAGGAGCTTGTTCACGATGAGCCGGTCCTGGTCGTGGAGCGTCGGCGCCATGCTCTGGCCCTCGACCCGCGCCACCTGGAAGCCGAACGTCACGATGAGCGTCGCATACACGGCCGCCGACGCGAGCGTCTTCACCCACGCCACGACCTCTTCCCCAGCCCGTCGCAGGGCCCGCTGGAGCACGGGCGGGGACCGGCGCACCGCGGCCTGCGGCATCGGGCCTGACGCCAGCACGCCTTCGGCCGAGGCGAAGCCCTGGCTGGGGAAGGCCACGTCCGTCGAAGAGCTCAGAGACCCAGGTATTCCCGGAGCTTGCGGCTCTGCGACCGGCTGACCGGGATCTCGGTACTCTTGGCGTCCTTCATCCTCAGGATGTAATTCCGGCTGAACCAGGGCACTATCTCCTTGATTTTATTGATATTGACCACATGGGCCCGGTGGACTCTCCAGAAGGTCTCCGGACCCAGGTGCGCCTGCAGTTCGTCCAGCGTCCGGTAGCTCGCGATTCCGGACACGCCGCCGGCCACCACCATGATGCCATCATCTGCCAGCGAGGCGTGAATCACGTCGTCGCTTGGCACCAGCACGATGCGGTCGCCGACCCTGACCGCCAGGCGGTCACGGCGCTGCCGACGTTCCGTGACGAGTTTGACGATGCGCTCGACGTCCTCGTTCTTGAGACCCCCGGGGGCACCGCCGCCGCGCTCGCCCGCGATGCGGCGCCGGGCCCGCTGCACGGCCTGCTCGAGCCGGGCAGGGTCCACCGGCTTCAGCAGGTAGTCCACGGCGTTCACGTTGAACGCGTCGATGGCGAACTCGTCGAAGGCCGTCACGAACACCAGCTCGGTCTCCAGACCCTTGGCGAGCGCCTGGCGTGCCACCTCGAAGCCGGTCAACCCCGGCATCTGCACGTCCAGGAACACCACGTCCGGGTGGAGATCCTCGAGGAGGCCCAGCGCTTCGATTCCGTTGCGCGCCTCGCCGACGACGGTGACGTCGCCGCCCTGGCGGAGGAGGTAGGTCAACTCCTCACGGGCCGGCTGCTCATCGTCCACGACCAGGGCGCGCAAGCTCATATTATGCCCCAGCCTCAGGCCGATGCCCGCTCGGTCGCCGCGGCGTCCGGAATCTCGAGACGCACCCGCGTGCCTTCCCCGGGCGCACTCTGGAAGTCGAGGCGCACCCTGGCCCCGTAGATCACGCGCAGGCGCTCCTTGACGTTGAACAGGCCGATGCCAGTGTGATCGTCTCCGGAGGCGGCGTCGGCGGGCGAGGCCACCATCCCGAGCCCATTGTCGATCACCTCGATGGTCGTCTGGTCGCGCCCGCGGCAGCTGCGAATCGTGATCGTGCCGTCGCCGAGCTTGGGCCAGAGGCCGTGTTTCAGGGCGTTCTCGACCAGCGGCTGCAGGATGAGGCTGGGCACCAGGGCGTCGAGGCTCGCCGGGTCGATGTCCTTGCGCACCGCGAGGCGCGACCCGAACCGCACGCATTCGATGTCCAGGTACTCGTCGATCGCCGAGAGCTCCTCCCGCAGGGTGACGAAGTGATCCTGGCTCCGGAGGAGGCGTCGGAGCAGGGCGGACAGCTTCAGGATCAGGGTGCGCGCCGTGTCCGGCCTGGACCGGATGAGCGAGGCGATCGAGTTCAGCGTGTTGAACAGGAAGTGCGGGTTGATCTGGCTGGAGAGCGCCTCGAGGCGGGCCGCCATCAGCAGTTGCTCCTGTTCCTGCAGCTTGTGCTCGATGCGGGCGCTGTTCCAGATCTTGATGGGGATGGCCACCGAGAGCACCGTCGCCAGCACCACCAGCAGCGTGTGCCCCGGCCCGCCGTCGCCCAGGTGGAACAGGGCCGCCGGAAACCGGAAGCCGATGAACTGCCGCAGCAGTTCCAGCAAGACCGGCGCCGCAATCAGGATGACTTGCCAGTCCACCTGGAAGCGCCGCAGGAACCGCCAGGCGTACCGATGCAGGCCTGTGAACACGAAGGGCGAGAAGTGCCAGATGGCCTCCTTCGGGCACACTTCGCGGAGGCCGCCACCCGCGAACCCGCACCCGACATTGAAGGCCACCGCCAGGACTTCGCCGGCGAGGCCGGCCGGCAGGCCCACGAGGGCGCCCACGATCGCGCCGGCGTACGGGCCGGCGATGAGGCCCGCCAGGAAGGGGCCCGCCAGGGTCAGGTCCGTGGCGTCGTACCGGAGCAACACCCGCGCCGTGACGCCGATGGCCAGCGGGATGCCGAACGCCCCGGCGAAGACGAGGCGTTCGGGCCAGTCCCGTCGTTCGGTGAGCAGGATCTGGCGGAATCGACGGTACCGGACCAGCATGGTGCCGAGGACGGCCACGACCGCCAACTGGAACAGCAGGGTCGAGAGCAGGACCTGCTCGGAGGACAGGAAACGCACCCGGTGATGATATTCTAGGCCCGACGCGGAGGATTCGAGGGGATGATTCGCCCGTTGATCGTCGGTTTTGCGACCACCTTTCGCCACATGTTCAGGCGGCCGGTCACCGTCAACTATCCGGACCAGAAGGTTCCGGTGTTCCCGAAGTGGCGCGGCAAGCAGGTCCTGATGCGCGACGAGAACGGCCTCGAGAAGTGCGTCGCCTGCGGCCTCTGCGCCGTCGCCTGCCCGGCCGATGCGATTTACCTCGAGCCCGCGGAGAACGACGGCACCGTGCTCGCCGGGCCGCGGTACGCGAAGGTCTACCAGATTCACAAGACGCGCTGCATCTTCTGCGGCTACTGCGAAGAAGCCTGCCCCGTCTCGGCCGTCTTCATGGGGAAGGACTACGAACTGGCCGTCTACAGCCCCAACGACTTCGTGTGGGACAAGGCGGACATGCTCACTCCGCTCACTCCGGTCCAGGAGACGGCGGCCAGGCAGTATCTCGCGACCCCACCAGCGTGAAGCTCCCGTTTCTCGACGCACTCGACGAGCGGGTTCTCGTCTGCGACGGTGCCATGGGGACCATGCTCTACGCCAAGGGTGTGTTCCTCAACCGGTGTTTCGACGAGCTGAACCTGACGCAGCCAGACCTGGTCGGTGACGTGCACCAGGCCTACGTGCGGGCCGGTGCGGACGTTCTCGAAACCAACACCTTCGGCGCCAACCGTGTGAAACTCGCGTCGTTCGGGCTGGCGGAGTCGTTGCACGCCATCAACGTGCAGGGGGCGCGCATTGCCAGGCAGGCCGCCCGCGAGGACGTGTACGTGGCCGGAGCCATCGGCCCGCTCGGTCTGCGCGTCGAGCCCTGGGGCAAGATCGGCCTGGATGAGGCAGAAGCCTGGTTTCGGGAACAGGCAGTGGCGCTGCTCGAAGGCGGCGTGGACCTCTTCATCCTCGAGACCTTCCGGGACATCAACGAACTGAAGGCCGCCCTCAAGGCCGTGCGAGGTCTCGGCGCGGTTCCGGTCGTCGCGCAGGTCACGACCGAAGAGGATGGCGACAGCCTCGATGGCGTCGCCCCGGAGCAGTTCGGTCCGGACCTCGAGGCCGCGGGCGCCGACGTGATCGGGCTCAATTGCAGCGTCGGACCGGCGGACATGCTCGAGACGGTCGAGCGCATCGCCTCGGCCACCTCCGGTCGGCTGTCGGCGCAGCCGAACGCCGGCCGGCCGCGCGACGTCGAGGGCCGGAACATCTACCTGTGTTCGCCGGAGTACATGGCCTCCTACGCCCGCCGCTTCGTGCAGCAGGGCGTGAAGCTCATCGGCGGATGCTGCGGCACGACGCCGGAGCACATTCGCCACATCCGGCTCGCCGTCCGGGCGGCCGGGCCGTCGGCGCACACCAGGGCCGCGCGTCCGCGGGCGTCAGTCGACGTCGTGCCGGCCGTCGCCGTGGTGCCGCGGGAGCGGAAGTCCCGCCTCGCGAACGCACTCGCCCGGGGCGAATTCGCCGTCGCCCTCAGCGTCCGGCCGCCTCGCGGACAATCGGTCCACTCGCTGGTCGAGCAGGCACGGACGCTCCGCATCCACGGCGTCGATGCGCTCCAGATCGCAGACCTGCCCCGGACCGGGGCGCGCATCAGCCCGCTGTCGGCGGCCGTGCTCGTCGGCCAGCAGGCCGGGCTGGAGACCATCCTGCATTTCACCTGCCGCGACCGCACGCTCCTGGGCATGCAGTCGGACCTCCTGGGCGCCCACGCCATGGGCATCCGCAACCTGCTCATCACCACGGGGGAGCCCGCGCGCGTGGGGGACTTCGAGGATGCGAGCCTCGTGCGCGACGTGGATTCGATCGGTTTGACCAATGTGGTGGCGCGTCTCAACCACGGTCAGGACGTCGGCGGCCAGCCGATCGGGGAGCCGACCGCGTTCCACGTCGGCGTGATGGTCAGCCCCTGCGCCCTCAATCTCGACGAGGAGATCAGGCGCCTGCGCTACAAAATCGACGCCGGCGCCGAATTCGTCGTCACCGATCCCGTCTTCGACCCAAGGGACCTGACGTCGTTCTTCGACCGGGTGGGTGGCATGCCCGTGCCCGTTATCGCCCGGATCAGTCTCATCGAGAGCCTGCGACACGCGGAGTTCCTGGCCAACGAGGTGCCCGGGCTTCGCGTGCCCCTCGAGTACCTGCGACGCATCGAAGCAGCCGACGTGGACCGGCGGGCCGACGAGGAGGGGCTGGCCATCGCGCTCGAGCTGGCGCGGGCCGTCAAGCCGCTCGTGCGGGGCCTGCAGGTGGCTGTTTCTCGTGACCGTCTCGACGCCGCGCTGGCCGTCGTGGACGCCGTTCGCGCCTGAGGGGGAGGGCCGGCGGCGGGTACGGCCACAAAACGTTTGTTGAGTGAAGGTTAGA
>CAYLZN010000093.1:0-10161 GCA_964387935.1 uncultured Vicinamibacteraceae bacterium | reverse complement strand
GAGACTTCATGGCCTTGTTCGAGCAGCAGTCTGTCGATCGGAATGGGCGTGGGCGACGCCGCTCCGACGGGGGGGCCGGTGCCCTGTCGGTAGCCGCGGTCGAAAACGATTTTGTCGAGGGCGTCTACGAGAAGCTCGCCTCGACCTACGACTTCGTCTTCGGCCCCACGCTCCATGCCGGCCGGCTCCAGGCCGCGCAGAAGATCCAGATCAACCCGGGCCACCACATCCTCGAGGTGGGAGTCGGCACCGGCATCAACCTGTCGCTCTACCCGAAGTACTGCCAGGTGACCGGAATCGACTTCTCCGGCTCCATGCTGGAAAAGGCAAGGGAGCGCGTGCGGAAGAAGGGACTCGCAGGGGTACGACTCCTCCAGATGGACGCCGCCCACATGGAGTTCCCCGACAACACCTTCGACATCGTGTACGCGCCCTACCTGATCAGCGTCGTGCCCGACCCAATCCGGGTGGCTGCCGAGATGCAGCGGGTGTGCCGCCCGGGCGGCCGCATCATCTTCCTGAATCACTTCCGCAGCGAGAACCCGGTCCTGTCACGGGCCGAACGGCTCATCTCGCCGTTGACCGTGCACATCGGGTTCAAGGCCGACCTGGATCTGAAGGGGTTTCTCGCTCAGGCGGGGCTGAAGCCCGTCACGATCGAGAAGGTCAACATCCCGCGCATCTGGTCGCTGGTCACCTGCGTGAAGTAAGCCGTTCGTCGATCCATCGCGCCGCGACCTCGGCGCCATTCGTTCCGGCGTCCTCCGGCGGGCCGCCCTGCCCGAGCAGTGCGTCGATGGCATCGTGCCATCGGGCCTCGCGAAGGTCCGCCTGCGAAATGTACCGGCAGCGGAGCCAGCGAGGCATTTCGCGTACGAGCGCCCCGTACTCGGCGAACCGGCCACGATCGGTGTAGAGCATGGCTGTGCGGTTGGCCACGCACTCGGCAATGATGCCGTAGCCGGGCTTGGTGACGACGATGTCGGCGGCGGCGACCAGGTCCTCGTAGCGGAGCCCCTCGCGATACAGGCGGCGCTCGTCGAGCACGACCACGCCATCCGCCCGCGTCGTCACGAGGGCGCGATCCGTGGCACGCGAGGCGGCGGGGTCGTCGGTCGTGACGACCAGCAGATCCGCGCGCGAGGCGACACGCTCGAGGGGCAGGCCCGGCAGGCCGACGCCCCCGAAGGACACCAGGAGCACCGTGCGCGTCTCGGGCCATTCGAGCCGGCGTCGCGTGTCGCCTGAGGCTCGGGTGGAGACCCGGGCGACGAGCGGCAGGTCGCGCACGTGACGGAAGCCGGCGAACCCGCCGTGCATCGGCAGGCGCCAGCCCTCCGCGGCCGTCGCCTGCAGTCGCCGCAGGGTCTCGGGCAGCCCGGTGCGCTGGCCGAGCGCATCCTCGTAGTCCTCGTAGATCCAGTCCCACGTGAAGTTGGTCAGCGCGACCGCGGGGACTCCTGCACGGGCGGCGGCGGCGAACGCGACCGGGGGCGCGTCGCCGACGACGAGGGTGGCCTCCACGGCCGCGAGCGCGGCGGCCTCCTGGGCGATGAGGCCCTCCACGGCGTCGTAGAAGTGCCTGGCGCGAGCCACCGTGGCCGACAGGTCCGGCGTCAGCGCGTCCTTTTGCACCACCCCGACGTCGGTGTCCACCTCGGCGTAGGAGAACGTGCCCTCGACGGTCAGGTCGAACAGCCAGCGCGCCGCGCGCGTCCGGACGTGGACGCGCACGTCCGCGCGTCGCCCAAGCAGCGTGTTGATGACCTCGATCTGTCGGGACGCGTGACCGAAGCCGTGGCCGGAAATGTAGAAGACGACGGTCAGCCGCGTGCTCCCTCGCTCTCGAGCTCTTCAGGCTGGCCGATCTTCGGCAATGCGACGTGGAGCACGTCGTCCAGCGTACGGGCCGGGATGAAGGTCATGTCGCGTCGCAGTTCCTCGGGCAGTTCGAGGGCGTCGGCTTCGTTCTGGTCCGGCAGGATGAACGTGTGGATCCCCTGCCGCCGCGCGGCCAGGGCCTTCTCGCGGATGCCGCCCACGGGCAGCACAAGCCCGGAGAGCGTGATCTCGCCCGTCATCGCGACGTCCTGCCGCACGGGCTGCCGTTTGAGCGCCGACAGGATGGCGGTGGCCATGGTGACCCCAGCCGAGGGGCCGTCCTTCGGAATCGCGCCCGCGGGCACGTGCACGTGCAGGTCGTGCGTGTCGAGGAAGTCGGGGGGGACGTCCAGGATGGCGGCCTGGGCCCTGATGTGGCTCACCGCGGCACGAGCGGATTCCTGCATGACGCTGCCGAGCTGGCCGGTCAGGATGATCTGACCCTTCCCGCCAGGCAACAGGCTGGCCTCGACGAAGAGGACGTCGCCGCCGGTCTCCGTCCAGGCGACGCCGGTGGCGACCCCGGGGCGCGAGGTGCGAAAGGAGACGTCAGGCTTGAAGCGGGCAGGGCCGAGGTACTCGGGGACGCTGTCCGCCTCTACGATCGACGGTTCGATGGGGGCCGACGAGTCGACCATGGTCGCCGCCACGCGGGCGGCGACCTTGCGGCAGATGGCGCCGAGCTGTCGCTCCAGAGTCCGGACGCCGGCCTCGCGCGTGTACTCCGAGATGACGCGCGCGATCGCGCGGTCCTGGATGACGAGCGCTTCGTCGGGAAGCCCGTGCTCCTGCCGCTGCCGGGGCAGCAGGTATCGTCGCGCGATGTGCAGCTTCTCCTCTTCGACGTAGCCCGCCAGCGTCAGGATCTCCATCCGGTCCTGCAGCGCCGGGTGAATCGACATCAGCTGGTTCGCCGTGGCGATGAACAGGACCCGCGAGAGGTCGAGCACGATCTCGAGGTAGTGATCGCGGAAGGAGTGGTTCTGGGCGGGGTCGAGGACTTCCAGCAGTGCGGCGGCCGGGTCGCCCGAGAACGCGCCTGCGCTCACCTTGTCGATCTCGTCGAGCATGAAGACGGGGTTCATCGAGCCCGCCTGCTTCATGGCCTGGACGATGCGTCCTGGCAGCGCGCCGATGTAGGTACGGCGATGCCCGCGGATCTCGGCTTCGTCGCGCACCCCGCCGAGCGAGATCCGCACGAACTTGCGGTTCATCGCCCGGGCAATCGACTGGCCGAGCGAGGTCTTGCCCACGCCGGGAGGGCCGGCGAAGCACAGGATGGGCCCCTTCATGTCGCCCTTGAGCTTCCGTACGGCGAGGTACTCGACGATGCGGTCCTTGACCTTCTCGAGGTCGTAGTGGTCCTCGTCGAGCACCCGCCGGGCCTCGACCGGGTCCAGGCGATCGTCGGTGATCACGCTCCAGGGCAGCTCCAGCACCCAGTCAACGTAGGTGCGGACCATCTGGTACTCGGGTGACGCCTGCGGCATCTTCTCGAGCCGTCGGGCCTCCCGCGTGACGGCCGTGCGCGCGTGCTCGGGCAGGTTCGCGTCGGCGATCTTCTGGAGCAGGTCCTCCGTCTCGGCCCCCTCGGTGTCGCCGAGCTCCTGCTGGATGGCCTTGAGCTGCTGTCGCAGGTAGTACTGCCGCTGCTGGTCGGTCATCTCCTGCTGGGTCTGCGACTCGATGCGGCCCTTCAGTTCGAGCAGCGAGATTTCGCGCTGCAGCGCGCCCGTGATGGACGTCAGCTTGGCGACCAGCGGATCGGCTTCGAGCAGCGTCTGCTTGTCCTCGGGTTTCATGTCGAGCAGGCTGCCGAGCACGTAGCAGAGGCGCAGGGGATCCCTGATGCCGAGCAGGACGCCTCGGAGATCCGGTGACAGCCCCGTGGTGAGCGCCACGGTCTTCTCGATCTGCTCCTGGATGCGGCGGACGTAGGCGTCCACCTCCATGCTGCGCTCGATGGGCTCGGGATGAGGCGCGATGCGCGCACGCAAGGTATTGCCGTCGCGCTGGTATTCGTCCACCCGGGCGCGCGCCAGCCCTTCGACGAGCACGTTGAGGCCGGCGGGGCCCTTGGCCATCTGCCGGATCACCGCGACCGTGCCCACGGCTCGGAGTTCGCTCGTGTCCGGATCCTCGGCTTCACCGTTCTGCAGGACGAGCAGGACCATGCGCTCGCTCGCGAGCGCGCGGTTGATGCTCTCGACCGAAACGGGACGGTTCACCACCAGGGGCTGCGCCGTCATCGGGAACACGACCGACGCCCTCAGCGGGAGGACGGGCAGCTCCGATGGCAGCGGGGGATCGGCAATCGCGGGGTCACTCATCGAACGCGGCTCCGGGGCGGGTCAGGCTGCTGCCAGTCTACTGCAAAGGCGACGGGTGTCATGGCGAGCGCGGACAGGACGGAACGGCAGGCGGCGCTCGGCGACTCGCGACTAGTAGATGCCCGGCACGAGGCGCCAGCGTACGCGCGCGCGGTACTGCCGGTACGCGTCGCCATGGAGCGCCTCGAGCGAGCGCTCTTCGAGCGGGATCGCCACGACGAGATAGAAGGTGCTGACGGCCGCAAACAGCAGGCGCCCGCTCGACATCACGGGAGCCGCCCACACCATGAGGACCCATCCGACGTAGATCGGATGCCGAACGAGGCCGAACGGTCCCTCCGCGGTGAGCGGATCCAGCGGTCCGCTGGCGGATCGCACGCCGGACAGGTCCCAGATGTCGATGCGCCTCGCCGCAAGCCCTGTGAGCAGCAGTCCCAGGGCCTGAATGGCCATGCCGACCCAGGCCGCCGCGCCGGGCAGGCGCCAGGCGACGTCGCGCGTGGGCCGCCACAGGGTGCAGACCCCAACGAAGAGCAGGCTGGCCACCCAGACGAACGTCGTACGCTCCAGCGTGGGCGGGACCACGCGCACCAGCCAGGCCTTGGCACCGGTACGCGCCATCACGCTGTGGTGCAACGCGAAGATCGAGAAAATCAGGGTATTCGCGAGGCCGATCTCGACCGACATCGTCTCGTGTCCAGCCTCGGGCGCAAGCCGCCGGACGAAGAACCATGCGCCGGCGCCGAGCGCGATGACGAAGACGAACGCCCCGGACCAGGCGAGGACCTTCGATACACCTGAACGCTCGGACGAGGGAGGCATCAACGTGTACTGCTGACCGCCCGCTTATGATACTCAGAGCCGATGGCTGACCTCGCCAGGCGCCGCGTCCCTCGTCCAGAGCCCATCGCCATCACCGGCCTTGGTGCCGTGTCGCCGTTCGGCGTCGGTCGCGAGCGCTACTGGGACGCGCTGTGCGCGGGGCAGAGCGGGACGCGCCGCATCGACCTCTTCGATCCGTCGGCATTCCCCTGCCAGGTCGCGGCCGCGCTGCCGCCGTTCTCGATCGATGACGCGCCGCCGCTCGAGGAAGTCGCCGGGGCACCATGCGCTGAGCGGGCTGACCCACGCAGATACTCGAGGACTGCGCTCGCCGCGGTCGTCGCGGCGAGGGAGGCCTGGGGCGATGCCGGCCTCTCGCCGAGTGAACCCGGAGCCGCCGTCATCGTCGGAAGCGGAGCCGGAGGCATCGACATCGGCGAACGTCAGTATGCCGAGTTCTTCGGCGACGGCTGGCGGCGGGTGACCCCGTACGCGATTCCCGTGTCGATCTGCGGCATGGTCTCGAGCGAGATCTCCATTGCGCTCGGGCTCTTCGGCATGAGCCACGTGCTGTCGACCGGCTGCACGAGCTCGACCGATGCGATCGGCTACGCGTGCACCGCGCTCCGGCAAGGGGACGCCGAGGTCGTGCTCGCCGGCGGGGCCGACGCCTGCGTCACGCCGGGGATGATCTTCGGGTTCTCCCGGATGAAGGTCGTCGCCACCCGCTTCAACGAGCGCCCGCAGGCCGCCTCGCGCCCGTTCGACCGGGACCGCGACGGCTTCGTGCTGGGCGAGGGCGCCTGGATGCTGACCCTCGAGACGCTGCCTCGGGCCCGCGCCCGGGGCGCCCGCATCTACGCCCTTCTGGAGGGGTACGCGTCGACCTGCGACGCCTATCATCGCGTGCAGATGGACCCCGCCGGCGAGCAGATCGTGCGCGCGATGCGGCTGGCGGTGGAGCGCTCCGGACGCACCCCGGACGAGATTGGCTACATCAGCTACCACGGGACCTCGACGCAGCTGAACGACGAGGTGGAGGTGCGCTGTGTGCGGCGGTTGCTCGGCCCCTTCGCGGATCGCGTGCCGGGGTCCTCGATCAAGTCGATGATCGGGCATCCGCAGGGCGCGAGCGGCGCCGCAGGCGTTGTCGCCTCCGCGCTGGCGCTGGCGCGCGGCTTTTTGCCGCCGACCATCAACCTCGAGCATCCTGACGCGGCCTGCGATCTCGACTTCGTGCCGAACCAGGGCCGGCGCGCGCAGGTGTCGACGGCACTCTGCAACTGTCTCGGGTTCGGGTCCAAGAACAGCGTCCTGGTGCTGAGCGCTGTCGGAGCCTGACCGATGATCGAGGTCCTGGTGGCGGGGGCCGGACCCGCGGGCGCCATCGCCGCCCTCGTGCTCGCGCGTGCCGGCGTTCGCGTGTTGCTCGTGGATCGCGCGAAGTTCCCCCGCCCGAAGCTGTGCGGAGAAACCGTCAATCCCGGCACGCTCGCCCTGCTCCGGGCGCTCGGCCTCGACGGGATCGAACGTTCGGGACGACCCCTCGACGGCATGATCGTGACCGGCGCCAGCGGCCTCGAGGTGCACGCGCCGTACCCCCAGTCGCATGGTCTGGCGATCACGCGCGAACGTCTCGATCACCTCCTCGTTGAGGCCGCCGCACACGCCGGGGCGCAGGTGCAGGAACAGGTACGCGTGGTCGGGCCGATCGTCGAAGGCAGCGGCCCCGCGCTCCGGGTGCGGGGGGTGACACTCGACGCCCGACGCGGGCGCATCCGGCTGCCAGCCGTGTGGACCGTCGGAGCGGAGGGACGGCGCCCCACGCTGGCGCTCTCCCTCGGCCTGGTCGCGCACCCACGCGCTCCCCGTCGGTGGGCGGTCGGGGCGTACTTCTCGGGGGTCACGGGGCTGTCGTCGTTCGGGGAAATGCACATCCGGCACGGGCACTACATCGGGATCTCGCCGGTGCCCGGCGGGCTGGCCAACACCTGCGTCGTCACCGCCGACCGACGGAAGCTGCGTCCACCCTTCGACCTGCTCGTGCGCACCGTCGCCGAGGACCGATTGCTGGGAGCCCGCTTCGTGTCGGCGCGACGGGAGAGCCCGATGATGTGCCTGGGGCCGCTGGCGCTCGACGCGCGGGCGTGCGGTCTGCCTGGGATGGTGCTCGCCGGAGACGCCGCCGGGTTCATCGATCCCATGACCGGAGACGGTCTGCGTTTCGCGATTCGCGGAGGGATGCTCGCCGCCGAGGCGATTCTGCAGGCGCTCGATCACAACGTTCCTGCCCACGAGTGGCTCGCCGCCCGTCGGCGGCGCGAGTTCCGCTGGAAACAGCGGTTCAATCGCACGGTGCGCCACGTCGTGGGCGGACGGGCCGGAGTCGCGCTCGGGGACGTCGGCGCGCGCCTGGCCCCGTTCCTCCTGCGTCGACTGGTGTGCATCGCCGGCGACGTGGCGCGCGTCGCGCCTCCCGGGGGGCGGGCGTGACGGCGCTGCGCAGTCTGACCATCGCGGGGCTCGTGTTCGGGACGATGCTGGTGGAGGCGGCCGTGTCCCGGGCGCGCGAGAAACGACTGCGAGCGCGCGGCGCGGTGGAGCCGCCGGTCGCGTACCCGGGCATCTTCGCGGTGATGGTCGCCGAGGGCGCCTGGTGGGCCCTGCCAGTCGGCGCCGGCTTTCTGGGCGGCGTCGCGATATTCGCCGCGGCCAAGGCGCTCAAGGTCGCCGCGATCGCCGCGCTCGGCGACCGCTGGAGCTTCCGGGTCCTCGTGATCCCCGGGGCGTCGCTCGTAGTGAAGGGGCCGTACCGGATCATGCGACACCCGAACTACCTCGCGGTGGTCCTGGAGATTGTCGCCGCCGCCGTCATGGCGCCGGCGCCCGTGAGCGGGCCGGTCAGCCTGCTCCTCTTCGGGCAACTGCTGCGCCGCCGCATGGCCCACGAAGAGCGTTCGCTCGGGATCGGCCGGTCCTTTCTGCGGCCGATCCGCGCTGCCGAGCGTCTAATGCCGTCAGAGAAAGAGACTTCTGCCGGGTCAGGTGCCGCGTCCCCTGCCAGGGACGCCGATCCCGGTGGTCTATAATTTGAGCAAGCGTCTCACATCATGCCTGGTCAAGTGAACTGCCGGGGCCGCGTGCCGGCCGTGCTGGGGCTTCTCGCTCTCGCAGGATGCCTCGTGGCATGGCCCGCTGCGTCGTCTGCCCAGGCGCCGGACGCGCTCGAGGCAGGTCGCCTCGCCTTCGCCGCCGGCAGACTGGACGACGCGGAACGCCTGGCCGGCGCGCTGGACGCGGAGCGGTCAGACGTGGCCATGCTGCTGGCGCAGGTGGCCGAAGCACGCGGTCAAGTGGACCGCGCCCAGACGCTCTATTCCGAGGCGATGGCCGGGGGGAGCGGCGTCGAGGCGGCGCTGCGGCTCGGGCTGCTGCTCCAGGCTCTGGGGCGGGATGATGAGGCCGCGCCGCTGCTCCAGCCACTGGTGGACGCCGCCGCATCGATGAAGCTGCCCGAAGACGTCGCGCGGGCGGCACGGGCGGCGCGCGCGCTCGGCCAGCATCGGCTTGCGAATAGCCTGTATCGTGACGCGGCGGCCACACGACCCGACTCGGCGTCGATCAACACGGGATGGGGGGACCTTCTGCTCGAGAAGCACAATGTCCCGGAAGCCGCTCGTTCGTATCAGCTCGCGCTCAAAGCGGATCCCGAGTTCGCCCCGGCCCATCTGGGTCTGGCAAGGGCTCTTGCCGAGGAGAACCCTCCCGCGGCGAGTGCGGCGGCCACGCGCGCGCGCACGATCAACCCGGCGCTCTGGGACGCGTGGCTGGTCGAAGCCGACCTCGCCCTGTCGCGCAAGGACCACCCGGAGGCGCAGAAACTGCTGGCCGTCGTCCTGGCTGGCAACCCCTCGAGTCTTGGCGCGCATGCGCTCACGGCGGCGCTGGCCTGGGTCGAGGATCGACAGTCCGATTACGAGGCGGCGGTGGCCCGCGCGCTCGCGGTCAATCCGTCGTGGGGCGAGGCCTATCGGGTGGTGGCCGAACACGCGGCCGGACGCTACCGTTTCGAGGCGGCGGCGACTCTGGCGCGCCAGGCGACCGCGCTCGATGCCGGCAACGCTCAGGCTTGGGCGGACCTCGGCAAGCACCTGCTCCGCACGGGCGACGAGGCCGCCGCGCGTACGGCGCTCGAGCGCGCGTTCGAGCTGGATCCCTTCAATCAGATCACGTTCAACCTCCTCGGCCTGCTGGACACCCTGAAGGACTTCACGGTCATCGAGGCGGACGGTCTTGTCGTGAAGCTCCATCCCGACGAGGCGCCGATCATGCGCGACCGGGTCACGTCGCTGGCGAGCCGCGCGCTGACCGACCTGGGCGCTCGCTACGGTTTCACGCCCCGAGGCCCGGTGCTCGTCGAGATGTTCCCGCGTCACGACGACTTCGCCGTCCGGAACGTTGGCCTGCCTGGCATGGTGGGAGCGCTCGGGGCCTGCTTCGGTCGGGTGGTCACGCTCGATTCTCCGAAGGCGCGCCAGCCGCCGGGATCGTTCAACTGGGCGGCCACGCTCTGGCACGAACTGGCGCACGTCGTCACGCTGCAGCTGTCCGATCAGCGGGTGTCGCGCTGGGTGACCGAAGGCGCGTCGGTGTTCGAGGAGCGGCGCGCCTCCCCATCGTGGGGCCGCGAGTCCGAGCTGGAGTTCGTGCAGGCGCTGGTGGACGGGACGACGATGCCGCTGGCCACGTTGAACGCCGGCTTCTCGGATCCCCGTCGCATTACCCTCGCGTACCATCAGGCATCGCTCGTGGTCGAGCACCTGGTCGAGCGGTTCGGTGACGCCGGGCTCGTCCGCTTGCTCCGCGCGTACGGCGAGGGGCTCGATGACGAGGCCGCGTTGAAGAAGGCCACCGGCATCGCGATGGCCGACCTGCAGCGCTCGTTCGATGCGTTCGTCGAGTTGCGGTTCGGGGCGCAGCGTCGCGCGCTGATGCCCGTCGAGGGACTCGAGGAGATTGCGGCCGACCCGGTCGCGCTGAAGGCCTTCGCCGCGAAGCACCCCGACAGCTTCATGACGCAGATGGCGCTGGGCAGCGTCCTGCTTCGCGAGCAGGAGTTCGCGGGGGC
>CAYLZN010000092.1:0-17439 GCA_964387935.1 uncultured Vicinamibacteraceae bacterium | reverse complement strand
CCTTCTCGTCGATCAGGCCGGCGTTGAGGTCGGCGTCGATCGCCATCTGCTTGCCCGGCAACGCATCCAGGGTGAACCGGGCTGTGACTTCGGAGATGCGGACGGCGCCATGGTTGATGACGACATACTGGATGGCGATGAGCACGAGGAACACCACCACGCCCACCACGTAGTTGCCGCCCACGACGAACTGTCCGAACGCCATGATCACGTGGCCGGCGGCGTCGATCCCCTCGGCGCCGTGCAGCAGGATCAGGCGCGTGCTCGCGACGTTGAGGGACAGCCGGATCAACGTGAGCAGCAGCAGGAGCGAGGGAAATACCGAGAACTCGATCGGCTCCCGCACGTAGATGGCCGTGAGCAGCAGCACGACCGACAGCCCGATGTCGACCGAGAGGCACAGGTCGAGCAACAGGGGCGGCAGCGGGATGATCATGAGCCCGACCACCGCGATCACGGCGATCGGGGCGGCGAGATGTGTCAGGCTGGTGCGTGTGGACTGGGCCATGGCGGCGATCAATCGGTGTGATTCAGACGACGAGCTGCCTGAGGCGAATCAGGTAGGCGAGGACCTCGGCCACGGCGCCGAACAGGTCGGCCGGGATGAACTCCCCCACCTCGACGGACCGGTACAGTGACTGGGCCAGCGGCGGGTTCTCGACGATGGGAATCTCATGCGCGCGGGCGATTTCTCGGATCCGGGCCGCGAGGAACCCCTTGCCCTTCGCGAGCACCCGCGGCGCCGGCAGGTCATCACGCCGGTACTCGAGCGCCACGGCGAAGTGCGTCGGGTTGGTGATGACCACGGTGGCCTTCGGCACCGCGGCCAGCATCCGACGTCGCGCCAGGTCCCGCTGCAGTCGGCGCACGCGCGCCTTGACCTCCGGGTTCCCTTCGATGAGTCGCAGGTCGTCGCGGACCTCCTGCTTGGTCATGCGCAGCGACCGCTGTAGTCGCCACCGCTGCAGGAGGTAGTCCACACCTGCGATCACGGCGAGGGCGATCGCACTCTGGCGAAGCAGGCGCTCGGCCTCCTGCCACCCCTGCATCGCGGCACGCATCGGCGTGAGCCGCCCATAGGTTGCCGTCTGGTCGAGGACCGCGCCGATGAGGCCCCAGGAAATCCAGCCGACGACGGTCACGGCGAGGAGCATCTTCACGAGGTCCACGCCCGCGCGGCCGAACAGGCGCTTGACGCCGCTGGCCGGGTTCAGCCGGTCCCAGTGCAGCGCGAGCGCCTCGGGGGCCATGTTCCAGCCCCCCTGCAGCGTCGACACGCCCACGGCGGCACCAGCGGCCGCCACCGCCATCGGTCCGACCAGCACGCCGAGCGTTCTCAGGCCGTCGACGACGAGCTGCACGAGCAGCCCGGGCTCGAGTTCCACGGCGGCACCGGCGGCCATCCGCCCGAGCCCGACGCGCAGCACGTCGCCCAGCCGGCCGACGAACTGGCCGCCCATCCATCCCAGGACCAGCAGGATCGCGATGAGGCCCGCCGTCTCCGCCAGGTCCTTGGACCGGGCGATCTGGCCGCGCCGCTTCGCGTCCCGCAGCCGCCGTTGTGTTGGTTGCTCTGTGCGTTCCCCAGCCACGACCGCCGCCTACCGGAAGATGCTGGCCGTGCGCACGCCCAGCGTGATCGCCCGGGCCACCATCCCGGCCATCACGTGCGGCAGGATCAGCACGACGCTTGCGAGCGCGAGCAGCCCCACCAGGAGACGAATGGGAAACCCCTGCGCCATGAGGTTCAGCGTGGGCGCCGCCCGCGACAGCAGGCCCAGCGCGATCTCGACGATGAGCAGCACGATGACCACCGGCGCGGCCAGCTGGGCGCCGACGAGGAACAGCATGCCCATCAGGTCCATCACCAGTCGCCCCAGGGCTCCGTTCACGCCGCCGCCGCCCAGGGGGATGGCGTCGAAGGAGCGCGTGAGGGCCCGCAGCAGGTCGTGATGGGCGTTGATGGCGAAGAACACGACCAGCGCCATCGACCCGTACAGCGCGCTGAGGACGCCGTTGCGCACGCCGCTCTGCGGGTCGACCAGGCTCGCGTACGTGAAGCCGAGCTGGAAGCCGGTCAGGTGGCCCGCGAACTCCACCCCGCCGACCAGCACGCGGGTGGCAAATCCCAGCGACAGGCCGACCAGCGCCTCACGCACGACCACCAGCGCGAGCGACTCAGGACCCGTGAGGGCCGGCACCGGCACCACCGGGATGAGCGAGGCTCCGACAATGACCGTCAGCCCGATCTTGAGCAGCGTCGGGGCATAGGCGCCCCCGAAGAGGGGAGCGGCCAGAAAGAGGAAGCCGGGCCGGACGAGCAACAGGCCCAGGGTGACGAGGGGGGGGAGATCGCTCACCGCACCAGCTCCGGCAGACGCTGGACGACCTGGCGCGCAAAGCCCGTCACGAGGCGGAGCATCCAGGGGAACGTGAGCGCGAAGGTGATGAAGATCGCCGCCGCCCGCGGCAGGAAGGCGAGCACGTTGTCCTGGATCGACGTCACGGTCTGGAAGATGCTGACCAGGACGCCGGCGATGAGCCCGGCGAGCAGCATCGGCAGGCTGATCAGGATCGCCAGCTCGATGGCCTGGCGCACGAGACCGACAACGAGGGCCTCCGACATGGGTGCCTCACAGGAAGCTGCGCACCACCGACCCCACGACGAGGTTCCAGCCGTCGATCATCACGAACAACATGACCTTGAACGGCAGCGAGATCATCGCGGGTGGGAGCTGCAGCATGCCCATCGAGAGCAGGGTCGTGGAGACGACCAGGTCGATCAGGAGGAAGGGCACGAAGAGGAAGAACCCCATCTGGAACCCGGTCTTCAGTTCGGAGATCGCATAAGCCGGAATGACGACCCGCATCGGCAGATCGTCTGCGGTCCGAGGTCGCGGGATCTTCCCGAGTTCGACAAACAGCGCGAGGTCGCGCTCGCGGGTCTGCTTCAGCATGAACGCGCGCACGGGCGGCGCCGCGCGCTCGAGCGCCTGACCGATGGAGAGCGCTCCGTTCATGGCTGGCGTCACCGCGACGTCGGCCACCTGCTGGCCCACCGGGGCCATGATGAACATCGTGAGGAAGAGCGCGAGCCCAATCAGGACCTGGTTCGGCGGCATCTCCTGCGTGCCGAGCGCCTGTCTCAAGAAGTGGAAGACGATGACGATTCGGGTGAAGGACGTCATCGTGACGAGAATCGCCGGAATAAAAGTGAGCAGCGTCAGCAGCAGGACAATCTGCAGCGGCGCGGACACCGTCCCGACGCCCTCGATCGACACGTCCACCCGCGAGGGTGCCTGGGCCGCGACCGGGGCAGCGACGCACAGCAGAAGGACGACGAGCAGCAGGACCCGTCCCCTCACGCGTGGCTCCCGTGACCAGGTCCCGCGCCGACCTGCTCGAGCGCCTCGCTGAAGGTGCCCTGCGCGAGTTCGGTGATGAGTGAGACGTTCGCCGCGGACGTGGCCAGGAGCAGGCGCCGACCTTCGACGTTCACGATGACCAGCGACCGCCGGTCTCCCAGCGCGATCGCCGACTCGACGGCCATGCTGCGGCGCAGAGGGCGCCCGCCCAGCGAGAACGTGCCCCGTCGCAACAGCCAGAGGAAGGCCCCGAGGACGACGAGCACGACCACCAGGGCGACGATCGCGCGCACGATCCCCAGTCCGGCGTCGTACGCCGGTGGCTCGGGGACGCCCTGCCAGGCGAGCAGCAGTGCCTGGGTCACGGGGCCTCCGCCACCGGAGGCTTGAAGATCTCGGTCAGGCGGACCGCGGAACGGTCCTCCGCGACAACCACCTCCGCCCCGGCCAGCGGCACATTCGAGACGAGCACCCGGGCATCCGTGCCGGCGGTCTCTTGCAGACGCACGATGCTGCGCGGCGCGAGCACCAGACAGTCGCGGACCGTGATGCGCGCCGTGCCCAGCACGACATCAACCGGGCATTTCACGTCGAGCATCTGAGCGAACGGGTGTCCGTCCTCCGCCGCGGGCGGGCCGAGGCGCGCAACGCCCGCCGGCTCAGAACTGGACGACGAACTCGGCGAAGAGGACATCGCTCACCTTGGCATGACCCAGGATCTTCGTACAGCGCTCCGCGATCTCCTGCTTGAGGGCTTCCTTTCCCCCAGGAGTCGTGAGCTCCAGCGCCGTCTTCTGGCTCAAGTGCTCCAGGATCGCCGAGCGCAGCCGCAGCATGACGACCTCGTCTTCCTCGAGCTCCTCGAGGCTCTCCGCGCCGGAGACGACGAGGCGGACGTCGGCCTTGAGGTATCGTGCCCCCCCCGGGTCGGCGAGGTTCACGATGAACGGCTCGAACGGCAGGGCGCCCGAGACCTGAGGGCCCTCCGCGGCGGGCGTCGCGTGCCCGCCCGAGTCGTGCCCGGCGGCATCAGCAGTCTGACGCCCCTGCCACCAGAAGAACCCGCCGCCCCCCACCCCCATGAGGAGCAGGATCCCGATGGCGGGGAGCAGGAACTTCTTCTTCGACGTGGGGACGTCCTTGGCAGCGTCTTGCGATTCGGCTTTGCTCTTGGACATGGTGCAGCTCTTCGCCCACTCACCGGAGCAAGGCCGGTGCCGGCCGCCAGCGGCGGCAGAGCCCGGTGACTTGGGGGCAGAAAGAAGCCTGGCCCGGCCGGTTCGGCCGGGCCGCCGGACTGTGTTGACGGTGGACCGACCCCGACGACCAGTCGCCTAGGCGAGCACCTCGAATCGGGGAGTGTCGCTCCCGTGCCGTCGCATCCGGCTTCGCGGCTGCGGGTCGGGCGTAGCCGATCGGCGGCGACGACTGTCGGGATCGACGACGATGTCGAGGGTCCCGAGGTCCAGCCCCTGAGCACCGAGCGACGACTGCAACTCGGCGCGCTGCGCGCGGATCCACTCCGCAGCCGCCGGGTTGTCGAGCCGCAGCGACGCCGACACCCTGCCCTGCTCGACACGCAGGTCGATGGTGACGTCCCCGAGGTGCTCAGGGTGCAAGCGCAGCCGGGCTTCACTCACGCCGTTCGCCCACTGCAGGCGAACGGCCCTGACGACCTGCTGGTGGGGGGACTCGGCCTCGAAGGGTCCCAACGTCCACCGGGGCGTGGCCTCGGGCGTCTCCACAGGTCCCGACGCCGCGTACGAACTCATGGCCAGCGACCGCGCGAACTCGCCGAGTGGCAGCGACGCCAGACCGCCGACGGTCGCGGCCACCGCCGGTAGCCTGGATGCGCTGGAGGTCGCCTCCGACGGGCCGCCCTGGGAGGGGTCCGCCACCCCGGACCCCACGCCCGGGCCTGCAGGTGGGTGCTGCGAGGTATCAACGACCTCGACGCCGAGCGTGGACAGGTCGGCACGGAGTCCTTCGACGGGAACACTCTCCGCGTCCGCAGCCCCCGCGTCGGACGCTCCGGACGCCGATGGCACCGGACCCGGTGCGTCGGGCAGCCGGAGGCTGCGCTGGTCTCGCCGAGCCTCGACACCCGCCGACACACCACCGCGGGACCGACCGTCGGCCCCCGCGAGCCCACCCGGGGTGGCCACGCTCGCCACCAGCGACGCGATCATGGGATCCACCGCGGTGTGCGAACTGGCGAGGTCATTGGCTTGCACCGGCGCGGGCGCGGACACGATTGGCGCTGGCGGTGCGGGCGCTTCCACCGGAAGGGGCATCGCCACACCCTGCGCCGCGTCTGTGGCCCCGGACGCCTGGCCGACCTCCGGGGGCCCCTGGGCGCCGCCCGCCCCGGCAGTGTCGGGCGTGGTCTCGATCGCCTCGTCCAGGCCCTGAGCGGCCTCCTGGCTGCCCTGGGATTCGGGCGTGCTGCTCGATGCCCCTGGCGCGAGGGCGGACGCTGACTCCACGACAGGCAGCTCCATGTGCTCGGCTCGAGCGTCCCGCGGGGCCGCCAGGGCGGTCGCCTTCGGCGCCACACCTGGCTGGCCCTGGTCGTGCGTCGACGCCGTCGCTCGAAGCGTGTCCGGCTGCCACGCGGTGACGGACCCATCCTCGACGCCGCCCTCGAGGAGCTCCCCGACGGCGGCCGTCAGTTCTCCGTGGACCACGGTGACGGTGGCGGGCGAGTCGGCGAGCCGTGCGTCGCCGCCAGGAGGCGTCACCACCGCAGGAGTCGCGCCCTGCTCGTCGGCATCGTCTCCGTCGCGGGGAGCGTCGGCGCTGGCCAGCTCGGACACCATGGCGCCAAACGAGGGCCGCTCGCCGGCGGCCCCGTCGGTCGTCCTCGCAGAGACCGTGTTCCCCGTGCCGGGTGTGGGCGCAGAGGTCGCGGCCGCGGCGGGCGCGACCACAGGCAACAGATTTGGACTCATACTACCGCTTCATCTGGATCGTCTCGGCCATCAGTTCGTCGGACACCGTGATGGTCTTCGCGTTCGCCTGGTAGCCTCGCTGGGCGAGAATCATCTGCGTGAACTCGAGGGCGACGTCGACGTTGGAAGCCTCGAGCGCGCTGCCGATGAGGGTGCCGCGCCCGCCAGTGCCGGCCAGCCCGATGTTGCGCAGCCCTGCCGCTTCGGTACCCGCGAACCGGTTGTTGCCCAGCTTGACGAGTCCCTTCGGGTTGTTGAAGTTCGCGAGCACCAGTTGCCCGACCACCACGTTCTGGCCGGCACCCACCGCCGCGACGATGCTGCCGTCGGCCTCGATGCTGATGTCGGTGATCTGTCCGGCCGGCGAACCGTTCTGGCTCTTGGAGGAGGTGGCGGACACCGACGCGAAGCCCGTGATGTTCGCCTCACCCGTCGCGTCGACGATGTCCCACACGAAGGAACTGGGCGCGGCCCCGTTGACCCAGACCGGCGTGGTGATGGTCACGTCGGCCGGCGCGCCTCCGTTCACGCCCGTGGCCGGATCGAGGCGTCCGGACGCGTCGAACGCCAGCGCGCCGCTCGCGAGTACCGTGCGGGTGCCTGGCGTCCCGCCGGCCACGTCCTCACCCGGCACCTCGACCGAGTAGTTCCATCGGCCGGGTCCCGTGCTGGTGTAGTTGATGAACACCGTGTGCTCGGAGCCCAGCGCGTCGTACACCTGCACCGAGGCGGTGTAGGTCGAGGGCGGCGGACCCGCCGTCGAGCTCGCGTCGAGGTTGGTGGTCGTACTGAAGCTCGTCGTCGCCACCGGCTGGCGCAGCGAACCCATCGGCACGACGATGTCGCTCAGCTCGCCAGAGGTCACGATCTGCCCCGTCGCGGGGTCGATCTGCGTGTAGCCCTTCACCGACCAGCCGTCCTGCGTCACCATCTTGCCGTCGGCGTCGAAGGTGAAGTCGCCGGCTCTCGTGTAGGCGATCCCCTGTTCGCCTTCGATCACGAAGAAGCCATTGCCCTGGATGGCGACGTTGGACGCTTCCCGTGCCGTGTCGATGGACCCCTGGCTGAAGACCGGGGCGATCGACGCGGTGGTCACGCCGAGCCCCACCTGCATCGGGTTCGTGCTGGTGCCTCCGACGCGCTGGCTGACCAGGTCGGCGAACCGCACCACGCTGGCCTTGAAGCCGATGGTGTTGATGTTGGCGAGGTTGTTCCCGATCACACTGAGATACGTCGCGTTGGCATTGAGACCGGAGAGGCCTGCCGAAAAGGAACCTAGCGCCATGGAATGGTGTCCTCCGTGATTCGACCCTGCGGGAGCGGCTGGACGGGCCCCGCGCGGTTACGCCTCGACCGTGGGTGTTTCCCCGGTCGAGCCTGACCCGGGGGCGTCCGAGCCCCCGGTCTCCTGCGCAGTGAGCTGCGCGGTGAGCGTCTTGAGCGACGCGGCGATCTCGGTGAGTTTCTCGAGCTGGCTGAACACGGCGAGCTGAGCGATGAACTCCGTGTCCTCCTTCGGCTGCGTCGGATCCTGGTTTTCGAGCTGCGTGACGAGCAGCTTCAGGAAGGCATCCTGGCCGAGGCCGCGCTGCGTACGCGGCGTGGTGGTCGGAGAGGCGGCGGTTCCGGCGGTCTCGGTGCCGGCCGCGGCCGGGGTAATGGTCACGAGCGTCCTCCTGCCTGAATTCTTGCGACGGTGAACCGAACGGTGCCGAGGTCGTCGAGCGCTTTCTGCTCCGTCCGACGCTCGGCCTGCACGTAGTCGCGCCAGGCGCGATCGCGAAACCGTTCCAGCGTCTGGAGGTGACGTCTCGCGATCCTGGCGCGCGCCCTGGCATCCTCTGCGGCTCTCCGCCGCGCCTCGTGCTCATCCCGGCACCCGGCGACGCGCTGCTTGTGCAGGGCAATCCAATTCCGATACCAGATCCGGGCGTTCATCCCGGCGTCGCAGCGCTCGACCTCCCGCGCCTGGCGGCACGCGTCCTCCAGGGACGCGTCGGCGCGATCGAGCGCCTCTTTCGCCAGTTGGCGCAGGCCTTCGGCGTGAGCGAGCGCACGCTGTGCCTCCTCGTCCTGACGACGTCGAAGATCGAGGGCCGCCTGGGCCCGGAAGACGAATGCCTTCATCACCGCCTGTGGAGCGGGCCGACCGCGCGAGGTGACGTCGCGCCGACGCCGCTTGTCGTGGGGACCGCGTGGAGCGACGTCCGTGTCGCGCGGTCCCGTTCCCCGGCTCCGCCGGTCAGAGGTCCCGCAACGCCGCGATCGCGTGCGGGAAGTCCGTCAACTGGTCGGCCGGCTGCGACAGGAACCGTTCGATGCCGTCCCGCCGGGCCAGGGCTTCGTCGATCCGGGGATTGCTCCCCGGCACGTAGGCTCCAACGCTGACCAGATCCTCCGAGTCGCGGATCGTGGCCAGCCATTCCCGCACCTGCGCGGCCTTCACCCGATGGTCCGCCGAGGTCACGTCGGGCATGGTCCGGCTCACACTGTGCAGCACGTCGATGGCCGGGTAGCGGTTGCGGGCGGCGATGTCGCGCGACAGCACGATGTGCCCATCGAGGATCGCGCGCACGTGGTCCGCGATGGGCTCGGTGTGATCGTCGCCTTCCACGAGCACCGTGTAGAAGGCGGTGATGCTGCCCCGGCCCCGCACGTTGCCCGCACGCTCCAGCAGCGCGGGCAGCAGCGCGAACACGGACGGCGGGTACCCCTTCGCCGTCGGCGGCTCGCCGGCTGCCAGCCCGATCTCGCGCTGTGACATGGCGAACCGCGTCACCGAATCCATCAGCAGCAGGACGTTCTTGCCGCAGTCCCTGAAGTACTCCGCGAGGGCCGTGGCCGTGTAGGCCGCCCGCAGCCGGACGAGGGGCGGGTTGTCGGAGGTGGACACCACGACCACCGCCCGCGCGAGGCCCTCGGGCCCGAGATCGTGCTCCAGGAACGAGCGGACTTCGCGGCCACGTTCGCCCACGAGGGCAATCACCGCGACGTCGGCGGCCGTGCCGCGCGCCATCATCCCGAGCAGCGTGCTCTTGCCGACGCCGCTCCCTCCGAACAGGCCCAGGCGCTGGCCGCGGCCGCACGTGAGCAGCGCGTCGATGGCGCGCACACCCGTGCCGAGCGGCGCGACGATCCCGTCACGGGCCAGGGGATTGAGCGGTGGGGGCTGCAGCGGGTAGTCCGCGCTGGTATCGATCGGGCCGCCACCGTCGATGGCGCGCCCGAGGCCGTCGATCACGCGCCCCAGCAGGCCTTCTCCGACGGCGGCGTTTGCGGATCCCCCTCGGACCACAATCCGGTCGCCGGTCCTGATCCCGGCCGTATGGCCGAGCGGCACGGTCTGCAGCAGGCCGTCCCGGAACCCGACGACCTCGAGGGCCAGCCCGGACGCGCCCTCGCTTCTGACGAGCTCGCAGAGATCGCCGACACGCGCACGCGGCCCGCGCGATTCGACGAGCAACCCGACGGTGCGCACCACGTCGCCCTGGATCGGTAGCGTGTCCGCGCGCGCCGCACGCTCGAGGTATCGCCCGAGCGACGCGGTCTCAGTCTGCATGGACCTCGGGTGCCGACGGGGCCACGTCGCCCAGGAGCGCTCGGGTCACCTCGTCGAACTGGGCGTCCAGTCGTCCGTCCACGGTCCCGAAGTCGGACTCGACCACGCACCCGCCGCGCGCGATGGCGGGATCCGGGGTGATCGCCACCTGGGCCCCCTCCCACTGCTCGCCGCGCTGCGCCACGACCACTGCATAGTCCTCCGGGTTCAGACGAATCCTGGCCGGCGTGGACTCTCCGAGACGATCGACGGCCACGTGGGCCATGGCCGCGACGAGCGTGGGATCGAGGGTCAGCTCGCGGTGCACGATGCGGCGCGAGAGATCGATGGCGAGCTGCACCATCTGCCGTTCGGTCTCGCGGACGATGGTCCGCCGCAGCTGGGAGAGCTGCTCGAGCGTCTGTGCCACGCGCCGCAGCATGGCCTCGGCGCGCTTGGCCCCCGCTTCGACGCCCGCCCGTTCCCCTTGCGCATAGCCCTTCGCGAACGCGTCCCGCTCGAGCGCGGCCAGGCGGGCCTGGTGGTCGGGGCCGGGCGCGGGCTCCGCCTGGGCAGCCGCGGGCGCGGGGGCAGCCACGTCGGGCTGGTGGAAAGACCCCTGCAGGAGCTGCAGAACCGACGGCGGCGGAACGGCGCCTGCGGCCGTCTCGCCCCAGTCGAACGGCTCGATGGGCCACGCGTCGGCGATCACCACCGCTCTAGACAACATAGGGCTCACCTGCCGCGGCACCGGTGCTCAGGAGGCCTTCCTCTTCGAGCTTCCTGGCAATGGCCACCACTTCCTGCTGGGCCTTCTCGACCTCCCGCAGGCGAATCGCCCCGAGCATCTCCATCTCCTCGCGGATCATCTCGGCGGCGCGCTTCGACATGTTGGTGAAGAACCGGCCGCGAATGTCCTCGCTCGCCCCCTTCAGCGCCACCGTCAGCACCTTCTTGTCCACGCGCTGGATGATCTCGCGCAGCGCGGAATCCTCGACGCCGCGAAGGTCGGCGAAGACGAACATGAGGTTGCGGATGGACGCTCCGAGATCGGGCGCCTGCGCCTCGATCGCGTCGAGCACCGGCTGGCTCGCCGCCCGGTCCATGTGATTCAGGACTTCCGCCACGGCCCGCACACCCCCGTGGGACTCGTGGGTGGCGCTGCCGAGCGACTTGAGCCGCTGCTCGATGACCGATGAAATGCGCCCGATCACCTCGGGCGAGATCTCCTCGAGCACCGCCATCCTCGACAGCACGTCCACGCGGAGCTCCTCGGGCAGCAGGTTGAGGAGCTGCGCCGCCTGGGTCGGCTTCAGGTGCGCCAGGATCAGGGCGATGGTCTGAGGATGTTCACTGAGCACGAACTTCGAGAGCTGCTGCGGGTCGGCGGTTTCGAGCGCCGTGAACGCCGCCGCCGACCCCACGGCGTTGACGACGCGATCGAGGATTCGCCGGGCCGCATCCGGACCAACGGACTTGGTGAGGAGCTTGTTCGCGTAGTCGACACTGCCGTGCCCGACCACGTCGGCGGCCTGCCACATGAGGTGGAACTCCTGCAGAACGTCACCGCCCACCTCGGGCTCGACACGCCCCAGGACGGCCACCTCGCGCGCAATCCGCTCGATTTCTTCTTCGCGGAGGTGCTTGAACATCTCCCCCGCCGAGTCCTCGCCGAGCAGCAACGCCAGGATCGCCGCTTTGCGCACACCGGTCACCGACGGAGCCGCCGGCGTCGCAACCGGGGCCAGCGCCTGGGTGGTCACGGCCGGCAGTTGCGGGACGGCCGGGGGGGGTGTCTGCACCGCAGAGTCAGCCATGCCTACTTCTTCTCCTCGAGCAGCCACGATCGCACGAGGCGGGCTGCAACCTCCGGCTCCTTCTGGGTGAGGTTGCTCAGCCTCTTCGACAGGGCTGGCAGCCGCCGGTCCGCAGCCACGGGGCCCGCTTCCAGCTGTCCCGTCATCTCGCCCTCAATCTCCTCGACGGTGCGGGGCAGCCGACGAGGCATCGAATCGTCGTCGAGCGGCCGGACCTGGATCACGCGTTGGACGAGCGGCCGACCGATCAGGAAGAAGGCCAGCACGCCGAGCCCGAGCACGACCAGGAGGCGGAGGGCGTCTGGGACATGCGGACCGACCCTCTGCAGCACGCCTGGCTCGGGAACGACTTCGGCCACGGGCTCGTTGAACGCGATGTTCTCGACGGTGAGCAGGTCCCCGCGGGTGGTGTCGAGGCCGACCGCGGACGTCACCAACTGGTGGAGCTTCTGCAACTGGGCCGGGTCCCTTGGTCGCGTCTTGGTCACCGCGTTTCCGGATCCGTCCTTGTCGGTCACCTGCTCGTCATCCACCAGCACGGCCACCGACAGGCGTGCGACACCGCCGCTCGGACGAACCGTGTGCCGAGTGGTCCGGCTGATCTCGAAATTCTCCCGCTGCATCGTGCGCAGCGGGTTGGTCACGGTCGGCGACGTCGAGGCCTGCGCCAGCGTGGGCGGATTCGGCTCGTTGCTGCCGGGCGGCACGGGACCAGGCAGATTCGCCCGCGTGCCGGCCACCCCCTGCTGGGCCGCGGCCGCCGCCGATCCCTCGAGGGTCGTCTCGCGCGAGCGAACGACCGTGGCGGGATCCCACCGTTCCTCGGTTTGATCCTCGGCCGCCTGATGCAGCTGCGCGGCCACGTTCACCCTGACGTGCCCTTCGCCGACGACCGGTTCGAGGAGCGACACGACTCTGGCCGCGAGCTGCTGTTCGTAGAGCTGCTGGCGCTCGACCTGCGCGGTGCCGAGCGGAGCGCCGTCGTCCTGCGCGGGCCGCGCGAGCGGCCGGCCGAAGGTGTCGATGATCACCACCGACTCCGGCTGCAGCCCCTCCACGGCCGCCGCGACGAGCGATGCGATGCCCGCCACGAACGGCGCGGCCGGCGGCCGGTTCGATCGCAGCTTGAGCACGACCGACGCCTTGGCCGGCTGCGCCTGCTCGCCGAAGAGGCGGTCCTTGGCCATCGAGAGATGCACTCGAGCGGCCGCCACCTCGGACAGCGTCGCGATCGACCGCGCGATCTCCCCTTCCAGGGCCCGGCGGAAGTTGACCTGTTCGAGAAACTCGGTGGCGCCGAACTGCGTGCTGTCGAAGATCTCGAAGCCCATGCGCCCGGAAGACGGCAGACCCGTCGTCGCGAAGTCGAGCCGCAACTCGTCGATGCGCGGTTCGGGAACGAGAACCGTCCGGCCGGCCTCCGTGAGCTGGAAGGGCACGTCCTGGGCGCGAAGCCGCTCGGTCACGCGCGCTGCCGACTCCGGATCGAGGTCGGAGAACAGCACGCGGTAGGCCGGCGCGTTCAACCAGTAGGCTGCGCCGACCACGACGGTCACGACCAGCACGAAGGCAGCGCCGAGGGAGGCCAACTGCGCGGTGGTGAAGCTGCCGCGCAGGGCGTTCAGCCGAGTCAGGAGTCGCTCGAAGTTCACGGGACCGGAACCGTTTCACCGCCAGGGTCGAGGGTGCGGCAGCACCTCACACCGGCATGCGCATGATGTCCTGGTAGGCCTGGACGAGCTTGTTTCGCACCTGGACCGTCAACTGCAGGGTCATCTCGGCGCGCTGGAGCGCGATCATCGCGTCGTGCACCTCTCCGCTGCCGTCGAGCATCCGGCTCACCGCACCGTTGGCCTCGCGGCCGCTGGTTTCCACGGCGTGCACGAGGCGATGCAGCGAGGATCCGAAGCCGTCAGCGGCAGCCGCCCCGCGCGTCGCCCCGGTCTCGGGCGACAGGCCGGGCAGCGTTCCAGCGAGTGATTCGATGGCCATCCGTGTCCTCCCGGGGTGCGCGCCTTATCGGCCCAGTTCGAGCGCCTTCTGGACGAGATCGCGGATCAGGGTGATCGCGGTCAGATTGGCCTGGTAGGCGCGGGCCGCGCTCAGCATGTCCACCATCTCCTCGGCGGGATCGACATTGGGAAGGGCCACGTAGCCCTCCTTGTCGGCATCCGGGTGCGACGGCTCGTAGCGCCGGCGCGCCGGAGAGGCGTCTTCGAGGACGGCCTTGACCGTCACCCCGGTGGCAGACGCGCGGCCGAGCGCGGCGTCGAACGTCTCGACCGGCTGCGTCCCCAGGACCACGTCCCTGCGACGGTACGGCTTGCCGTCCGCGCCCCGGGTGGACTCCGCGTTGGCCAGGTTCGAAATGGCCACCTCGATGCGGGTTCGCTCCGCGTTGAGCGCGCTCGCACTGGCGCCGATCGCTGCGTTCAGGCTCGACATCGAGGTGTGCCCCCTAACGACCCTCGTTGATGGCGTATCTCACGAGACGGAACTTCGCCGCGAGCGCGGTCTGGGCGCGCTGGAACTCCCCGGCCGCACTGGTCATCGCCAGCAGTTCCCTGTCGATCTGGACCGTGTTGCCGTCCCGCCTGGCCTCCAACCCCTTCGCCTCTCGCGCGGCCACAGGGCTGCCGGACTCGGAACGCAGGTGCGCCGGGTGGGTCACGGCGAGCGGCTGGCTCAGGGTGTCGTCGAGCGCGGCCGAGAAGTCCGCCTCGCGCGCCCGGAACCCCGGGGTGTTGACGTTGGCCAGATTGCCGGCCGCAATGACTTGCCGGGCGGCGGCAATCGTCATCTGGCGTCGCAGGGCGGCGACCAGGGCAGCGTCGTTCACCTCACTCACGGCATCCCTCAAGGCTGGCGGGTTCGGGCCGATTACCGACCCGACCGCCCGCCCACGGCATCCCCCAGGGAGCAAGAAGGGTGCCCGGACCCTCGAACACCGCGCAGGCTAGGACAACGCTAAAGGCCCACGCCCTTTGTCTCGATAGAATCGTCGGTTGACCGACACTTCGGCCGCCGTCTCGTCAGGTTCTGGGCGTGCGAGGTTTCTCGGGGGTGCCGGCGGTGATTTCGCGCAGCAACCCCTCGACTCGGGCGAGCCGGTTGTCAATGGAGTCCAGTCGGGTCAGCAGCGGCTGCCGGCCATCGCCCGCATCGCGGTCGCCGAGCTGGCGAAGGAGCCGACGGTTTTCCTCCTCGAGGGTCAGCCGGTCCTGGACGCGCCCGAGGAGCACGTCCAACTGCCCGAGTGAGAAGGGCTTGGTGAGGTAGTCGTAGGCCCCGAGGCGTACAGCCTGAATGGCCGAGTCGAGCGAGGCGTAGCCGGTCACGATGACGACGAAACAGGTGGGGTTGACCTCGCGGGCCGCGCGCAGCACCTCCAGGCCATCCACCCCCGGCAGCTGCAGGTCCGTGACCACGAGACGATACCGGCCCGCCTCCTGCCTGAGCGCGGCCACGGCCGCCGCTCCCTCCCGAGCCGCGGTCACCCTCAAGCCTCGGTTGCGAAGATACTCCGCAATCAGCTCGAGGACGTCAGGCTCGTCGTCCACGACGAGGACTTCATACGGCGAGAGTGTCTCAGAATGTGTCGGCATGCCGGTTACTCGTGCTGACTGGCCGACATTATCCATGTCGGCAAATCGGCTACCTTGTGAGATACTTGAGCCCCGGCTCGGTCCTCGGAGTAGACTAACGCCGCGCCGGAAGGCGACTCACCACACCTTGTCTGACCTACGGATGCCTTTTTCAGGTTCAGCGTCATGACCATCCCGAGTGCCCAGCCCACCGTTCTGGTTGTCGATGACGAGGCCGACCTGAGGCAGCTCGTCGCCGAGTCGCTCACCGCGGAGGGCTTCTCGGTCGCCGAGGCCCCAGACGCGGCTGAGGCCCAGGAGCGCCTCAAGAACTTCGCCTACGATGCCCTCGTGGTCGACCTCCGGCTGCCGGACGCCGACGGGATGGAGGTGCTTGACGCCGCCCTGACACGCTACCCCGAGATCCTGGCGGTCATGGTAACCGGCTTCGGGGGTGTGGCTGAAGCCGTGGCCGCCATGAAACGCGGGGCGGTGGACTTCCTGATCAAGCCCTTCCAGCTGGCCCAGCTCTCGCGCGTGCTGAAGAGCGGCCTCGAGCAACGACGCCTGCGGCAGGAAAACGCCGAGCTGCGCGCGCAGCTGCGCGACCGCTACCGGTTCGACGCCATCGTCGGTCAGAGTCGCACGATGCAGCAGGTGTTCGCCACGCTCGAACTCGTGGCGCCGATGAACAGCACCGTGCTCATTCAGGGAGAAACCGGCACGGGCAAGGAGCTGGTGGCGCGGACGATTCACCACAACAGCCCCCGCGCGGACCAGCGGTTCGTGGCCTTCAACGCGGCCGCCATCCCTGAGCCGCTCGCCGAGGCGGAGCTGTTCGGTCATGCGAAAGGGGCCTTCACGGGCGCCGTGTCCGCCCGCGTCGGCCGCTTCGAGCTGGCGCACCGGGGCACGCTGTTCATCGACGAAGTGGCGCTGATGCCGCTGCCGCTGCAGGCCAAGCTGCTGCGCGCGCTCCAGGAACGTGAGTTCGAACGGGTCGGGGAATCGCGCTCGGTGAAGTTCGACGCACGGATCATCGGCGCGACCAACACCGACCTGAAGAAGCTCGTCAAGGACGGCCAGTTCCGTGAGGATCTCTACTATCGGCTCAACGTGATTCCCATCACGTTGCCGCCGCTGCGCGACCGGCGCGAGGACATCCCGCTGCTCGCCCGTCACTTCGTCCAGAAGTCGTGCCGCAACAACAACCTGCCCCCGCGGTCCCTGACCCAGGACACGCTGCGCGCGCTGATGAACTTCTCGTGGCCCGGCAACATCCGGCAGCTCGAGAACGCCATCGAGCACGCCGTCGCCATGACCGGAGCGGAAAAGGAGCTGCGCCCCAACACGCTGCCGGAGGAAATCTCGCAGCCGACGTCTTCCCTGTTCCTGCCGACGGTGTCGATCCCCGACGAGGGCATCAACTTCACGTCCGTCGTCTCCCAGCTCGAACGGGAACTCATCCTGAAGTGCCTGGAAAAGACCGGCGGCAACAAGCGGCAGGCCGCTCGGCTGTTGAATCTGAGCCGAACCACCTTGATCGACAAGCTGCACCGCCTGAACCTGTCAGACGACGTGTCGGCGGCGTCGTAGCGCCCGCGCATCGTCAGGGAACCGTCAGCACGGCCACGCCGCCACCCTCAGGGGCACTCTGCAGGCGGAGACTGCCGCCCTGCGAGGCGGCCAGGGCCGTCGCCACAGCCAGCCCGAGGCCCGCCGCGGGAGGGTGCGTCGTCAAGAAGGGCTCTGGCTTGACAGTCTCCTGCAGGCCGGGTCCCGGTCCGTTGTCCCGAATCTGAACGGTCACGCCTTCGGGTGTGCGGGCGATGTGCACGTGGATCTCGGCGCCCGCGCGCCCGGCCAGCGCCTGCTCGCCGTTGATGATGAGGTTGAGCAGGATCTGGAGCAGGGAGCTCCCGTCAGCCCGTACGAGCACTTCCCCAGGCTGCGCGCCGGCCACGTGGACCGCGATGCGCGCCCTGGCCAGGTGATAACGGCGGAACGCCAGCGCCCGGTCCACGAGCTTCGCCACGTCGACCTGGGCTACTCCTGCATCGTCGCGCCGCGCGAAGGTGACCAGTTCCCGAATCAACTCTGTCGCCCTCCCCGACTGGGCGCCGATGCGGCCGATCTTGTCCTTCACGTCCTCATGGCATTCGAAGCACAACGCCGGCTGCTCCG
>CAYLZN010000091.1:0-18168 GCA_964387935.1 uncultured Vicinamibacteraceae bacterium | reverse complement strand
CGTCGTGCCGCCCCAGATCGCGCGCGGCGCGTGGACGCAGGCGTTCGCCGCGAGCGCCGCGCTCGCCGCGCCGGCGATCGTGGCCGGCTGCCTGCTCCTCGCGTCGTCGGCCGGGAAGAGCGGGACGCACGGCGATGAGTTCGCGGACTTGCGAAAGGAGGTTCGTCCATGACCCCGACCACCGGGCTCACCCGCGCCGGGTTCATCAGCGCGGGCGTGTTCGCGGCGTGCGTGCTCCTGCTCGTCGCCCTCGCGGCCGCCCCTCGCGGCAGCGAGCCCGCGGCCCGCGGCCGGTCCGAACGGCTCGACACCCCGCGTGAGATCCAGGGCCTGCCCTGCAAGACGCGGGCGTTCTTCGACGCCACCGGTCGGCTGACGTCCTGCACGCTGTCGCGCCAGACGACGTTTGCCAACGGCCTCCAGTTGCCGGCCGGCACCCACGTGGGCGTCGACGCTCAGCAACGCCCGGATACCGCGTTCCTGCCGGCCAACACGGTGCTCGACGGTCACCTGTGCGTGGGCACCGGCACGCACGACCCCATGACCAACTTCCACCCCAATGGCCGCCTGAGGTTCTGCAACCTCGCCGAGCCAGAGACGATTCAGGGGATCCCCTGCCAGAAATCCTCATTCTGGATCTGGGTGACTCAGGGAGGCGCCGGCACCTACTTCCACGACAACGGGGCGCTGCACCGGTGCCTGCTCGCGGCCGACGTCACGGTCGAGGGCCGTACCTTCCGGAAGAAGCAGCACATCACGCTCGATCCGGACGGGCGCCTCGACCCCGCCGCCGGGCGATCCGCGCGCGAGCCGTCGTCTCACTGATAGCGCGGGACGCTCGGCGGGATCGCACGATCGATCCGTGGCCGCTCCGTCATGTCGGCGAGCGCCCACAGGCTCGCGAGGATGGTCCGCGCCAGGTAGTGCATCTGCACGGGATCGAGGAAACGGGCCTCGTCGGACGGCAGGTGGTAGCGCGCGTGGTTGCCGGTGGTGAAGCCGACGGTGAGGATGCCGCGCTCCAGGAACGGACCCGCGTCCGTCCTCGGGTAGAAGAACTCGCTGTCCGGCTGATCCGCGTCGCGGTTGAAGCGGGTCCCGAGATACGACTCGTTCACGCGGTCCAGGAGCGACTCGACCTGCGCGCTGAGCACGCGTGGCCCCAGCAGGTACACCTCGTTGCGCGCCGTCACCGGCTTCGACGACTGATCCGCCTCGCCGCTGGCGCGGCTGGCCCCGACCATGTCGACGTTGATGTGTGCCACGATGCTGTCGCGCGGCACCGGCGGGTTGTGGACGAACCAGCGCGTGCCCCAGAGCCCCTGCTCCTCGCCACTGTCCCAGATGAAGACGACGGATCGCTTCGGGCGCGGCGCCGCGGCCATCTGCTCGGCGATCGACAGCAGGGCGGCGCTGCCGGACGCGTTGTCGTCCGCCGCGTTGTAGATGGCGTCACCGTCCACCGTGCGCGTGCCGACCGCGCCGTCGAGATGCGCGGCAATGGTGACCGTCTCGGCCCGCAGGCGGGGATCGCTGCCCTCGAGCATGGCGACGACGTTGTACGGTCTGAGCATCGTGCGTCCGGCGATCGGCACGTGGAGGGAGACCGCCTTCTTCAGCTGGAAGGAGGGCGGGAACTCGCCGCGGTCGGCCACACGCAGCGCGGCGGGGCCGTCGAGGGCCTCCCCGGCGAAGAGCGCGTCGGTCACTCGAGGCGCCAGCAGGACCGAGGTCACCGGCAGGGCGGCATACGCCGAGGGGACACTGGGCTCCATCTCACGGCGCACGGTGTTGGCGCCCTTGACCTGGTCCCAGCGCACGAGCTCACTGGACTGCGTGATGAACAGGATCCCCGCCGCGCCGCGCTCGGCCGCCGCGACGAAGGGCGTCTTCGCGTTCACCACCACGCGGCCGACCTGCTCGATCTCTACACCGGACGGCAGGACACGTGGACCGTGTGCGACGACGAGCCTGCCGCGGACGTCCACGCCCGCGTACGGGTCGATGCCCCGTGCGGGGATGACCCATCCGTGCTGGACGTAGACCACGGGCAGGGCGCCGGAGACGGGACGACCTGCGAAGGACCGCAGCGCGAAGTCGCGGCCGAGCACGAAACGCCGGTCGCCGATCGTGAGCGTGGCCCCCTCGGTGTCGACCCGCGTCTCGTGCAGATCGTAGTGCTGGCGGAAGCTACCGGCGTCACCCGCCGGTTTCAGGCCCGCGCGGGTCAGGCGCGCCACGATGTAGTCGGCCGCCGCATCGAACCGCGGCGACGGCGTGTTGCGACCCTGCAGGTCGTCGGCGGCGAGCATGGCCAGGTCCCAGGCGAGCTGTTCGCTGGAGATCCCCTCGGCGGCGGCGCGGACGGCGGCGGGCAGGGCTGGCTGCTGGGCGTCCGCGGTATCGGCGGCGAACACCGGAAGGAGGAGCAGAACGGCGGTGTAGTTGAGGGCGCGTCGCATGCACGCTTACTTATCACAGCTCGGATCCAGGGCCGCCCGTTCCCGGCGAACGGCTCCGACCGCACCAGGCCCATCGCACCCGCACGCCGCCGGGCGTCGTCTCATAGGGACATGGCAGGGCGATTTCTCATTTACGGCGGTTCCGGGGGCATCGGGTCGGCCGTGGCGCGGGCGCTCGTCGCCCGCGGGCACGCCGTCCACCTCGTGGCGCGAGACGAACGGGCCCTCACATCGCTCGCCACCGAGCTCGGCGCGACCTTCACCGCCGGCGACGTGTGTGACGACCGCCTCGTCGCTCGTGCCGCTGCAGAAGCAGGCGAGCCCCTCGATGGCCTCGTGTACGCTGTCGGCACCATCAACCTCAAATCGATGACGCGGCTGACCGAGGCCGATTTCCTCGCCGACTTCCGCGTGAACGCCCTCGGTGCCGCGCTGGCCGTCCAGGCGGCCCTTCCCGCCCTGAAGAAGGCTCCGAGCGGGGCGTCCGTGGTCCTGATCTCGAGCATTGCCGCCCGCCAGGGCTTCGCGTTCCACGCCTCCGTGGCGATGGCGAAGGGCGCCGTGGAGGGACTCACCGTGTCGCTCGCGGCGGAGCTCGCCCCGAAGATCCGCGTCAACGTCGTCGCCCCGTCATTGACGAGAACGCCGCTCGCCGCCGGGCTCCTGGCGAACGAACGGTCCGCCCTCAACATCGCCGCATTGCACCCGATGCAGCGCCTGGGCGCGCCCGGGGACGTCGCGGCTCTCGTGTCGTTCCTGCTTTCCGAGGAGTCCTCCTGGATGACGGGTCAGATCATCGGGCTCGACGGAGGCCGATCCACCCTCCGCACGAAAGGGTAGATTTGACATCGCCGTCGCGCGGTCGTGGCCGGGCGGTTACAACCGTCCGCTACGCTGCCCCTGCATGCGCGTGGGTATGCCACGGCGATGTGCTCGACGGGCGCAACGATGGCGCTGACCACCAGCGTCATCGTCTGCGCCCACAACGAGTCCCGGTATCTGCCGGCGTGTCTCCACTCACTCCTGGCACAGACCCGCCTGCCCGACGAGATTCTCGTCGTCAACAACGCCAGCACTGACGCCACGCGCGCCGTGGCAGAACGCGTCCCCGGCGTCAGGGTGTTGGACGAACCGAAGAAGGGTCTGGTGATCGCGCGGGAGACCGGGCGCCGGCACGCGCGAGGCGACATCCTCGTCTACATCGACGCCGACTGCCGGGCCCCGCTGCTCTGGCTGGCGCGCGTCGTGCGGCGCTTCGAGCGCGATCCCGACCTCCTCGCGCTGTCGGCGCCCTACCGGTTCTACGACTGGGACTGGTGGGGGCGTCTCCTGATCAGGGGCTACGACGTGATCCTCGCGCCTGTCACCCAGGTCCTGGTCAGGCATCTGCTGCGTCTCGGCACGGTCTTCTACGGCGGCAACTTCGCGGTGCGGCGCGGCGCGCTCACGCGCATCGGCGGGTTCGACACGTCCATCGAATTCCACGGCGAGGACACGAACCTCGGGCGTCGGCTGTCGGCGGTCGGCAAGGTGCACTTGTGCTACGACTGCTGGCTCCACACGTCTGCGCGCCGGTACGTGGCGATGGGCCGGGGTGCGGTCTTCAGGCTGTATGTCCGGAACTTCGTCTCGGAACTGCTCCACCATCGCCCCAGGGACACCACCCACCTGGACGTCAGGACCTGATGCCTGGATACGAGCCCTTCCTTCTGTGTGACTTCCACGTCCACACGCGCTGGAGCGATGGGCGCCTGACCGTGCGCGAAGTCATCGACCTCTACGGGCAGACGGGCAGATTCGATGTCATCGCCATCACAGACCACATCCTCATGGAGAAGGACCTGCTCGCGCGCGTGGGCCGCCTGGCGACGCTCGGGCGCCGCCGGTTCGGACTGGAGGCGGAGCACTTCGACGACTACCTCGCCGAGATCCGGGCCGAGGGAAACCGGGCGCTGGAGGAATACGGACTGCTCGTCATCCCCGGCGCCGAGATCACCCAGAACCGGATCAGCGGCAAGAAGAACTCGCACGTCATCGCGCTCGACATCAAGGAGTTCATCAGCGCGGATCAGCGGGCCGACGCGATCCTGCGCGAGATCCGTCGGCAGGGCGCCCTCAGCATCGCATGTCACCCTCACCACCGGACAACGCGCCGGATCGAGATCAGCACCTGCTACCTGTGGGACAACCGCCGGGAACTCTCCGACCTGGTCGACGTCTGGGAGGCTGCCAACCGGGACGACCTCTTCTCGGTGACCAGCCTGAAGCACTATCCCTACGTGGCCAGCAGCGACTTCCACAAGCCGAAGCACCTCTACTCGTGGAAGACGCTGGTCAGAAGCGAGAAGAACTGGCCCGCGATCAGGCAGGCCCTCCGCACCAACGTGGACGTCGCGCTCACGCTCTTCCGGAACGGCGGCTGGACGACGTGACGCGGCCGGCGCCGCGCGGGTCAGGCCGTGGCAACCGCCGGGGAGAGGAAGAACGCGCCGTCGTGCCCGCGGGCCAGGAACCCGGCATCGACGAGGGCGCGGAGGACGCGCTCGCAGCGCTCCTGGTCCAGGCCCCAGAGGCGGCGCGCCTGTGCCAGCGTCAGCCGCAGCGTCGGCATCTCGAAGAAATGGCCCTCCACCCGGGCCCGGAGACCGTCGGCGACGGCGCGGGCTTCTGCATCAGGACTCTCGAGCAGGTGGTCGTTCATGTGGGTGCTCCCCGATGATGGCCGCAGCCTACCCGTCACCGCTGACGACGACGCGACGCCGGGGTAAACTCTTCGAAAACTCTGCAACCCCGTGCGGGACCGGCACGAAGGAAGAGGCTCGCCATGACCCGAACCGCAGACGCAATCATCATCGGCGGCGGCATCAACGGATGCGCGACGGCGCACGCGCTCGCGCGCCGCGGCGTCCGCCACGTCGTCCTCATCGAAAAGGGCCATATCGCCTCCGGCCCCACGGGCCGCTCGAGCGGCATCGTCCGGCAGCACTACTCGCACGAGACGCTGGCCGCAATGGCGCGCGACAGCGTCCGGGTCTGGACGCACTTCGCCGACGAGGTCGGCGGCGATGCGGGGTTCGTGCCCTGCGGCGTCGTGTTCGCGGCGGGAGATGAGGGCGCCGGGGCCGTCCGCGCGGCTGTGGAGATGCAGCAGCGCATCGGCATCAACACGCGACTGATCGTCCCCGACGACATGCGGGCGCTCGATCCTGCAGTCTCCACCGATGGCCTTGGCTGTGCCGCGTACGAACCAGGCGGCGGGTACGCGGATCCCGCGCTGGCCGCCTCGAGCTTCGCCGAGGCGGCCGAGCGCCTGGGCGTCACCGTGCTCCGCAAGACGCGCGTCACGAGACTGATGCTCGAAGCGGGCCGCATCACCGGCGTCGGGACCACGGCGGGCGACATCGCCTCGCCCCTTGTCATCAACGTCGCCGGCGTGTGGGGGGCGAAGGTCGCCGCCATGGCAGGCGCCGACGTCCCGATCACGGTGAGCCGCCACCCCGTGGTCATCCTGCGGCGCCCCACCCGCTGGCGCGCGTCGACCCCCGTGTGGGCCGATCTGAGCACCGGCTGGTACTTCAAGCCGGAGCGGGACGCCACGATCATGGTCGGGTCGCTCGCTGACATTGACGTCGCAGTCGACCCCGAGGATCACCTGACCACGACAACGTTCGAGGAGGTGGAGCGCTACTCGCTCGCGATCCTCGGGAGGTTCCCCGTCATGGAGGAAGGGGCGGCGCAGGGTGGATGGGCAGGTCTCTACGACGTCACGCCGGACTGGCAGCCGGTGATCGATCGCGTGCCCGGCGTGGACGGGTTCTACTGTGCCTGCGGCTTCAGCGGTCACGGCTTCAAGATTGCGCCAGCCGTCGGGCGCGCGGTCGCCGAGCTCGTGCTCGATGGTCGGTGTACGAGTTACGATCTCGGCCTCTTCCGCTACTCACGGTTCGACATGCACGAGTCCAGCCGCGGCGCCTACAAGTTCGGCATCGTCGGATGACGAGCGGCCTGCGGCTGGCGGCGGGCGGCGGACTGAACCGCCGTCCCGCCGGGATAGGGGCTGGGCTCAGCGCCGACGAGCGCGCCTGGCCAAGCCGGCGAGCGCGGACCCGAGCAGCAGCAGCGACGAGGGCTCGGGGACGGCGGTGTTGTTCTGCGGGCCGAGAACTTCAGCCGTGATGAACTGCGTGTTGTCGCCGTTGTTCGAGTCCCAGTAGAAGAGCTTCAGCGTGCCGGTGGCCGGCGCGTTGCCGGCGAACGCGGTGCCAAGCAGCAGATACGAGCTGCCGATCTTGCCGACCAGCGCGCCGTAGGGAGCACTGAAACTGTCCTGGTTGTGCAACCCGAAGCTCTGTCCGATCAGGGTATTCATGGGCTGGCCCGACTCATCCGAGCCGGTCGCCAGGAGGTTGCCCGTCAGGCCGTTTGCGTTGGACCATCGCGGCAGCGGTCCAGCATTCCACAGGTCGGTCGTGCTGACGGTCACGGTGAAGAAGTCGCCGGCGTTGAGGGCAACGGTGTCAAGGCCCGCACCACCACTCGACGAGTTGTTCTTCGCATCGACCACGAAGGAGGCGGCGGAGGCGATGCTGGCGTGCATCGCGATCGCAACCGCGGCGCCAAGGACTCCGCGGAGGAAGCGTCGGACGTTCGTGTGCATCGGGTTCCTTTCTGGGGCGGCAAAAGCGCCGTCGTAAGGAACAAGGCAAAACCGATGCCCAGCGAACTCGTTGGCCTGTTGCTCCTGGCGAGGCAGTAAGTCCACTAACTGGCGGATTTCAGTCTGCCAATCGTCGCAATCGATTATTGGCGCCCAAAAGGAAGATTCGTCGTGGCGGCGCCGGCCCCTATAATCGACCCTTCACCCGAACCACCCCCGGAGGAACCCATGTCACTCGCTGAACAGGCCGTCATGGAACTCGAGAGCGCGCGCGAGTACTTCAACCGTTCGACCCGCAACCTGACCGAGGATCACTCGACTTTCGCCCCGGCGCCCGAGATGATGACGACGGCGCAGCAGGTCGCCCACGTGGCCCAGACGGTCGACTGGTTCCTGGCAGGCGCCTTCCGTCCCGAGGGCTTCAACGAGGACTTCGAGGGCATGGGCAAGGAAATCGCGGCCTACACCTCACTGGCGGCGGCACGGGCCTGGTTCGAGAAGGCGGTGGAGGCCGCCAAGGCTTCGGTCGCGGGCAAGAGCGACGCGGAACTCCTCGCGCCCCTGCCGCCGGGCCCCATCATGGGGGGCGCGCCGCGTTTCGCCATCTTCGGCGCGATCACCGATCACACCGCGCACCACCGCGGCGCGCTCACCGTGTACGCACGACTGAAGGGCGTCGACCCGCCTTTGCCGTACCTGTACTTGTTGGTGGGGGGCGGGCCCTGAACGCCCCGCCCCTCCGCACCCCCACAGCCCGGCCCTCCGCACCCGCCGTACGCCATGTCTTGTCCGTACGCCGCCGTACGCCATGTCTTGTCCGTACGCCGCCGTACGCCGTACGCCGTAAGCCGTACGCCTACTTGATCCTCTCCAAGTCCGCTTCCGCCGCAATGAACCCGAACGCCGCCCATTGCGATCCCGCGAGGACGCGCCGCAGGAGCGCCTTCGCCCGCTCCGGGTCGCCGTCGACGAAGTAGAAATTCGCGACGCCATAGCCCTGCGTGGCGATCTGGAGCGGGTCCGTCTCGTCGGCCGCCATCACGTCCTCGGGCCGGCGGAGGCCCTTGTACATCAGGAGGCGCTTGTAGTAAGCGTCGTTGTCGAGGACGGTCATCCCCTCCTTGATCGGCTCGAGCACCTTCGCCGCTTCGTCCGCGCGGCCGAGCCGTCGCAGGGTCATGTAGAGCCAGTCCGAGGTCGCCACGAGGCTGTCGTCGTTGTCGGTCGAGAACTTCATGCACTCGCGATACGCCGGAAGCGCCCGATCGAATCGACCCTGGAGGTAGTACGCGAGCCCGAGATGGTAGTACACGTTGAAGTTGAGCGTGGACGACGGCGACGGGCGCTTGCCGGGCGCGCCGTCGGGCTCGCCTTCGTTCGGGCGGTTCCTGACGAGCACCGCCGCCTTCTCGAGGTCGGCCACCGCCTTGTCGAACTGCCGCGTGGTGATGTAGCGGTGCCCGCGGTGACGGTACATCCGGGGGTCGCCCGGGAACTTCGCGATGCCGCGTGAGAAGACGTCGATCGCTTCCCGATAGCGAGACAGGTATGCCAGGCGGCGGCCCAGCCAGATGATCGCGTCCGCACTCTCGGGGTTCTTGATGAAGTCCGACGTCGCCTGCGCGAGATTTGCTTCGAGCCGCTGCCTGGCCTCGGCTGACAACTCGGGTGCCGCGAACCGACGACCATCGAGCCCCGTGACCTCCGTGGTCGCCTGCGGCGTCTTGACCTGCTCAGGGCGAAGGTAGCGGTCATACCACTGCAGGTACCGCTCGTACAGGTCCTTCTGGTACGTCGGCTTGCGAACGACGTGGTTCTCTCCCGGGTAGATGACCAGCTCGGTGGGCACGCCAAGGCGCCGAAGCGCCTGGTACATCTGCTCGGAGTTGAGCAGCGGCACGTTCATGTCGTCCTGGCCGCACAGGAAGAGCGTCGGCGTCCTGATCCGGTCCGCGTTCAGAAACGGCGACGACAGCTGCAGGTAGGCGTCCTTCGCCTGCCAGGGCAGCCCCAGCTCCACCTCGTACTCGTACTGGTAGTGATCCGTGCCGTACCCGGCGATGATGTTCGAAATCGACGCACCGGACGTTGCGACCTTGAAGCGGGTGGTCTTGCTGATGACGTAGTTGGTGAGGATGCCGCCGTAGCTCCACCCGCCAACGCCCAGCCGCTCGGGGTCCGCCACGCCCATCTCGATCGCCTTGTCCACCGCCGCCATCACATCGTCGAAGTCGGGCTCGCCCCATCGCGCCCACAGCGCGTACGCGAAGTCGCGTCCGTAGCCCGACGACCCGCGCGGGTTGGCCGCGACGACGGCGTACCCGTGAGCGGCGAAGAGCTGCCTGTCGAAGTCGAAGGCCGTCGAGAACTGCGACACGGGACCCCCGTGGATGACGAGGATGGTCGGGAAGCGTTCACCCGGCTTTGCGCCAGGAGGCCGTGTGAGGAAGGCGTCGACCGGTGTGCCGTCGCGGCTGGTGGCTCTGAAGCGTTCGACCGGCGCGAGCTGGATCCCGGCGAGGACCGCATCATTGACCTTCGTCAACCGACGCGGCGTCGATCCATCGAGGGCGACGATCTCGGGCGGCACGTGGGGCTGGCTCTCGAGAAACGCGAGGCTCGTGCCTGCCGCGTCGAAGCCCATGACGTCGCGCTCGCCGTTGACGATGCGCTCCACGGTCCCGCCGGCGACGGGCACTCTCGCCAGGTGACTGTTGCCGCCGTCCTCGAGGGTGAACAGCACGCTGCGTCCATCAGGGCTGAAGCGGGGCGTCCCGGCGTTGCGATCGAGCGCCCTGGTGAGCGGACGCACCTGTCCCGACGCCACGTCCACGAGCGCGACGTGATTGGTGGCGTACCACATGTCCTTCACGTCGCCGCTGGCCAGGTAGGCGATCGATCGGCTGTCCGGGGACCAGGCGGGCCGCTCGTCTTCGCCGGGATTGGTGGTCAACGCCCGCGGGGTCTCACCCGGCACCGGGGCCATGATGAAGACGTTCGTATCCCGATTGGCATCCGGCTCCGTCGTCCGGTTGGAGACGAACGCGATCCACTGGCCGTCGGGTGAGAATTCCGGCGCGCTCGCATCGTACGGGCCGGTCGTGATCTGCACCGGCGTCTTCCGAACGAGGTCGAACAGATACAGGTGCGATCGCAGTTCACGCAGGTAGCCTTCCCCATCGCGTTTGAACTGAAGTCGGCGTGTCACGATCGGTTTCACGGTCTTTTTTTCGTCAGCCGTCGCGTCCTTCTTCGGTGCGTCCGGATCGGGGTCCTCGGCCACGAGCACGAGACGCTTCGAATCCGGGGCCCAGGCGAAGGCCGACACGCCGCCCGGCATGTCGGTGAGCTTCGTGGCCTCCCCGCCGCCGAGCGGCAGCAGCCACACCTGGCTCTTGTCCTCGTCCCGCGCGGAGAGGAAGGCGAGCCACTGGCCATCGGGCGAGAACTTCGGGCTCGTCTCGGCCTTGGGCGACGCCGTCATGCGCCTCGGTTCGCCGCCCGCGAACGGGACGACGTAGATGTCGCTGTCGGAAGCGTCCTTCTTCAGGTCCATCGAGCGGACGGTGTAGGCCACGAGCCTGCCGTCCCGTGAGAGCACCGGCGGGCCGACATCCTTCAGAGCGAACAGGTCGTCCACCTGGAGACGGCGTGGCTGCGCCTGAAGAACCGGCGCAGTCAGCAGGACGATGGAGGCGAAGGCGGCGATCGGCGCATGACGCATGGCGCCCATGATAGTCGTTGATTGGACGACACGGCGGGCGTCAATAGGCCAGCGGCCTGCGGCGCGCGGCCAGCATGGTCCGGGGTCAGTAGACCAGCCGCCGGATCGTCTCGCGGGCCTCGGCCGCGCCGCCGAAGTTCGGGTCGAGGTCCAGCGCCCGCGTGAGCGCGACTCGCGCCTTCGCATCGTTGCCGGCCTGGAAGTGGGCCATGCCCAGATGGAACTGGTAGACGGGGTTCCTGGGATCGCCATCCACGGCCTGCTGGAGGAATCGGAGGGCCGACGAGGTGGCCTCGCGCTTGTAGTGGACCCAGCCGAGCGTGTCGGCGACTTCCGGGGCATTGGGGAGCTTGCCGCGGGCCAGGGTCGCCAGTTGCTGTGCGCGTTCGAGATTCGTCCCGGACTCCGCGAAGACCCACGCCAGGTTGTTCGCGGCTGCCGCGGCCTGCGGGTTGAGCGCCAGCGCCTTCTCCCACCACGCGACGGCCTCGTCGCGCTGTCCCGTGACGTAGTGCAGGAACCCGAGCATCGTGGGAGCACCAACCGATCGCGGATTGAGGCGTGCGACCTCGACGAACTGACGCGTCGCGTCGTCGATCCGGTTCTGGGACAGGTAGAGCTGCGCGAGTTCGGCGTACGGCTCCGGCCGCGAGGGATCGAGCTCGATCGCCCTGCGCAACGTGCGTTCGGCCCAGGCGGTGTCGTCGGCCAACCCGTGAACCCTGGCGGCGAGCAGCAGCACCGGAAGCTCGCCGGGGCGCCGATTGAGGGCCTCATCCACCCGGCGACGGGCGTCGGCGGTCTTCCGCCCGGACAGATCCAGCGCCACCATCCCGGTCAGGGCCCGCGTGTGCGCGGGCTCGACGTCCAGTGCCGCCCCGAATGCGCGGCGCGCTCCGCCCGGATCCTGGCGACTGAGCTGGAACTCGCCCTGCGTGGCGAGCACGTCCGCCGAACGCGGCAGCCGTGCCGCGAGCTCGCGCAGGTCCGCCGCCGCCTTCTCGTGATCGTCGTCGCGGATCATCCACACCCGGAGTCTCGCCAGCCGCGCCTCGAGGCTGGCCGGGTGCTCCCGAATGGCGTCGGTGGCGATCGTGATCGCCGTGTCGAGTTCACGGCGTTCACGATGCAGCTCCACGAGGGCGAGCTGGGCCGGCAGGAGGCCTGGGCTCGCGGAGAGCGCCGCGTACAGCGCCTTGCGGCCCTCGTCGGACCGCCCCTGTGCCAGCAGGATCCGCGCCTTCGTCAGGTGCGCCTCACCGGAACCCGGGTCCGCGTCGAGACCCCGCTTGATCGTCGCAAGCGCGTCATCGTAGCGACGCTCGGCGAGGAAGAGGCGCGCTTGGAGGACGAGCGCGCCCACGTGGCCCGCGTCGCGCGCCAGGACCTCATCGATCGCCGTCCGTGCCAGCTCTCGCTGTCCTGCCACGAATCGAACCAGTGCGAGATGTGCCTTCGCGAAGACGAACTGGCCCGGCTCGGCGGCCAGCGCCTCGAGGGCCGCGATCGCGTCGGCCTGTCGCTCGCGCGCGACGTAGTAGTCCGCCAGCACGACGCGGTCCGAGGGCGCACCCGACAGCCTGGCCACCGCGGCGAAATGCGTTTCGGCCTCGGCCTCGCGGCCCGTCCAGCTCACGAAGAGCGCCGCCAGGGCGCGGTGCGCCGCCAGGTCGTCCGGGGCGAGTTCCAGCGCACGACGGAGCATCGATTCGGCGTTAGACGAGTCGCCGACGGCCCGGTAGAAGTTCCCGAGACCGACGTGGGTCTCCGGCGAGCCGCCACTCACATCGATGGCCCGGCGGAACGCGTCCTCGGCCTCGCGCTGATCACCCTGCGCGAGACGCAGCACGCCCAGGTTCGTATAAGTACCCGCTCGCTCGGGGTCGAGTTCGATGGCACGACGCATCACCTCCACCGCCTCGTCCAGGCTGCGGAGACCCGCCAGCGCGTTGCCGAGCAGCAGCAGCGCATCGACGTGGCCCGGTTGCTTCTGGAGCACCTTCCTCGCCCGGGTCTTGGCCTCGTCGAACATCCCGCCCTGATGCAGGAGCTGGCCGGCTCGAAGCTGCGCCGCGAGGTCGTCTGGCAGCATGTCGGCAGCGCGAATCAGCTGCGGAAAGGCCGCGCGCGTGTTGCCGGCGGCGAGGTGGGCCTCCGCCAGGGTCAGTCGGGCCGCGCCCGATCGCGGATCGAGTTGCACGGCGTTGGCGAACTCGATGGCGGCTTCAGCGAACCGTTGCTGGTCCGCGTAACGCCGCCCGCTCTCCATGTAGTCCCGAAATGCCTGCTCAGGGTCCTTCGAGCAGGCGCCGGCCGCCAGGAGCGTCAGGGCTATGAGGATGGTGGCAGGCTTCGATGACACGGCGGCCTCCGCGGGGCGGACCCCATCCCAGTGGGAATCGACCATCCCCGCGCGCCGCTTCAGCGGCCCGAACTACCGCTGCCGCTTGAGCGCCCGATAGCGGCGACCGGCCAGCGCCAGGCCCGTGCCCAGCAGCAACAGGCTCCCTGGCTCGGGGACCGGGTTCGACCCCTGCGGCCGGTCGGTGAGTTCCAGGGTCAGCTTGATCTTGTCGTTGTAGAAGTGGCAGTCCGGGTCGAGCAGGATGGTGAACTCGCCATCGTCCACGATGGCCACGTTGTTGATGAAGTTCAGATCCGCCTGCTGGAAGGTGTAGGTGTACGTCCACTGGTTCGTATTCCAGCCCGGCTCGTACGACCAGGCCCCGTCGACACCGTTCGAGCTGGTCCCACCTGGGTAGTTCTGGCCGGGCGAGGTTTCCGGATGACTGCCGGGACCCGCAAACGACCGCTGCGTCATGTCGTGGACGACGTTCGACGACGACATGGGAATCAGCCAGCTCGCGTTGTTGTTGTTCATCGAGCCGGTCTGCCCGGTCGACGTCCCGGTGGGCCGGCTGGGGTTGAGAAAGTCGTCGTTGAGCGCGGTCGAGCCCGCGTTGAGGTCGTCGACGAAGGACCGCACCCCACTGAGCCCGGTCTTGAGCAGATCGAGGTAGAGGGTGTTCGCGTTGTTGTCCCAGTTGTACATGTTGTAGAACTTCAGCGTCGCGCCCGTGACGATCTTGTCGGCGGCGAGGCCGTTCCCGGCGATCTGCCATGAGTACATCTTGTAGTGATCCAGGTCGTCCATATCCGGATCGCTCGGCGTGAAGTAGATCGCCGCGGACGCCGCTGCGGGAGCCAGGAGCAGGCAGGCAAGCATCAGGGCGAGAACGCCGGTACGGCCAATCAGGTTCCGAGACATGTCACCTCCGGGCACTCTCGGGCGCGAGAGTCCCACGACGGTCGGAGATTCAAGCCGCTTGCCAGGCTGGACCGACGTCGGCGTGAGTTGACGTAACTGCTGATCTCACGAGACGTTACCCGCAGATGAACGGCCCCCGAACGCCGTCGCCCGCACGAAGGAGATCGGCAAACACCGGTCAGAGGTTGACTTCGTTCTCCATGGCGAGGTCGCCGCTATGTGCGGAGACGTGACACGTCCTCTGCGGGCGACCCGGACTCTGGCACAATGGTGGCCCGGAACCTTCGCTGGAGGGTGATGTGCGACGTGTCCTGCTGACGTTCGTGTGCGTAACGGCCATCGGTTCCCCGGCTCGTGCGGCTGACGAGTGCGTCGATCTGGCGGCGAAACTCGAGGCGTGCGAGCAGTACTCCTGCGCGTTCACGCACCCGTTCACCGGCCAGTCGATGCAGAAGCGCATCGAGGGCCTGAAGGACGGTGCGTGCCTGTATGTCGAGCAGATGCCCAACAACGGGCTCATGACGTGCAAGTACTCCGAGAGCCTGCGCAAGGCGGTCGCCGCGTACTACCGGGACCTCGACACGGCGACGCGCGCCTCGACCAGCGTCAAGACCGGCACCGACGGCCAGACACGAACCCGCTACACGGTCGACGGCAAGGAGGTGAAGAACCCCCTGCAGGAAGCCATGACCGGCCGTCAGTGCGTCGTGACGGGATACGGGAAGAAGTAGACCTCAACAATCGGCTTGCGGCGACCGGCTGGCGACTCGCGGCTACCGGCTGGCGGCGCGCGGCCAGCACGTTCAGGCCGCTGGTCGCCCGCCGGTCGCCGCCCGCCGGTCTGTCCGATCAAGGTGAGCCTGTCGCATGTCGTCCTCTTCCTCCCGCCTCGCCTGGATCCGCTGGAGCGCGATCGCGCTGTTCCTCCTGGGTCTCGCGGTCGCGGCCCACACGTTCTATTGGGCTGGCACCAGCACGACCGACGAGAACCTCTTCGTCAACGCGCCGTCGCGCGTCCTGGTCGGGCCCGTCGCGATCGAGAACGCCGCGGGGGCGGGTGTCCCGCAGCCGGGGGACTTCCTCCGGGCGATCGACGGGCAGCCAGTGGGCGATGTCAAGGACGCCGCCGCCCGCATCGCCGCCGCTGGCGAACGCTCGGTGGAGATCGCCGTACGCCGCCCCGCACAGCAGGCCACGCTGACGGCCACCGTCGACGCCGGCGCCATGGCGGCCGTGACACTCCTCGACGCCTCCGGCACGGTGGTGGTCATCGCCGTGGTCCCGGGAGGTGCCTCCGATCGGGCCGGTATGCGCCCCGGCGACGTGATCACGCGGATCAACGGGCAGACGTTCACGACGGCCCTCGAAGCCGATCTGATCATGCGTCGCGGACAGGCGGGGCGGACGACGGCCTACGAGATCCTGCGTGGCGGCCGACCGATGACGCTGCAGGTCAAGCTCGCGGCCTTCGGCTTCACACTCGGCGCGGCCGCCGCGTTTCTGAGCGGGATCGCCTGGATGCTGTTCGGGACGTTTCTCGTCGTGGCGAGGCCAGGCGTGCTTGCCGCGCGCCTGCTGGGCTTTGCGCTGCTCGCCCACGGGTTCGCCCTGGCGGTGTTCTTCGTCCGGCCCTTCACGCAGCCCACGCTCTCGAGCACGCTGCGCGACCTGGCCATGGGCGGCTCGTTGCTCGTGGGCTTCGCCCTGGCCGGTATCACCAGCCTCTACTTCCCTCGTCCCCATCCAGCGCTGCACACGAGGCCGTGGGCGGTCCCCGTCATGGTGTGGACCACCCTCGTCGCCAGCCTGGTGGCCGGTGTCACCCTCCTGGCGGCGCGCACCGGTGCCGGGATCGCGCTGCTGCTGGCGGTACTGGCCGTGTTCGTGGCCGTGGGCGTCGCCACGAGCGGCCTCAGGCGAACGCGGCCGGCGGAAGAACAGCGGGTCCTGCGGCCCGTGGTGTGGGCCAGCAGGGGCGTCGGCGCGGCCGCCCTGGCGCTTGGCATCGCCATGGCCGCGGGCCGCCTGGCGCCGAATCCGGCGCTGGTCGGCATCGGGATGGTCTTCATTCCCGCCGCGTACGCATGGGTCATCGGCCGGCACCGCCTCTTCGATCTCGATCTCCGCGTCCGCCGGACGGTGCAGTACTCAGTGGCGTCGCTGCTGTGGGCGCTGCTGTCGGTCGCCGCGCTCGTCTGGCTGCTCCTGCGGCTGCCTTCGCTGGAACTCGGCCTGCCCGACGTCCGAATCAGGGGCGGCTCGGTCGAAGTGCTCGAGGATCCTGCGTCCCCCGAAGACCGGCAGTGGACCGAACGCTTCGTCCTGATGCTCGGCGCCATCGGCCTGGCGTTCCTCTTCCGGAAGGTCGGCAAGGACGGCCAACTGTGGCTCGCAACCCGCTTCCATCGGGCCGAGTACGACTACAAGCGTGCCTCGCAGGACCTTTCGATGCTGATGGCGACGCGCCCGGATCTCGACGGCCTCGCTGATGGATTGGTGGACACGCTCGCACGCCTGATGCCCGTGGAACGCGCGGGGGTGGTCTTCGTGCACGGGGCACGCACGCACTGCGCCCGCTCTCCATTCGGGTTCGAGCCCGACGCGTGGCATGGCTGCTGCGCCTCCGCGTCCCACGACATCGTCGAGGCGGTCGGGTCGGCGACGCGCCAGGTCAGCGTCGACTACGTCGCCCAGCACCTGCGCGAGGTGTTGACGCGCGCTCGCGTGCGTTTCGTGTACCCGATCCGCCATCGCGACACGCTCGTTGGTGTGCTGCTGGTCGGCGACAAGAAGTCGGAGACGGCATTCAGCACGGCGGACTTCGAGTTCCTCGACGGGATCGCGCGTCAGATGGCGCCCGCGGTGGAGAACGCCTTCCTCTACGAGGACCTCGCCGAGCAGCAGCGGCTCAAGCACGAACTCGAGATCGCCCGTCGCATCCAGCTCGAATCACTGCCCCAGTTCACACCGGATGTTCCCGGGCTCGACATCGCCGCGGTGTCGGTGCCCGCGCTCGAGGTCGGCGGCGATTTCTACGACTATCTCGAGGACGGGCGGGGGCGCCTCACGATCATCGTCGGCGACGTCAGCGGCAAGGGCACGTCGGCCGCCCTGCACATGTCGCGGCTGCAGGGCATCCTCCGCTCGCTGCACGCGTTCGACCTGGATCTGCGCTCGCTGTTCGTGCGCGCGAACGCGCTGCTGTGCCGGGATGTGGACAGTCGCTCGTTCGTCACCGCGCTCGGCGTCGTGTTCGACCTGGCGGCCCGGCGTGCCACGCTCGTCCGCGCCGGACACCTGCCGCTCTACCATTACGTCCGCGCGACAGGCGCCCTGCGTCGTCTGCTCCCCCGCGGCCTGGCGCTCGGCCTGTCCGGGCGGGAGCTCTTCAGTGGCTCGCTGGAGGCGATCGACCTCACGTTCGACCCGGGCGACGTCTTCCTCCTGATCAGCGACGGCATCATCGAATCGCAGTCGGCGGCCGGCGAGGAGTTCGGCGACAGTCGCGTCGTCGACTGGCTGGCAGACGCGGCCGGTCGCCACGAGTCGGCAACCGCGCTCAGAGACGAACTGCTCGACAACACCCGGCAGTTTGCAGGCGCCGTCGAGCAGTTCGACGATCAGACCGTCGTCGTGGTGCGTGTCATGCAATCGCCTCTCTCGAGTGCCGGCTCGTGAACGCGCCAAGGGCCGTGACCTCGTCGGCCATGGTCGTCGACAATCGTCTGTGCAGCGCGCGGACCTCCTCGAGCGTCCAGGAATACGACGCGATACGGTCGGTGACCTCGAACATCTCCGCCGCGCGGCGGTCACGGTCCGCGGCATAGGCGGCGAGCGCGTCATCGCCCCCGGCGAGGATGGCGTGCGCCACGTACTCGGCATCGACCAGGGCGTCGGTGATGCCGTGGGCCGTCAAGGGGTCCTTGAAGTACCCAGCGTCGCCGACCAGCGCCCAACCAGGGCCCGCGGAACGGCGCAGAAACCCCGGCTCGCCCGCGAACCCCCGCAGCGCGCCGTCCAGCAGGCCGGCACGCATCGCCGCGGCAAGATCGGGCGC
>CAYLZN010000090.1:0-18183 GCA_964387935.1 uncultured Vicinamibacteraceae bacterium | reverse complement strand
GGCATGGGCATGATCGGCGACGAGATCGTCTGGAAGAAGGCCGGAGCGGGCAAGCATCCCGATGTCGACGGCGATGGTGTGGGCCGCGAACTGTCGGTGGGCGACGTCACGGCCATGACGGTCTACTCGGCCGCCCAGGAGACGCCCGTCGAACTGGCTCGCCTGGTGTCGCTCGGCCACGTCAAAGCTCCGAGCGCCGAGGACACCGCGCGGGTCGAGGCCGGCCGACAGGCCTTTGCGACGGCGGGGTGTGCGACCTGCCACACGCCCGAAATGGTGCTGCTCAACACGCGGTTCGAGGAGCCCACGCTGCGCGGCAACGGGCACTACTACGACGCGACGCTGGCAAAGCTCGACCCGGACTACGACCCGAAGCGCCCGTTCGCCTTCGATATCCTCGAGGATGCCGAACCGCCGCGCGCGGAGCGACGACCCGAGGGCGGCGCGATCATCCGGCTGTACGGCGATCTCAAGCGCCACGCGATGGGTCGCGTCCTGGCCGATCCATTGGGGCCGAGCGAGTCGTTCGGCGCCGACTCCCAGCCCCTGAAGGTGGAGGGGAAACCAGTGATGATCCCGGCCGACCACTTCCTGACGCCGGAACTCTGGGGCGTCGGCAACACGGGACCCTGGCTGCACGACAACCGCGCGGGCACCCTGCGCGAGGCCATCCTGCTGCACGGCGAGGACACGCCTCCTCCCGCCGGCACGCCAGGTCGAAGCGAAGCGCAGGAGTCGCGCGACGCCTTCTTGAAGCAGCCCCAGGCCGACCAGGACGCGATCGTCGCCTTCCTGCTCAGCCTGCGGACGTTCTCACCGGAAAAGCGCTGAGGGCCGGCACCCTCGTCAGGAGGACACCGGCGCCGAGGCCCCGGGGAGCGACTGGCGCAGCCGCCTGGCCAGGATGCGGATGATCCCCTCCGACACCACGGGACTGGCGCCGAGGGCCTGGCGGAACGACGGCCCGGTCAGGCGCAGTGCGCGGACCGCGATGGTGGACGCGACGACAGTGGCCTCGTGCGGCGCGGGATCGAGGACCGCCAGTTCGCCGACGCAGCTTCCCGGTCCCTCGATCCTGGTCACGCCGCCCCGCGACACGGAGACCTCGCCGTCGAGCAGCACGAACACCTCATCGCCGGTGTCACCCTCGCGGCACAGACACTCGCCTTCGGTGAACCAGGCCTCGGTTCCCGCACGGGCGAGCTGGGCCAGGTCCTCCGGCTCCACCTCGTCGAAGATGCCAATGGAGCGCAGGCCAATCATCTTCTCGATGGTCGACACGGTGCTCGTCACCGCACCCGACGCGGCCGCGCGACTCGCCGCCGCGGTCTCGCTGACGACGGGGTGTTCATCGGCGGCGAGGCGATCGAAGTCATCAGCGGTGGCCTCGTCCATCCTCTCCAGCAGGTACAAGGTCGTCGCCCGCAGGTACGGTTCCGGGCTCGTGAGCTGCGCGCGAAGCAGCCGCGCGGGGGCGCCCTCACCGATGTCCGCGCGCGCCCGTTCGACCGACGACCGCAGTTGCGCGATGGTCGCCGGCGACACGAGCGAGCCGAGCACGCCCAGCACCTCGTCGCGCGCCCGCGTGTCCTCGGAGAGCAGGCCGGCGCGCAGCGCGTCGATCACGGGTCCCTCGCCCGCCAGCGTGCGCACCAGACCGTCGGCCGCACGAGCCCAGCGGCGGCGCAGCAGCCGCACGAGGAACCGCATCGCGGGCGACGGCATCGGTCCGAATCTGGCGACGGCGGCCGCCAGCCATTCGATGGCCGCCGGCACGCCGGTGAGGTGTCCGGCCAGACCATCGGTCTGCAGGAGCCTGGCGACCACGGCCGCGTGCTCGTCCACGGTGACGCCGTAGCGCTCACGCAGTTCCCGCACGAACGCATCGTCCACGACGGCAGCCGTGCGCCGTTCGCGCTCGAGGTACAGCGCGAGCGCTTCCGAATACGTCTCGAGCTGCAACTGCTTCTCGGGCGACGCCGCGATCGCCTGGCTCGTGGCCAGCCCGCCGCCCTCGTCGGCGAGCTCGGACATCGCGAGCTCGTGATCCGCATCGGAAATCTGCAACTGACGTCGCAGGGCATCGAGCCGGTGGACCTCGCGGCGCGACAGCATGCCAGCGTCGATGCTGTCGCGGATGGCCGACTTGTAGAGATCGATCATCTGCCGGCGCGCGTCCGCCTGCGACTGGGAGCGAATCGTGTGGATGAGGAACGCCTCGCGAAGCTCGCGCGGTGGAGGCGTGTCGGTCCACTTCCAGTTGGCGACGAGCCGACGTGCCAGCGTCTCCTCGGCGAACGTCGTCTGCCGACGGCCGATGCGGCGCACGAGGAACACCGTGGCCGTCGCCACGACGACGACCTGGAATGCGTGCGGCAGGCCGGGCACGAGGCGCAGCGTCGGCGCCCCGGCGAACGAGTAGAAGGCGATGAACGCCGTGAAGGCCGCCAGCGTGAACAGCACGCTCCGCAGCCCGACCGCATCGTCAGGTGCCCGGCCGAAGCGCGCCATGGCCCGGCCGACGACGGGCTCGAGGTAACGAAACGCGAGCAGGCTCCCGACGGCGCCCACGGCGAGGGTCACCGCAGCCGCCACAGCCCGCGGCACCTGCGGCCAGAAGAAGAACCCGGCCGTGCGTGCATCGACGCCTGGCAGGAATGCGGTGCGGTACAGGGCGGGCTCGTTCGTCCAGCTCCCGCCGAAGTAGTAGCTCCACGAGCCAGCCTGCAGGAAGTAGTACCCGTAGAACGCCAGGACGACCCCGGGGAAGGCGAAGTAGACGTCCCGCTTGGCGGGATGCTGGATCTCCTTCCAGTAGCTGTTCTCCTCGTTGATGTCCGGGCAGGCGGGCCGACATGCGGTGCAGGTTCCGCACTGGGAGTTCGGGGTGTCGCGCAGGCCGCGCGGCTCGGTGTAGAGCTTCTCGACGAACGAGACCGGGCACATGTAGTTGCACCACGTCTTCCCCGTGAACACGAAGCCAATGACCGCCGCGGCGGCGCACAGAGCGAGGACGAAAGCCGTCAGCGCGAGCCCGTCGCCGTTGGTCGCCACCAGGCGCAGCCACAGCGACACGAGGAACACCGCACACGCGACGTGATAGGCGTGGGCCTGCAGCCACGGCCCCGCGCGTCGCCGGCCCGCCAGGCCGAACCGTGCGGGAAGCTGGGCGACGAAGGCGAGCGGGCAGATGCGCCGCCAGCGGTGATAGCCGGCGAGCACGAAGAAGAGCGGCAGCGACGCAATGGCCACGGTCCAGAAGACGCGGCCCGCCGCGTGGGGGACGAGCAGCCCGAGGAACACCAGGCCGGTCAGCGTCGCGATCGCCGCGTGGCGCGCGGGCTCCACCCACCAGGCGTCGGCGGACTCCGTCGCCCGCACGGCCGGCGACCCTGTTCTGCCTGCCGGTTGCTGACCTGCTCCCTGGCGCAGGTGTGCCCCCTCCTGAGTGACCCCGTTTCGCATCCGTGGTTTCGAGGGGAATGACGATATCACGGCGCCCGACCGCACGTGATCCTGGTGCGAAGGCGAGTGGCCTGCTCTCGGTTCAGCCGTCCAGACCGGCCGAGCGCTCGATCTCGGCGACGATGTGGATGAACCGCTCGATCGGGTCCAGGCGATCGAGTGCCTCCACCACCCGGTCGAGATCGAGAGTCACGTACTCGTGGATGACGATGTTCCGGAAGCCTGGCACACGCTCCAATTCCCGGACGAGGTCCGCAGGGAATCGTGGATCTCGCGCAAGATTGCGGACGGCCCCCTTGTAGTCCTCGAACCGCTCCCCGCGCCTCGCGGACAACTCGCCGGAGACATCGACGACGAGCTGCGCGACCATGAGCAGCGAGAAGAGCACGTCGTTGTGGAGCGACCGTTCCCGTTCGAGCGCTGCGCGATCGGTGACCTTGGGGCGAATGGCCCGCAGGTGAGCGACGTGCCGGCGGAGTTCGGCGAGGCGTTCGACGAGGAAGGTCACTGGGTCAGCCACGCGAGCTTGATCCCGCGCGTCCGCTCGAGGAACGGTTTCAGGTCGGCCGCGCGCGACAGCATGAGGCGGAGGTGGGCATGATCCTGCGCCGCGTCGATGGTCAGGATCCGTCGCCCCTCCGTCATCACGCGACGGGCCAGATGGGGCGGCGCGTCGTTCAGGATGACGACGTCCACGGGCTGCCCGAGCAACGCCTGGCAGTGTCCCGCGAGGTGGAGGCGGACCTCGAAGCGGTCGGCGTCAGACGCATGCACGCGTCGGTCGAGAAGCACGCCCAGATCGAGGTCGCTCTCCCGGTGCGTGCGCCCCGTCACGGAGCTTCCGAACAGGTAGGCGGACACGATGCCCGCCATGTCACGGAGCGCCATGACCAGGGCCGCTTCCGCCTGATCGATCGGCAACATTTCCGTAGTGTAGCGCAAGCGCGCCAACGAACGCCGCGAGGGTGCTGTGGCGCAGCTATTGGCCGGCCGGTGACCGACTCTCGGCACCTACTTCGCCGGCGTCCGCGTGAAGTGTACCTGCGTGGCGCCCTCGCCGTTGCGCAGCCGCAGGTCGTCGCCGCGCAACTCGATCCTGGTGCCGGCCTGCAGGGCCTTCAGGAACAGCCGTTCCTGCATCATGACGTCCGCCTCGGCGCACATCTTCCGCGTCGTGGCCAGCGGACCAATCGCGATCGTGTGGCCGTCCACCTCGTAGGACCCGGTGAACGTGTTGCATCCGCTGGATCCCGACGCGCGCCCCCGGTCGTCCAGCGTCAGGGAGATCTTCGACGTGATCGCCGTCGACACGACGCCGCCGCGCCCATTGTTGTATCCCAGCAGCGTCCAGGTGCCGACCAGCCTCAGTTCGCGCTCAGCCAGGAACTCGAGCGTGCCCGCCGGGCCGGAAAGCGTCAGCGTGTCGCCGGCCACCGTCGCGGTCGCTGCGGCGCGCAGGATGCGCAGGAATTCCTGCTCCTGCTTCATCAGCGGCTCCGGGCACGCCTTCTGTGTCGACGCGAGCATGCCGATCCCGAGCGCGGTGCCGTCCAGCACGTAGGGACCCGCATAGGCATTGCAGCCCGACGAGCCGAACGCGCGCCCCTGCTCGAAGGACAGGTCGATCCGGGAACCGGACGCGGGAGCCACCTGGGATCCGGCCTGGCCCATCCCGCTGAGCCTCCACACCACGCCTTCGAGCGCGCTTTCCTGCACCGTCTGGCCTCCTTCCTCGGCGCCCGCCGCCGCGCACATCCCGAGGAACACCGCTGCGCCGAAGACGACTCTCGCCACGACCACACCAAGCCGCTGCATGCCCTATCTCCGATTCCCCACCGTCGCCCTCAGATGCCGCAGCCGCCGGTCCAGCTCCTCCGGCGTCATCGTGGCGTACTTCTCCGGCAGCAGGCGCCGGCTCGACGCCTCGAACACGGCCAGCAGTTCCATGTACTCCAGCAGTTCGACGTCGCGGCTCGGGAAGTAATCCGCCGCGGCGCGCTCCAGGTGCTCAGCCTTCACCACCGCGTCCCCTCCCGCCTCCCTCGCCGCATCATCGTTGGCCATCAGCAGCACGGCCTCGACGTCCGCGTTGCTGTAGCCCACGAGCTTCTGAGAAAACGTCTCGCGGATCGAGGGCAGGTCGACGTCGGTATGGATCCTGTTCTTCCGGATGAGCGCGGCCGCGACCTGCTCGACCTCCTCCGGTTTCTGCGAATAGAGGAACGGGATCTTGCGATCCAGGCGGCCGGCGCGCTTGAGGTCGACGTCGAGCTTGTCGGGGCGGTTGGTCATCACGAGGAACAGGATGCGGCCCCGGTTCGACGTGTCGGACATGAACTCCTTGATGCGCGCGATCACGCGGGACGAGGTGCCGCCGTCGCTCTCGGCCTCGGTGTTCCCGAACGCCCGGTCGCCCTCGTCGACGATGACGACGACCTGGCCGATGGCCTTGATGACGTTGAGGATCTTCTCGAGGTTGCCCTCGGTGGCGCCCACCCACTTCGACCGGAAGTTCTTCAGCTTGATCGTGGTGAGGCCGCACTCCTTCGCGAAGGCCTCCGCCACGAAGGTCTTTCCCGTGCCCATCGGTCCCGTGAACAGGATGCCCATCGGCACGCGGCTCGTGCGCCCCTCGCGGATGTTGTCGGCGATGACGAGCAGGTCCTTCTTCACTTCCTCCATGTCGCCGACGACGTCGAAGCCGTGGGAGGGTTCGACGAACTCGACCAGGCCGAAGCACTCGCGCTCGAGGATCTCGCGCTTGCGGCGCGCGATGAGGCGATCGATCTCGCGCCGCGCCAGTTCGACGGCGTCCGCGGTCGCGATGTCTGGCGCGTTCGCGCCAGGCGCCAGCAGTCGCCTGATCTCGTCACGGCCCAGGCCTGCCGTCAGGACGGCCAGCTTGTGGGCCCGTTCCTTGACGCCGTCGCCGCCGCCCAGCAGTCCGGCAATGTAGGCCTCGCGCGCGGCCAGATCCTCCCCGGCGGGTGGCGGGGGTGCCAGGATGGACGCAATCTGGATGGCCTTCAGGCCGGCGGTCGTTTCCGCGTAGCGATCGACGTCGCGATCCGGCAGCTTCGGGTCCGCGAGACGGACGGCGGCGCGTCTCGTCTCGAGGTCGGGCATGGGAATCGCGATCGTCGCGACCTTGGGATTGGACACGAGCTTCGGCGAGAGATCCGTCAGGTTCTCGGCGATCAGGATGACCACGTTGTCACCGCGCTCGATCTCCGGCAGGAACGACCAGCGGTGGAGTGTCACGATGGCGGCGCGGTCCGCGTCGGCCTGGAAGCCGGGATCGCCGGTGGGTGCGAGTGTTTCCGCGTATTCGACGACGACCGCGGCGCGCGTGCTGCCGATGAGCAGGCGCTCGAGCGCGGCGAGCGCGCGGTCCTTCGAGCCGAGCAGCAGGTCCTCCAGTTCGGTCACCGACGCCGCGCGTTTCGTGAAGCGAACGCCCGTGGCGACGTTGTAGACGGCGATCGTCTCACGCGTGTCCTTGAGCAGGACGTCGGTGAGGAAGTCGGTGAGCGTGATGAGCGTCCCGTCCACTACCTGGCTGTCGTACACGTTGCCGTGGAGGACGAACATCGAGGCCTCGCCGCGAACGTACCGGCGGCGGAGGTCCTCGGCCCACTGGGGAAGAAGGCGCTGGGGGGCTGAGATGGTCATACGGTGGTCCCGACGCCGATCGATCCGAGGATGCGATCGGTCTCGACGGCCGTCTCGCGAATCGACTCGACGCCGTCGAGCAGCTCGTCGAGCTGACCCGACAGCTCCTGAGGCGACTGCATGGTGACGATCTGGTCCGCGATGAGCTGGAACGAGTTCTCGATGAGATCGAGCTGCCCGCGTGCCACGGTGAGGTAGCGCGTGATCTCCTTCATCTTGTCGAGGCGCTTCAGCACGATCGCCAGGTTCTTGCGCGACACCTCGACCTGCGGATCGTCCGGCGCCCCGGCCTTCGAGTTGACCTCGAAGCGGGTCCGGTCCCGCTCGAGGGCCGGCAGGTCGATCGACGCGAGGTACTGCTCGAAGCGCGTGCAGGTGACCGACAGATCGAGGAAGGCCTCGACCAGGCGATCGGTCTTGACCAGCTCGGCGCGCAGCAGGTCGCCGGTGAAGGAGGGATTGGTCGCGGCGAGGTGGCGGATTTCGTGCTGACGGTCGATCAGGACCTCGACGCGCTCGCGATCGGGTTGGTCGAGCAGCGCCATCCGTTCGGCGCGTTCCTGGGCGAGGATCGCCTCCTTGACCTTCTCGAAGCGCGGGTCCCACAGCAGGTGGCGCAGGCGCCTGGAGTCGGGCGCGTACAGAAGCCAGAGCGCCTCGGCGCCAAGCGCGGCCACCGCGAGCAGCGGGTTCATCGTCAGGCCCGCCGCGACCAGGGCGCCGGCCAGCAGCGAGAGGTTGTACGGGTTCGCGAACGCGTACTTCAGGTAGGGACGCTTTTCGACGATCGCCCCGGCGAGGGCGGACTTGGCGGTTTCGGCGAGCGCGGCCGCGACGGTGGGCGTCTCCTCCCGGGCGGGCCGAGGCGAGCCGGGCGGCGGCGGGCCGGGCGGCCTGGGGGGCGCAACCGGCGCAGCCTTCGGCTTCTCTGGCGCCATGGCGGAACCCTATCGCGGTCCGTCGTACAGGAGCCCGAGCAACTGCTGCTCGAGCGCCCTGAACTCCGGCGTGGACTGCAGCGCGATGTCGCGCTGTGCGAAGAAGGGCACGTCCACCCGGTGGAGCACGCGCGCCGGGCGGGGCGACAGCACGTACACCGTGTCGGCGAGGTACACGGCCTCGGTGATGTCGTGCGTCACGAAGAGGATCGTGTTGTCCTCGGTCCGCGAGACGTCCAGCAGCAGCCCCTGCATACCCCACCGCGTCTGAGGGTCGAGCGCGCCGAAGGGCTCGTCCATGAGCACGAGCCGGGGCCGGTTGATGAGCGTGCGCGCGATCGCCACGCGCTGTTTCATCCCGCCCGACAGATCTTTCGGGAAGCGCCCGGCGAACTCCGACAGCCCGACCTCCTGCAGGTACCTGTCGGACTGCTGTCGCCGCTCCGACGTCGAGACGCCCTGCAGCTTCAGACCGTACTCCACGTTTTCGCGCACGGTCATCCAGCCGAACGACGTGTAGGCCTGGAAGACCATGCCGCGATCGCGGCCGGCGCCCTCGACGCGCTGGCCGTCGACGAGGACCTCACCGAGCGTCGGGGCGATCAGGCCCGCGACGGCCTTGAGGATCGTGGACTTGCCGCAGCCGGACGGCCCCAGGAAGACGACGACCTCGCCCGCGCCGGGTTTGTCGGCGACGTCGAGCGACACGTCGCGCACCGCCTCGGTCTTCTCGCCGTCCCGTCCGATGTAGGTCACCGACAGGTGGCTGATGCGCAGGCGCGGTGTGCCGGCGACGGGGATGTACTGATAGGTCGGTGCGGCCGGTCCTGGCCCTGGGGGCCGGACGGTCACCGCGATCGTCCCCGACGTGCCCGTCTTCTGTGGCTCGACGCCCTCAATCGTCATGTCGTCTTCTCGCGCCACCGGAAGAGCAGGTTGGACACGGAGCGGATCAGGAAGTCCGTCAGCAGCCCGATGCCCCCGATCACCAGCAGCCCGGCAAACGACCACGACGCCTTCTGGTGCGTCCGCGCGAGCTCCACCATGTACCCGAGGCCGTGCTCCGGGTTGACCGCCTCGGCCAGGATCACGTAGGTCCACGAGATCGCGTTCATCACGCGGAAGGAATCGAAGATCTCGGGCAGCGACGCCGGCACGAGCACGGTGCGGATCACCTGCCACCTGCTCGCGCCGAGCGTGCGCGCCGTCTGCACGAGCTCCTCGGGCACGGCGCGGATCGCAGAGACGACGACGGGCAGCAGGTAGACGAACACGCCCAGGAAGAGGAACGCGATTTTCTGCGACTCGTAGATGCCGAACCAGAGGATGAGCAGCGGAATGAACGCCGAGATCGGCATGTAGCGCAGCGGCGCGACGATGGGCTCGAAGAGCCGGTTGATGGGCTCGAAGGCGCCCATCAGCACGCCGAGCGGCAGCGCGACGGCGGAGGCGAGCACGAACGCGAGCAGGATGCGGCGCGTGGAGGTGACGATCGCGCCCCACAGGTCGTGCTCGATGAAGAGCTGCAGCGTGCCGCGGACGACCTCCGTCGGCGACGGCAGGAAGTCCGGGGGCGCGAAGCCGCCATAGGTCAGCAGGCACCACAGGCCCAGGGCGAGGGCCGGCATGACGAACCCCAGCGCCACCGCCGTGCGTTTCGGCAGCGGCGCCCGGAGGTCGAAGAGGTCTGGTGTGCGGTCCGCCACGCGTGCGCCCTACTGGGCCAGGATGACCTTGATGTCCGTCCGGCGATTGAGCTGTCGGCCGGTCTCGGTCGTGTTCGTGGCGACGGGGTTCTCGGACCCGCGCCCGATCGTCTGGAACCGGCTCGCCTGCACGGCCGGGAAGTTCTTCAGGATGTAGTTCTTGACCGCCAGCGCGCGCCGATCGGAGAGCGTGAGGTTGGTCGAGGCCGACCCGGTGGAGTCCGTGTTGCCCTCGACGCGCAGGTAGGTGCCGCCGAACGACACCATCGTGTCGCCGAGCGAGTCGAGCACGAAGTACGACCCGGGCATGATCTCGTCGGACCCGGGCGTGAAGTGAATCTGGATTTCCTTGTTGATGATGGCGCGGTCCTTCGCCGAAGGCGCGCGCGCCGCGAGCGTCGGCTCCTCGACCTGCTGCCCCGGGTAGGCGGGCGCCAGCGCCTGCAGGAACCGGGTGTCGGCCCAGTCCTTGGCGTCCACCGGCCTGGTCACGAGGCCCTTCTTCCTCCAGATCACGAACGCCGTGTCGAACAGCGTCTCGAAGTGCGCCTTGCCGCCGGTCAGTCCGTAGAACTGCGCGTTGTCCGCAAACGGGGTCAGCTTGAGGCCGGACAGCATGCCCGACACGGTCTCGTCGTCCAGCTTCAGCGCCTTGCCCACCAACGCGTACGACGCCGGCGGGTTGTTCTTGATCATCTCGATGCCCTCGAACCAGCCGTGCACGAAGTCGCGGATGGTCTCCGGGGCCTGGTCGATGACGTCCTGCCGCGCCACCAGCGTGTCCGCGATGATGTTGGTGGCCGCCGTCGTCGAAACGAGAATCGCCGCGTCGTCGCCGCGCGCCGTCACCGCCGACGACAGGTCCGGCTCCCAGGTCACGGCCGCATCCACCTGGCGCGCCTTGAACATGGCCGCCGCAGCGGGCGCGTCCTGCGTGAACACGATGTTCTTCTCGACTCCCGTCCGCTCCTCCGGCGTCAGGCCGGACTGGGCCAGCAGGTACAGCAGCAGGAAGTGCGAGGGCGTGAACTGCGTGCAGGCGATCTTGCGTCCGCGCAGGTCCTCGAGCGACTTGATGGACGACAGGGCGACGATGCCGTCACCGCCGCGCGACCAGTCCTGCATGAGGATCGAACGCGCCTTCTGGTTCTGCTCCGCGAGGATCGAGGCCTCTCGCGCCCAGTTGTCCACGGTGTTCCACATGATGTCCACGTCGCCCTTGCGGAACGCCGCGAGCTTGGCCGCCGGGTCCTCGATGAGGACGAATTTCACGTCGAGGCCGAACTTCTGCCGGTAGAGCGACATCGACGAGGGCTCCATGCCGGCGTTGTACACGAGGCCCGGCGCGTGGCCGGCCCAGGTGTTGATGGCCACGACGAGCGGGCGCGACAGCTTGCCGGCACCCTGCAGGGCCACCGTGGACACGCCGGTGGACCCGGCATTGCGCGCCGGGTCGGCCGGGGCGTTCCGCAGCGCGCCGAAGTCCTCGGACGTGACCCCGGTGGGCGCGGCGGCCTCCTGCGCGGCGTCCTTGCCGGTCGCCCACTTCCGCACATCGGCGCCCTTGTAGACGTAGGCGACGTACCCGATCACGCCGAGAATGACGACGGTGATGAACAGCTTGGCAAACGGCGTCAACTTCATGATGAGTCCCCGCTACATCGTCTTCTGGCCCTGCGACGCCTGCTGCGCGGCGCGCTTGGCCTTCAACTCGGCGAGCTGCTGCTTCGCCTGGATGTCCCCCACCTGGTTGCGCAGCTGCGCCAGGCGCTGGTCGAGCGAGGACTCCGACAGCTCGCGCCCCAGATTGGCTTCGGCGATCGTGGTCCGGATGTGCTCGCGGACGTTGTCGAGGGCCTTTACCTCGGCGTCCACCGACAGGCCTTCGAGTTGCTCCTGGATCTTGATCCGGGCCTGGGCGGACTGCATCTTGGCCAGCATCGAGTCGCGCTCGGTCTTGAGCTTGCGGATCTCGCCCTGCACGGAGATGAGGGAGGACTTGGCGGAATCGGCATCTTTCTGCGCGGAGTCCAGATCGGCCCGGACCTCGGCGAGGTCCGCGGTCAACTGGTTCTTCTTCTGGATCAGGACGACAGCCAGGTCGTCCTGGTTCGTTTCGACGGCGGCGGCGAGCTCGGCGTCCGTCTGAGCGAGCTCCGTGTTGAGCCGCTTGAGCCGCTCGTCGATCTCCTCGCGGCGGCGGATGATGGCGGCGGTGGCCGACTTCAGGCGCGAGTACTTCTCGATCATCGAGTTGATCGCGTTCTCGTAGGCGATCTCCGGGTGCGCCTTCTCGACGTCCGAGATCCAGATCGACAGGAAGCCCCGCCACAGGTTGCCGAGGCGTGCGAAGAAGCCGGTTCCAGCCATCGATATCCCCTCTGCCCCACCGTGTGTGGAGGGCACCTTACGTGGTGGTCTGCCCTGGCGCGGACGGATCGTAGAGCTTCGGTGAGTCGCGGACCACGCGCGCGACGGTTTCCTGTCCGAAGAACTCGAGGACGCGCTGCACGTCGAGCTTGCGGGCGTTGCAGGCGGTGGCGGCGGCCTGCTGCTCGTGGACGCGCTGCTCCATCACGCGTCGGATGGCCTTGATCTCGTCCTCGTATTGCTGAATCCGCTGCGTGGACTCCTCGAGGAGCTTCTGGGTGTCGCCCGCGCCGGTGCGAATGTAGGCTTCGAGCGCCTGGATCTCCTCGACACCGGTCTCGATGATCTTCTCGATCGGCACGCCAAAGGCCTTGAGCGACGCCTCGACGATCTGCTTTCGTGTCGCCACGGGCGTCTCGGCGGGCAGGCTCGCGAGCAGTTCGCCGGCCTTCGTGACGCGGGCGCGCTCGTCGCGGTCGATGCCGGCGGCGTCGAAGACCCCTTCGAAGTCGACCTGGCCTCCCGGCGCGGTCGGAGGCGCCGCGGCGAACACGGTGGGCATCGGCTCGGCGGGGACGTCTGCGGAGGCGGGCGCCGGGTCGGCCTGGGCCTGCCCGGACTCGTCGCGCTCGATGAACCATCCGAGCACGGTCTTTCCCCAACTGCGCTGTTCGGTCATGGACGGCCACTCCGTGGGCCAGTTGACCTCAATCTGACGATCGGCTTGCGGCCTGCGGCGCACGGCGCGCGGCCAGCCCGGCGAACCGGGAACGACCATTCAGCCCACCACGCCGCTGGTCGACAGCCGATCGCCGCCCGCCATTCTGTCCCATCGTGGAAACGCACCTGGCGAGTATAGCGCCTCGGCGGGCCCAGCCTACACGAGCAGCCGCGCGCCCATGATGACGAGCGCGGCGCCCGTGACGGCCTCGAGCACGCGGCGCACCGACGGGCGCGCCACATGGTCGGCCGCGAAGCCGACCGCTACGCCACAGAATCCCTGCCACACGACGCTCATCGCCACGTGCGTGGCGCCGAGCAGCAGGGCCCGCGCCAGGTAGGCGTCCTGCGGCCCGATGAACTGCGGCACGATCGACAGGTAGAACAGCCACACGGGCGGATTGAGCAGGTTGGTCAGCAGGCCGCGGACGACGAACGCGGACCCGGCCGCTTGGACCTCCCTTGGGTGCGCACCTGCTGGCGCGGCTGCCGCCCGCAAGCGCCTGGCCCCCCACAGCCCCCGCATCCCGAGCCAGGCCAGGTAGACGCCGCCGGCGATCCGCACCAGGTCCAGCGCCCCAGGCCACCGACCGAACAGCGCCGCCATCCCGAAGGCGGCGGCGGTCGCCAGCATTGCATTCGCGAGGCCCACGCCCGCCACGGTCATCAGCGCCGCCGTTCGCCCCGAACCAAGCGCCGTCTCCACGACGACGGCGAAGGTGGCGCCCGGGGTGAGGACGAGCAGTGCGGACAGGCCCGCGAACGCGAGGAACCGGGCATCGAACATTCGTGGGGCCGGTTACTTCAGCGTCGCCCAGCGGCGTTCCATGGCGGCCATGGCCACCTCGAGAGCCCGCACGGCGGATTCCGCTTGCGGCGTCGGCCGCGCGTCCGCGCCCTGGAGGAGATTGAGGAGGAACAGGAACTTGTGCTGCAGGCCGACCAGCGTCTCGCGCTCCGGATCGACGCGCGTGATGCTCTCGTACAGGATGTCCGGATCGCCGGGCTCACCGTCACCGCGAAACGCGGCCCGCGCCTGCTGCCGCTCCGTGCGAGAGGCGGCCGGCACGCCGATCAGATCCTCATCGATCGTGTCCCTCCAGGCCTGCACGGTCGCGGCCCCGCGATAGCACGCCATCGACAGATCGGTCTGGCGCCGCACGTCTTCGGCGCTGATGTCGACTCGCGGGTCGAGCCGCACGTCGAGCGGTCGCTCCGTGGCCACGCCGTCAACGGTGAGCCTGACGCTGTAGCGCCCCGGGTGAACGAACGGGCCTCGCGGCCCTGTCGGCGTGTCGCCCTTCACTGCGGCAATCGACAGACTGCGCCGCGTGCCTCGCGGTGGCGGATACCGCAGGTCCCAGGCCAGGCGATGATGCCCGGGCGACGTGGGCACCGCCGTCGGCGGCCGAAGCCAGTAGGTCGGGTACTGCCACGCCCCAGGGTCGAGCCGCTCCGGCTGATCATCGCTCGAGAACCGACGCACGATCTCCCCGGTGGCGTCCACGATCTCGACGCGAACGGAGCGTGCCGGTCGCGCGAGCGCGTAGTCCAGGATCGCGCCCTCCAGCGGATTCTGCCCGGTCGGTTCCTCCGGCGGCAGCGGCGTGTCGGAGAACATGTTCCCGCGCACGCGGGTGGCCCGTCCGGGGGTGAACAGGAACGCCCCGCCGGCTCGGGCCGCCCGCGCCAGCTCGCGCAGAGGAGAGATGCCGTCGAGAATCCAGATCGATCGCCCGTGCGTGCCCACGACGAGGTCGTCCTCGTGAACGACCAGGTCACGCACCGACGAGGCCGGCATGTTCATCCGCAGCGACTGCCAGCGCTCCCCGTCGTCGATCGAGAAGTAGACCGCGCGCTCGGTGCCGGCAAACAGCAGGCCCGGCTGCTTGGGATCCTCCCGCACCACGTTCACCGGGCCGGCGTCCTCGAGCCCGCTGACGATCCGGGTCCAGGTCGCGCCGCCGTCGTGCGTGCGGAAGACGTGCGGGCGCATGTCGTCGCGCCGGATCGCGTTCACCGCGAGGTATGCCGTCTTCGTGTCGGCGTGGCCCGCGTCGATCTGCGACACCTTGTCCCAGGCGCGCAACGCCGGTGGCGTGACGTTCTGCCAGGTCCGGCCCCCGTCCCGCGTGACGTGCACGAGGCCGTCGTCGGTCCCGGCCCAGATCAGATTGACGTCGAGCCGCGACGGACTGACCGCGTAGATCACCCCGCGTCGCGCCATCGTGGCGAGGTCCGGCGTGCGGTAGTCGCCGATGCTCTCGGGCACGTCCGGCTGTTCCCGCGACAGATCCGGGCTGACGATCTCCCACTGCTGTCCGCCGGTCCTCGTCTTCCACAGCACGTTGGTGGCGAAAAACAGGGTCGCCGGATCGGCAGGGTGGAACAGCAACGGCATGGTCCGCAGGATGCGGTACTTCCCGGAACGGAGCGCCTCGGGCGCGACGTTCTGGGACTGTCCGGTCCGCTTGTTGAAGCGGACGACGCGGCCGCCGTAGACGATGTCGGGATTGAGCGGGTCCGGGGCCACATAGGCGTACTCGTCGGCCCCGACACCCATCCAGTCGCGGAACGAGATCTGACCGCCGTTCCCGCGGCTTGCGATGCCAATCGCCCCGCTCTCCTGCTGCCCGCCGTAGACCCAGTACGGGAACTGGTGATCGGTGGTCACGTGATAGAGCTGCGCCGTCGGCTGGTTGTACCAGGAGGACCAGGTGCGCCCGCCGTTGGTCGTGATCGTCGCCCCCTGGTCGGCCGAGAAGATCATGAGGTCCGGCTGCAGCGGGTTGATCCAGATGCGCTGGTAGTCGTCGCCACCCGGAGCCCCTTTGAACGACGTCCACGTGCGACCTCCATCCTCCGATCGGTACGATGCGATGTGCGCGACGAAGATGAGATCGCGGTTCCGGGGATGCACGCGGAGCTCGTTGCCGAGGCGCGGGTCGGTGCTCACCAGCTGCCACGTCTCGCCCGCATCGTCCGAGCGGTAGAGGCCGCGTCCGTCGCGGGCCCCGACGGCGGCGTACAGGCGTTTCGGATCGCTCGGCGCGACGGCGAACACGATCTTGCCGACGCCCTGATCAGCACCTGGAAGGCCGCCCGCCAGGCGACGCCAGGTCGACCCACCGTCCGTGGACTTGTAGAGACCGCTGTTGCGGCCCTGAAAACTGCCGTTTTCCCATGGTCCTTCCCGGTGCTCCCACAGGGCCGCGTAGACGGTCCGTGGATCGACCGGGTCCAGTTCCACCTGGTTGGCGCCGGTGTTGCGATCGACAAACAGCACCTTGTCCCACGTGCGGCCCCCGTTTCGCGTCCGGAAGACGCCGCGCTCGTCGTTGGGTCCATAGGGGTGCCCCATGCCCGCCACGAAGACGATGTCGGGATCATCGGGGTGAATGACGAGACGGCCGACCTGCTGCACGTCGCCAAGGCCCGCGTGCTGCCAGGTGGCGCCGCCGTCGGCGCTCCTGAAGATCCCGTCGCCGACGCCGAGGTCTGGCCGGTGCAGTCCCTCCCCGGTCCCGACGTAGATGATGTCGGGATGCGAGGGCGACACGGCGAGGTCGCCAACCGATCCCGTGGGCGCCTGGTCGAAGATCGGGCGCCACGTGCGACCGGAGTCCTCCGTCTTCCAGACCCCGCCGTTGTTGACGCCCATGAAGAACGTGCCCGGCTGCGAAGGGATGCCGACGGCGCCCACGGTGCGACTGGCGCGGAACGGACCGATGACGCGATAGCGGAGCGCCTGGTAGTAAGCCGGATCGACGGGGGCTGGCGGGGAGGTCTGCGCGAGCAGCGGGCTCACGCACACGAGGAGGACGAGAGACAGGAGCACGCGCGGAGGAAACATGAGGCTTTTCGGTTCTCGGTTCTCGGTTCTCGGTTTTCGGTTTTCGGTTGCACTCGCACGCTGCACGCGCCATTGCGCGCCTGGCACATGGCACCTGGCACGAGGCACAGGGCCCTTCGCACTTCGCACTTAACCTCAATCCGACACGGCTTGCGGCCTGCGGCTGGCGGCGTGCGGCCAGCACTGCAGCATCCTGCCGGAATCAGCCGTTGCGTGCCCTCACTCCCAGTGAGGTGACGGTTCGCGACGGAAACAACGATTCAGCCCACCAGGCCGCTGGTCGCCAGCCGATCGCCGCTCGCCGTTCTGTCCCATCACGGTTAGCACTGATCTCATGGCGTCAGATCCGGCTGGTAGTCGCCGATGAACGCCATGATCGACGCGGCCTCGACCATGTCCTTCGCGCGAAACCGGATCGAGTGCGCGTTGGTGCGTTCGAACAGTGGCAGGTAGGCCAGCGTCTCCGCGGCGCGGTAGTGCTTGAAGCTCACGTCCACGGTCACCGGGCCAGGTTGGCGATAGGGCTTGAACTCCGCGCGGCGACCGAGTGCAGCCTTCACTCGCTGCGCGATCAGGTCCGCGGCGGCCTGTGGCGTCAGCGTGAGCGCCGAGTGGAAGCTCAGGCTCTTCTTCGTCTCGGCGGCCTCGACAGGGCCGACGATCCTCCGCACCTCGGCAATCGCGGCGTCGTCGCCAGACATCATGATGATTGGGACACCAAAATGACCGGCGAGGGCGGCGTTCCAGGATCCCTCGGACATCTCGACGCCGTTCAGCGCCACACGGGTGAGCGTGGCGCTCGAGAAGGTATGGGCGCGCACGCCGGTCGGGTTGTGGGTCGAGGCGTGGTAGCCGATGAAGATCGCCGCGTCGAACGTCTCGTCGAGGCCGCCCATCATCTCGAGCGGCCGCGGCCACGAGCGGACGATGCGGATGTCGGGCGGGAACTGGTCGATGAGCAGGTTCTGGCCGTTGCCGTGGGAGTCGGCGACCACGACCTCCGTGGCGCCGGCCTCCTTCGCGGCCTGCACCGCGGCCAGCGCCTCCTTGGTCATGAACTGGCGGAAGCGCTCGTACTCGAAGCCAGGCGGCCCGAGCTGGTCGCCCGTGACCACACCGGCGACCCCCTCCATGTCGACCGAGATATGGAGCTTGAGCCGGGCCGACTGCGCCCCGGCGGGAGCGACGAACGCGGCGGCGACCGTCGTCAGGACGAGCGCGGCAGTCAGCGCGGGTATGAAGCGACGCACGGAACCTCCAGGGGTGACGTGACGGCGTCGCCAGTATACCCGGCTGACGTCGTCACGAACTCAGGAGGCCGGCAACCGGTAACCGGCAACTGGTAACTGGCAACTGGTAACTGGTAACTGGCAACTGGCAACTGGTGGGTGTCGCCGGGAAGACTTCGGACCGCACGTCGGGCAGCGTCGAGGGAAAGTACCGCACGTTGTTCCCGCGC
>CAYLZN010000089.1:0-18374 GCA_964387935.1 uncultured Vicinamibacteraceae bacterium | reverse complement strand
GTACCTCGACTGGTGGCACGAGATGGGGCCGCAGGGCTTCCAGCACTACCACCAGGTCTACCTGCGCACCGCGGTCAGCGTGGATCCCGACGGCTGGTGCCACTACGACTACGTGAAGATGCCCGAGTACCGCTGGGGCATCTTCCTCGCCCCCCCCGTGCAGGACCGGTCGATCGGATTCGGTGACTTCTACGGGCAGCCCGCGTGGCAGGAGGTCCCGGGTGAGTTTCGCAACCCGCTCAAGCGGCTCATCGTCCTGCAGGGCGACACCGAGCCGGCGAGCGTCGAGCAGCAGCGGCTGCTGGGCCGCTGCTGCCCGAGCCTGTACGACCTTCGCAACCTGTTACAGGGCAACGTGGAGGTGGGGCGACACCTTTGGGCGATGGTCTACCTGCTCCACACCTACTTCGGTCGCGACGGGCGCGACGAGGCCGAGGAGATGCTGGAGCGGTCGAGCGGCGACGAGGACAAGCCGCGGATGCTCGAGGCGTTCAACGAACCCATCGACAACTGGCTGGACTTCTTCATGTTCGCCATGTTCACCGACCGCGACGGCAAGTCCCAGCTCATGTCTCTCGCCGAGAGCGCCCTCGATCCGCTCTCGCGCACCACGCGGTTCATGCTCACCGAGGAAGCCCACCACCTCTTTGTCGGCGAAAGCGGCATCGCGCGCGTCCTGCAGCGGACCTGCGAACTGATGAAGGAGAGCGGCTCCGGGTTCTCGAGCGACGTCCGGCGGCTCGGCGGCATCGACCTGCCGATGATCCAGCGGCACCTGAACAAGTGGTTCAGTGCCAGCGTGGACCTGCACGGCTCCGAGGTGTCCACCAACGCTGCGACCTACTTCGCCAACGGCCTCAAGGGGCGGGCCAGGGAGGACGGATTCGAGGAGCATCGGGCCCTTCACGAGACCTATCAGATCCCGATGCTCCAGGATGGGGACTGGGTCACGCGCAGCGTGCCCATGCGCAACGCCATGAACGAGGTGCTGCGGGACTGGTACATCGGCGACTGCGAGAAGGGCATCGAACGGTGGAACCGCATTCTGGCGCGCCACGGGCTCTCGGATCGCCTGTACGTGCCCTCACGTCGCTTCAACCGGAAGATCGGCATCTACGCCAGCATGCCCTTCGACCCGTCGGGCCACCTCCTGTCGAACGAGGAGTGGGAGCGGCGGCGCGGCGAGTGGCTGCCGACCGACGCCGACAAGGCCTACCTGGCGCACCTCTCGGTCGCGCCGGTGTACGGCGTCGGCCAGTTCGCGAACTGGATCGCGCCACCGGCCAAGGGCATCAACCACAAGCCCGTGGACTTCGAGTACGTCCGCGTGGAAGCATAGGGAGCCATGACGCCTGGCATGGACGTCGCGCGGTGGCGTGCGGAGTTCCCGATCCTCGACACCTGCACGTATCTCGTCAGCCACTCGCTGGGCGCGATGCCCCGACGCGCCGAGACCCGGCTGGCTGAGTTCGCGGAACGATGGCGCACGCGCGGCGTGCGGGCGTGGCACGAGGGCTGGTGGGAGCTGGGCACGGAGGTCGGCAACCTGCTGGCACCCGCGCTCGGCGTGGAGCCGCTGTCGGTGTCGACGCACCAGAACGTGACCGTGGCGCAGGGCATCATCGGGTCCTGCTATCGCTGGGACGGGTCCCGCAACCGCATCGTCATGTCGGGCCACGAGTTCCCGACCAACATCTATCTGTTCGGCGGGTTCAGGCGCTACGGCGCAGAGGTCGTCGTCGTGCCGGAGGCCGATCCGGTGCGGGTGGACACCGACCGGTGGCTCGACGCGATCGACGACCGCACGCAGCTCGTGGTGTTCTCCTACGTGCTGTTCCGCAGCAGCTTCATCCAGGACGCGCGCGCCATCACCGAGAAGGCGCGGAAGGTGGGGGCGCACGTCGTGGCGGACGTGTACCAGGCGGCCGGCGTGGTGCCGCTGGCGCTCGGTGACCTCGGGGTCGAGTACGCCGTCGGGGGGTCCGTGAAGTGGCTGTGCGGGGGCCCCGGGGTTGGGTACCTCTACGTGCGGCCGGACCTGGCCGAGCGGCTGGAACCGGGGTGGGTCGGGTGGGCGGCGCACCGGCGTCCGTTCGCGTTCGAAACGGACTTCATCGACTACGACGAGGCGCCGGCGCGCTTCCAGAGTGGGACGCCGAACGTCCCCGCTCTGTACTCGGCCCGTTCCGGGTACGAGATCGTCAACGAGATCGGGGTGGAGGCCATCCGCGCGCGCTCCCTGCAGCTGACACGGCGGATGCTGGACCACGCGGCCAGCCGGGGCTATCGCGTCAACACGCCAACCGCCGATGCCGAGCGCGGGGGGACGGTGGTGTTCGACGTGCCGGGGGCCGAACAGGTGACGGCGGCGCTGCTCGGGCAGGACGTGATCGTGGACTACCGCCCTGGGGCGGGCATCCGCATGGCCCCGCACTTCTACAACACCGAAGACGAGATCGATCGTGCGCTAGCCGTGCTCGATGCGTGCGTGGCCAAGGTGCGCGCGTAGGAACGCCACGACCTGGGCGATGGCGGCGCGGGAGCCATCGCTGTCGTCGAGGATGTCGAACGCGTGCGGGGCAGCCGGGCCGTTCACCAGCGTGACCGGTCGGTTGCGTTGCAGCGAGGCGTGGACGAACGCGTCGAGGCTGTCGTTGAGCCCTGGCATCTGGTCAGCTCCGGCGCGCGCGATGAAGACGGGGACGTCAGCGGGCAGCGCATCCACGTCCCTGCCGTGGCACGGGTTGACGAACCGGAAGGCGGCCGCGGCGGTTGCCACGGCCGACGATCCCTCGAGGTCGAGCATGTAACCGTACAAAAGAGCGGCCGCGCGGACGGCGCCCGCTCCGACGGACATGATCGCGCCGAGGGCGTTCGGCACGTTGCCGGAGCAGGCCCAGACGGCGACTCGACTGCCATCGAGCCCGAGCGAGTCCCCCTGCGTGCGCACCACCTCCAGGGCAGCCACCGCGTCGGCCACGGGATCGGTTGCCGCGTACGTCACGCCGGTCATGCCCGTCACGGCCACGAGTTCCGCCCAGGAGATGTACGACGCCATTTCGCGCGGGGCACAGCCGAGCACCGTCCGCATGCCGGCATCGGGATAGCCCGTGACGAAGACCACGGCGGGTGTGCGCTCGTCCGGCCCCACGCCCGGGGGCCGGTAGAGATCCAGCGTAAGGGCCGTGGCGCCGTCGATCCGACAGGTGACGTTGCGCGACACCGAGACGGCCTCGCGGCCGGGTATCGTGCAGACGATTCGCCTCGTGGTGATGTCAGCTCTTGCGGGCGGGTTGTCCATCGGGTCAGCCGCGAACGTGAACCGGTCGCAAGGAGATCACCGGATGACGATCTGTCCCTGCAAGGAGGCGTTGGTCGGCAGGTTGTGATCGTGGAACCCGCACGTCCTTGCGGTCACGAAGTTCCCCGTTTCCTTGGTCTGCCCGACCTGGATGACACCGACCTGGTTGACCTCCGGGCAGTCGGTGTGGGTCGGGTGCGGATCCGACGACATGTCGTGGGAGCGCGTGTCGTTGTTCACGAACCGCACCCGCTGGCCCATCGCGATGGTCACGCTTTTCTGATCGACGCCGCTCGTCGTGATCGTGATGGTGGCGCCGGGTGTGCCCGTGCCGCCGCCTCCGCCAGGGGAGGTGGGGCTGCTGCTGCCGCCGCACGCCGCCGCGGCAGCGGCCATGACTGCCACGCTTGCCCGCGCCGCGCACCACGCGATCCTGCTCACGAGACCAGCCCCTCGACTCACGGGTCACTCCATTGCGCGACATCGGCTGTCCTCGTCGCGCGTCAAAACGCTGTTTGCGACGCGATTATAATGCGCACCTTCGGGATCCCTGGGTTCGCCGAAGAGAGAAGGCCCGTGACGACACGAATCGTGCCCGGCCAGGTCAGGGTCGCATGGCTGCTGGCCTGCGCGGCCACCCTTCAGGCAAGCGCGGAGCGGCCCGTCCGCAAGATCATCGCCGACCTCGCCGGGCGTCCGGTCATCGTCCTGCTCGCCGTGGGAGAGCTTCGGGTGCAGGCCTGGGCGCAGCCGGGACTGGAGGTCGAGATCGTGCCCGACGGGCGAGGGGCACGGGAGCCAGAGACGCTGGATCTGACCGTCGAGGAGACGCCGGAGGCGATCACGGTCCGAGCGGTCCAACCCCACGAGGGAAAAGACCCGTCGGTCAGGGTCCGCGCGACGCTCCGCGTGCCGGTCGACGTGATGTTGCAGCGCGTCGAGGTCTTCGAGGGCCGTTTCGACGTCGAGGGCGTCCGGGGGCTCCTGCAGGCGAAGGTCGAGCGGGGACCGATCGAGGCGCGGCGGATCGCTGGGACCGTGCGGCTCGAGACGGGATCTGGCGATCTCACGGTGTCCGACGCCGAACTCGTGAGCCCGGGTCTCCTGCGGTTGCGCACCTTCAACGGCCACATCCGGCTGGGCCTCGTCCGGCGCCCCACCGACGCCCGCGTGCTCGCGCTGACCCTGAACGGGAGCATCCGCTCCGACCTGCCGCTCGAAGAGCGAAAGGGCTTCGGGCCGAAGTTCGGCGAGGCGGTGATCGGCGCAGGAGATCCGCTGATTTCGCTCGACGCCGTGCGGGGTGACATCTGGCTGACGGTGGCGCCGTCCCGATAACGATACCCGACCAGTTCCAGCCTTGATCCGGACCGGCTTGGGTGGTATCACTGGTTCTGTCATGCGGAAGCAGATTCCGCATATTGGAATGCTGGCAAAGTCTCACACCGGATCGGACGTTGGCGTGCGTGCCGGTGGCACTCCCGGGACGACGCGTGGCCAGATGACGTCGGTCGACAAGGCGCTTGAGATCTGCGAGGCGCTGGCCGCGGCCCGACGGGGGCTCAGCGTCAGCGAACTGTCCCGGACCCTGGGATTGCCCGCGCCGACCGTCCACCGGCTGCTGGGGCGCCTGCGGCGCCGGGGGTACGTGCGGCAGGATGAGGACACCGCCCGGTATAGCCTCACGCTGAAGATGCTCGATCTCAGCTTCCGCTTGCTGGGGCGCTCGGAGGTTCGCCTGCACGCCTATCCGGTCGTGCGGGAGTTCGTGCTCCGCACAGGCTCTCGGGCCTTCGTCGCGCAGCCGTCGAGCGGGGAGGTCACCTACATCTGGACCGCGGGCCCGGACGAGGTGGCCATGCACACCGTCTACGGTCGCGAGATGCCGGTGCACTGCGCGATTTTCCTCGATGCGGCTGCGGTGCGCCGGCTGAGCTGCCTGCGGCTGGCGGGCGGTTCGGACGTCGCGCGGGCCGGCGACCTCGTCGTGCGGTTCGGTCACTGCGCACCCGGCGCCGGCGCCCCGCAGCGGCTCACCTGTGCGTGCGCGCCGGTGTTCGACTACACGGGCCGGGAGGTGGCGCGGGTGGGCGTCTTCGCGCACGCGCCCGACGATACCGGCCTCATCACCGACGCATCGAGGAGCGCCGCGGACCTGGCGCGCCTCGTCTCGCTCCGCCTCGGCCACCTGCCGACGGCGGTCGCCATGTAGAAGGAGGACAGCACGTGGCTTACATCATCGCGGAACCCTGCATTGGAACGAAGGACACGGCGTGTGTCGATGTGTGCCCGGTGGACTGCATCCACCCGCGCAAGGACGAACCGGAGTACGAGTCGGCGGAGATGCTCTACATCCACCCGGACGAGTGCATCGACTGCGGCGCGTGCGTGCCGGCCTGCCCGGTGGAGGCCTGCTTCGCGCTCGACGAGGTGCCGGAGAAGTGGAAGTCCTTCATCCCCAAGAACGCCGAGTATTACCAGAAGTAGGAGGCGAGTCCGATGGGGCTCATCGACCATCGCTTCGAGGACAGCGTCATCACGACGAAGGTGGACGAGGTCCTGGCCTGGGCGCGGGAATCGTCCCTGTGGCCCATGGGCTTCGGCCTCGCCTGCTGCGCGATTGAGATGATGGCCGCGGGCGGTCCGCGGTTCGACATCGCCCGGTTCGGAGCAGAGGTCTTCCGGGCCTCGCCGCGTCAGGCGGACCTGATGATCGTGGCGGGCACGGTCACCAAGAAGATGGCGCCGGTGCTGCGCCGCCTCTACGACCAGATGCCGGAACCGAAATGGGTCATCTCCATGGGCAGCTGCTCGAACGCGGGAGGACCCTTCCCGACCTACAGCGTGCTGCAGGGCGTGGACAAGGTCGTACCGGTGGACGTCTACGTCTCGGGCTGTCCGCCGCGCCCCGAGGCCCTTTTCTACGGGCTCATGCGGCTGCAGGAGCGGATCCGCAAGGAGAACGCGGTGCTCCGCAAGACCCGGTTCATGCCAGCCGGCGGCGGGGATCCCGTCATCGTCGAGGCTCGAGGCTAGGCCATGGCGTCGCTCTCACGCTTCCTGCGTACTGTGTTCCTCGTGGACATCCTCAAGGGGCTGTGGCTCACGCTGCGCTACACCCCGCAACCTGCGTTCACGTTCGAGTACCCGAAGGAACGGCGTCCCGTGGCGCCGCGGTTCCGCGGCGTGCTCCGACTCCAGGTCGATCCCCAGAATGGCGCCCAGACCTGCATCGTCTGCGACCAGTGCGCCAAGGCGTGTCCGGACGATCTGATCTGGCTGGGCGGGCACCGGGAGCCCGGCCTCAAGATCAAGGTGCTCGACTACTTCGATTTCAATCTGTCGCGGTGCAGCTTCTGCGGCCTGTGCTCGGAGGTCTGTCCCACCAAGCCGATCAAGGCCCTGGTGATGAGCGAGGACTACGAGCTCGGGAGTTACAGCCGGGCCACGCAGGTCCTGCGGATCGACGAGATGTACGACGGGGTGCCGATCCGGGCGTATACTCGTTGATCATCGTCGTCCCGAGACCCGGACCCGGCTCGGCGCGTCTCAGGAGGGAGCGCCAGCGTGAAGCCCTTGTCCCTTCGCTCCGGTTCACTTGTCGTCGCTCTGCTCGCGTGTGTTCTGGTGGCGCCAGGGCTGCGCGCTGGCAGCCAGGCCGCTGACGAGGTCCGGCTCCAGCTGGCTGACCTGCTGCTCCGCGAGGAGCGGTATCCCGAGGCCATCGAGGTGTTCGAGGGCCTGCGCGCGAGTTCCACGTCGCGCGCCCGCTGGCAGGCGACCTTCGGTCTCGTCCGGGCGCTGCTCCAGACCGGCGAGTTCAAGCGCGCGAGGACGGAGGCGGCGGACCTGGCGGCGGCGCAACCGACGAGCGGCAGGGCGCTCGCCCTCTACGGCGACGCGCTGTGGGTGGCCGGGCTCTTCGAGGAGGCCGAGGCACAGTATCGGGTCGCCGCCACTCTGGCGCCGGTCGAGCCCCGGGCGAGGGCCGGACTGGCACGTGCCCTGGCCGCGCGCAACCTCCTCGACGAGGCGCTGACGGAAGCGCGGGAAGCTGTGGCACTCGATGGCCGTCAGGCGGAATACCACCACACGCTCGGCTACGTCCTCGAGCGCCTCCGCCGATATGACGAGGCGGCAGCTTCCCTGCGCAACTACCTGAACCTGCTGCCCGACAAGGACCGGTCACAGCGCGCCCTCTGGACCACCCAGCAGGTTCGGTTCCTGGAGTCCTTCGGTCAGGTCGTCCCGCTCAAAGTCGAACCCGCGCGCGAGGCAGCCACGCACACGATGCCGTTCCGGCTGGTGCGAGACAAGATCGTCGTGCGCGGCAAGGTCAACGGGCGCGCGATGGATCTCGTCATGGACACCGGGTCGGAGTTGACCGTCGTGTCGCAAGGCACGGCGCAGCGCCTGGGCATCTCTCCCGTGGTCTACACGCTCACGGCAGGCGTGGGCCAGGTGGGCCTCCGTGGCCTTCAGCTCGGGCGCATGGACTCGCTCGAGATCGGCACGCTGAAGGTGCAGAACGTGCCCACGCTGATCAAGAACCCTCCGCTCCGCGACTTGCCCACGCAGGAGGTCGAGAGCTTCTCCCCACTCGCGCTCGGGTTCTCGGTGCAGATCGACTACCAGCGTCGCTGGCTCACCATCAGCAAGACGCTGCCGCCTGAAGAGTACGAGGTCGAGCTCCCGATGCGGCACCACCGACTCGCCCTCGTGCGGGGCCGGGTGAATGGCGATACCCCCGTGCACTTCGTCGTCGACACGGGGGGGGAAGTCATCTCGGTCAGCCGCTCGACCGCAGAAAGCCTGCAGGTCCAGGTCCCACGCCGGATACCCCTGAAGGTGTATGGCACCTCAGGATGGGATCCCGACGCACACCTGCTGCCTGGCGTGGACCTCGCGTTCGAGTCCATCCGCATGACCCGTCAGCCCGTGGTGGTGCTCAATCTCGACGCGCCCAGCGTGCTGCTCGGCTTCGATGTGGGCGGCATCATCGGCCACAGGTTCCTGTCGCGTTACAGCGTGGGCATCGATCTGAAGCGCTCGGTCCTCGGCCTTCGGCGGAACAGCTAACGCAGAACCCGTCGATCCGTCCTGTCACTTCCAGTGAGGTGACGGTTCGCGACGGCAACAACGATTGAGCCCACCAGGCCGCTGGTCGCCCGCCGATCGCCGCCCGCCGTTCTGTCCCATCAAGGTCAGAAGTCGTAGCCGATCCAGAACTGGAAACGGCCGCGGCGGAACCAGTCGGATCCGCCCTCGTACGCGTAGAGCGCATCCTCCCACTGCTGGTTGAACAACGTGCGCCACGTCCAGTCGAGGTGCACCGGGAAGCCGAGCGCGAAGGTCGTGAGGCCGAAGCCATACGACGCGCGCCCGTCCCGCAGGCGGAAGCCCGTGACGTTCTGCGTCGGACCGTAGACCGGGTCGAAGAACCCCGTCAGCGGGTTGTAGACGTAGTTGATGATCGGGCGATACAACTCGTCGTCGTTCGAGTAGAACGTGAACGGGAGGTCGTTGTACCACGCGCCACCGATGTTGAAGAAGAACACTCCGCGAATGCCGCCGAGGATCCCAATCGGCGTGGCCATGGCGTCGATCAGCGGGAACCGCAATTCGGCGTCGGCGAACCAGCCGGTGTCGCCCACGAAGGTGCGATAGTCGTATCCGCGCATCTCGGAGTTTCCGCCGAAGTAGAAGTAGCCCGGATAGCCACCCCAGCTCTTGTAGCCCCGAGCCCTGAGCCCGAGCAGTCCGCTGCCTCCGAGTCGCAGGTAGTAGCGCACATCGCCATCAACGGTCTGCCGGTCCAGTGACCCGCCGATCTTCGGTGCGATCTCGTAGGTGAGTCGCATCGTGTTCCCCGCGAGCGGACCGAACTCGCGGAAGACCGTGGTCTCCTGGATGAACGAGACGGCAAACGGCACGAGCCAGCCGTCAGCGAAGAGGACGCGCCCGTAGTTGGCCTGCTGGTAGTCTTCGGAGATCTGCTGCAGGAGCGGGTCGTCGTACTCCTCCTTGTAGTAGGACACACCAGCCGACACCTCCAGGCGACGGTACCGGTTGAACGGATAGATCCCGAAGGCCGTCCCGCCGTAGGACGTCTGCGACGCGATGGCGTCGTCCGGTTCGAGGAAGCCCAGGCCGGGGTCGTACAACGTCCCCGCGAGCGCCCCGTAGTAGAACTGCGTCTGCGAATAGCCCTGCAGGGCGTACTGGAACCGGGCGGACAGGTCGGCGTACGTGCCGATGAAGTTGCGATACTGCGACACCGACGCCGCGTAGAAGCTGAATTGCCGGTCGCCCAGCACGTCGGTGAACGTCACCTGCGTGCCGCCGAAGATGTTGCCGCCGCTCGTGACGCCCACGGCCACGGGCGGTCGGCCCTCCAGGAACATCTTCTCGAAGCGGCCTTTCTTGCGCTGGTTCGCCTCGACGAACGTATGGGTGAGGGGGGCCTGGAAGTCGATCACCGGCCCGGGCGCGCCGAAGTCATCGGTGGACGCCGTGACCACGGGCTCCTTGAGGTCGATCGTGTGCACGCCGTACTCGCCCTTGAAGTAGGTGACGAACGCCACCTTCTTCGCGTCACCCTCCTTGAGGACCACCGGCGAGAGATTGCCTGTGAGCACGTCGGTGAACTGGCGCAGCTCGTTGGTCTTCAGGTTCAGCGTCCAGATGTTGTAGATGTTGCCGTTGCGCGCCACCTCGGGCTCGATGGGCTGGGCGGGGTCGGTCGCGGTCGACGCGAACACCAGGGTGTTCTCGTCCACGAAGTGCGCGGCCGCATCGTCGTGAGTCCCGAAGGTTAACTGCCGCTTCTCCCCAGTGGCGAGGTCCAGTCGGAAGAGTTTGTCGTTGCCGCTGATACGGGCCAGGTACACGAGCGACTTTCCGTCTGGCGCGAAGGACGGCGCGTAGTCGGCGAATTCGTCCTTCGTCAGGTTTCGCTGCTCCAGGGTGTCGAGATCGACGATCCAGATGTCACCGATGGCGCCCTGCAGGGCCGAGAACACGATCTTGCGGCCGTCCGGCGAGAAGTCGGGGGACTCCGGCACGTCCACGGTCTTCATCTCGATGCGCTGCTCGATCTTCCGCGTGACGACGTTCTGGACGATCAGGGAGCGCTGCTTCTCGGTGCGTGCGAAGTACGCGATGCGGTCGCCAGTGGGCGACCAGCTCATCCATGGAACCGAGTTCCACCGCGCACCCGTGATGGCGATGTACTCGAACCCGAAGTCCTTGTCGAAGCCGCTCGTCAGGTTCCGCACCACCTCGCCGTCCTTCGTCGACACGAGGATGATGTCCAGTTCGCGATCCTTGCGATTGCCGGCCACGGCCGCCATCAGGTCTCCGGAGGCGGACGGTTCGATCGACAACACGCTCGTGTACCTCGTCCGGTCCGGCTTCGGGGCGAGGTTCTTGCCGTAGTCGGCCGGGCGCTCCTTGTCACGGAACGGTTTGAACCGGTCCTTGACGTACTTCTCGAACTGCTCGTCGAACTCGTCGGCGTCGATCTTGAACGCCTCTTCGTACGCGTTCTCCCCGCCACCGATCACGCTCTTGCGCAGGGAGAACAGGTACTGGCGCAGGCCCTCCTTACCCCACTTCTCCTCGATGAACTCGAAGGCGACGTGACCGAGGTTGTAGATGAGGCGAGGGTTGTTGAATTCGCCATAGCCCTCCAGCTTGCTCATGGCGGGGATGATGTCGGCGACCGCGGCGTCCCGGACCGTCATCAGGTCCAGCGGACGCCAGACGCCCGCCATGTAGTCTGCGAGGCCCTCGTCCACCCACAGGGGCACGGTCTGGCGGATCAGTGAGCGCGGGATGATGTCGAACTCGAAGATGTGGGTGAGTTCGTGGGTGATGAGGCGGAAGAGCTGGTCGGGCGGTTCGTCGATGGGGAGCACCATGCGATCCCGCCCTGGCTCCGCAAAGGCCGCCACGCCCTCGGGGACCTCACCAGGGATGACGTTCTGCTGCTGGAACTCCGCCTGGGTCTTGAACAGCACGAGCGGGACCTTGAAGGCCAGGTCGTGCTTCAGCTCGGAGCTGATCTTCTGGTAGGCGCTTTCGGCGTACCCTGCGACGCGCTCGAGATGCTGCTCGAGTTCGGGATAGTAGTAGATCTCGAAGTGTTCGGTGGTGTAGATGTGCCACTCGAAGTTGTCGTACTTGATCCGGTTCTTCCCGTAGTAGGGAAAGTACTGGTTCTGCGCGCCAACCGGGGCCACCTGGACCAGCGAGAACGTCACGACGACAGCCGCGGAAAGACACGTAATCCGCGTGCGCATAACCCATCACCTCATGTCGGGCACGGAGCCTGGAACTTGGCGTTTGGACCGCGAAGGCATGTTACTTTAGCTGAGACTGAGGTCGCAACGCCGCGGGTGCACGCTTTCTTTGTCCCGCGAAGCAAGAGACGTGCCCTTGCGCGCCCGCGCGCAGCGGCGCGGATCGACCTCGATGGACCTGTCGCCCCGCACTTTCCATCGCGGATCGTCCACCACGGAGGATGACTGTGGTACCAGGGAGAGGACAGCGGGTCCCGCTGGGAATAACCATGCCGGTTCTGGTGTTGAGACGTCGAGGGCGTCCGGACAGCCGGAGGCTCGGGTGAGCGAGACGGCCGACTGGGTCACAGGCCCGGGCCGTGGCGACCGCACGCCGACGTTCGAGGACAGCTGTCTTCAGCATCTGGACTCGCTCTATTCGGCCGCACGGCGACTCACTCGGGACCCGGCCGCGGCTGAAGACCTGGTCCAGGAAACCTACCTCCGGGCGTTCCGGTTCGCGGCGCGGTTCGAGCGCGGCACGAACCTGAAGGCGTGGCTCTTCACGATTCTCCACAACGTGTTTCGGAACGATCTGCGCGGGCGGAGCCGGAGCCCGGTGGAGGTGGACAGCGAGTCGGTCGAGCGGGCCGCGGATGTCCGCGAGGCTGGAGAGTCGCCGGAGAGCGTTCTGGTCCGACAGGTCAGGGACGGGGATCTGAAGGCTGCCCTGGAGGACCTGCCGGACGCCTACCGCCAGGCGGTGTGGCTGCGGGACGTCGAGGAACTGTCCTATGCGGAGATCGCGGGTGCGCTGGAGATTCCGGTCGGCACGGTCATGTCCCGCATTTCCCGAGGACGTCGGCTGCTCTTCGAGCGTCTTAACGGGAAAGGCCGGGGCAGGACCCGCCGAGGCCGCGAGGTATCCGAGCCGTGAACCAGGGGTGTGAGCAATTCGAATCGCTACTGCCGGAGTGGGCAGACCGGAGCCTGAGCGCGAAGGCCGCCCCAGGGCTGGAAGGTCACCTGGCGGAGTGCCAGGCGTGCCGCTCGTCGGCGACCGCGCAACGCGAGATTCACGACCTGCTGCGCACGCGGGGCGGTGACTTGCGAGAGACCGCGCCGGCCAGCCTGCGCGCGCGTCTCGAGCGGCCATCGACGGCCCGGGTGGTGCCCTTCTCCCGGTCGGTCGTCGTGCGCCGGCCCGCCTGGCGTCTCCCGGCGGCGGCCGCCCTCGTCCTGGCCATCCTCGGCGCCAGCGCGCTGGCCCCGGGGGGGACGTTGCTCGCCGCGCAGCTCGCGCTCGACCACCTCAAGTGCCAGTGGCTCGCGCGTGAGGCCGACGGCCAGCAGCCGGCCGCATTGGAACAGCAGTGGGCGACTGCCCATGGATGGTCCATCGACATTCCTCCTTCGCACCCCAGCGAGCACGTGAGGCTGACGGGGCTCCGGCGGTGCCTCTTCCACGGCGGCAGTATGGCGCACGTGCACTATCGTCACGGCGACACGCCCATTTCGTTGTTCATCCTCCGAGGGCCGCGCGAAGCTGCTTCGAGTCTTGCGATAATGGGCCAGCAGACGGTGAGCTGGAGCGACGCCACCCACACCTACGCGCTCGTGGGGCCGATGGCAGATACCGCGCTCACGGCCATTGCCAGACGGTTCCAGGAGGACCTGCGCTGACCCGCCGGGCAGTGGCAGGCAGAGGAGATCAGGATGAGCACGCGGTGGATCCTCGCAGGGGTGGCAGCGCTCGGGCTGGCGCTGGCCATGTGGCCGTTCATGCCCGGCGGAGACGGTCAGACATCCGGGAACATCGAGGCGGCCAAGACCGGAAGCTGCGACGACAAGGCCAAACCGGCCAACATGGACTTCGTCCTGAAGGACATGGACGGCAAGGACCTGAACCTCGCCGACCTGAAGGGCAAGGTCGTCCTGCTGAACTTCTGGGCGACGTGGTGCGGACCCTGCAAGTACGAGATTCCGATGTTCGTCGAACTGCAGGAGCAGTACCGGGACAAGGGCGTGGTATTCCTGGGCCTGTCGGTGGACGACCCGCCCGAGAAACTCAGGCCCTTCGCCGAACAGTACAAGATCAATTACCCCATCCTGGTGGGAAACGGGCGCGATGACGTGCAGGACGCGTTCGGTCCCGTGTGGGGTATTCCCGTGACGTTCATGATCAGCCGCGACGGCAAGATCTGCAAGCGACACATGGGGTTGGCGAGCAAGGACCAGTTCGCCAAGGAAATCGAGTCCCTCCTGTAGACGCCACGACGGACCAGCCCTGACTCCTTCCGTAGTATGATGGCGGGGATGAAAGGCTTCGCACGCGCCCGGCTCGCCTGTGGCTGCACCCTCGTCTTTCGGGATGGGGTCGAAGGCAGCCCGATCACGGTCGTGATCGAGGCCAAGTCAGCCTCCTGCCCGTCACCACTGCACGTCACCGACCTGCCGCTCTACGATTATCGCGAGGCTCTCCGGCCCGCGACGCGACCGTTGCCCCCGGAAGAGGGGGAGTACGAAGAGGAAGGCTGAGGTCCCCGTCAGCCCTCCCCGTCCAAAGGCCCCCGCTCGGTCACCGGCGGAAGCCCGCCGCGCCACTTCATCCGGCGTTTCTCGCCAAGCGCGTTCCGCAGCACGAATTCGATCTGACCGTTGAGGCTGCGCAGGTCGTCGTCGGCCCAGCGCTGCATGGCGTCGAGCACCTCACGGTCGATCCGAAGCAGGAACGCCTTCCGGTCAGCCACGGCCTTACTGGTAGATCGTGCCGGTATTGAGAACGGGCTGGGCCCCGCGCTCGCCGCACAGAACCACGAGAAGGTTGCTCACCATGCTGGCCTTGCGCTCCTCGTCCAGGGCCACCACGTGGTTCTTGGCCAGGAGTTCCAGCGCCATTTCCACCATGCCGACCGCGCCTTCGACGATGCGCTGACGCGCGGCGATGATGGCGCCGGCCTGCTGCCGCTGCAGCATGGCCGCGGCGATTTCGGGGGCGTACGCGAGATGGCTGATTCGCGCCTCGATGACTTCGACACCAGCCTTCGACAGGCGGTCCTGAATCTCCCGCTTGAGGTGATCGGCCACCTCGCCGGTGTGCCCCCTGAGCGAGAGGACGTTGTCGTCGTGGGAGTCGTAGGCGTAGCTGGTTGCGAGATTGCGTTCCGCCGCCTCGCTCTGCACGTGCACGTAGTTCTCGTAGTCGTCGACCTCGAACACCGCTTCAGCCGAGTCCACGACGCGCCACACGACCACCGCGGCGATCTCGATGGGGTTCCCCTCCTGGTCGTTGACCTTGAGCCTGGCGCTCTCGAAGTTCCTGATCCGCAGCGACACTCGTTTCTTGGTGAGGAAGGGGTTGGCCCACCGCAGGCCGGGGACCCGCGCGGTGCCCCGGTAGCTGCCGAACAACTGGAGCACCTTGCCCTCGTTCGGATTGACGACGAAGAGGCCGGCCAGGCCGAGGCCTCCAAGCACGGCACCGAGGATGCCCAGCAACAGCTCGGATGTCTCCCGGTGTCGGCCGCCGGACACGATCGTGTAGATCGAGCCGGCGATGATGGCGATCGAGACGAGGAGCGGGAGCCAGCCGGACAGCCCGTTGTTCTGTTGTTCGCGGATCATGCAGGTCCTCCTGACATCAAAGTGATATCACTTTGAAATCCCTGCGTCAAGAGGCTACAGGGCGCACGTCCGACCGCGGCCCCGGCCCATGGCTGGCCCGCGCACTCAGGGTGGCCCGGATCTCGGCATGCCTCGCCTCATCGATCGGGAACCGTACGGCCACGACCATCGCCGCGAGGTAGCAGAGGCACGGCACGGCCGCGTAGAGGAGCCGGAGCGCCAGACGCACCGACTCAGCGTGCCCGGGAGGGCGCTGCCGAGGGCCCCGATGGCATACGCCCCCAGCACGACCCGGAACGGTTCGTTTCGCAACGCGTCCCGGGTCGCGCGCCATGGCGGGACCGAGGATGTCCGGCCGCCGATGGCGGGCTCGCGCAGGACGACGGCGCACCAGAGCGGGAGCAGAAGCAGCAGGGGCGCGTAGAGCGCGGCCAGCACCCTGAACGTGCGCCGTTCACCGTCCGGAGTCAGCGAGAACCCGCCGGCGGCACGGATGACGGCCGGTGCGGACGCCGCGGCGAGGGTCCCCAGGATGAACAGGGCATCGCGCCACGCATAGAGGGAGGTCCTGGCGTGATAGTCGGGCGCCAGTTCAGCGCCGAGTGCCGCGTGCGGGATCTGGATGCTCGTCCACGCCAGGAACGCGACGAACAGGAGGACGGTCATCCACAGCCCGGTGCCGCGCGCGTCGGCCGCCGGCGGCGTCAGCAGCAGGGCCACCGCGGCGGCGAGCGGCAGGGCTCCGGCGGCGATCCAGGGGCGTCGCCGTCCCCACCGTGACCGCGTGTGGTCGCTGAGATAGCCCACTGCCGGGTCGGTGACGGCGTCCCAGATGCGCGAGGCGAGTATCGCCAGTCCAATGACCCGGAGATCGACGCCGAGGGCGTCCCCGTAGAACTTGGGCAGGTGCACGTAAATCGGGATGCCGACCAGGGCGAAGACGAGGCCCGGCACGGCGTAGGCAAGCCGGGCGGACAGCTTCAACGTGGGCACCGCTGTGGGACGCCGGGACGCGTCACACCGTTGCGGTGTGCCCGTGCGGGATCTCCCGAAAGGGCGCAGGCGTCTTCTGGGCGACATGGGTAGGATCCGTCCGGGACTGTCGGGATGCGCATAGCGGTGGTCGGGGCAGGGGTCTCCGGACTCGGGGCAGCCTATCTGCTGTCGTCGGTCCACGAGGTCGACGTGTTCGAGCGCGAGCCCCGGCTGGGTGGCCATGCGCATACGCACGACCTCGACCTCGACGGTCGTACCCTCTCGCTGGACACGGGCTTCCTGGTCTACAACACGCGCACCTACCCCCTCTTCACGCGGCTCCTCGAGGAGTTGCGCGTCGACACGACGTGGAGCGACATGTCGTTCAGCGTGCGCTGTCGCCGATGCGGTCTGGAGTATGGCAGCCGCCACGCGTCGGCCCTGTTCGCGCAGCGACGTCGCCTGGTGGATCCGACGCACTGGCGCCTGCTGCTGGGCATGCTGCGCTTCTTCAGGCTCGGCCGCGCGTTCTTGGCCGAGGGGGCGCCGTCGTCCGTGTCGCTGGGCGCGTTTCTGGACGAGGCTGGCATCGACGGCGTGGTCGTCCGGCATTTCGTGCTGCCCATGACCGGCGCCATCTGGTCGGCCTCGTTCGATGACATGCGGGCGTTTCCGGCCCGCTCGATCCTGCAGTTCCTCGACAACCACGGGCTGCTGGCGCCAGCCGGCGCGCCCCGCTGGCGTACGGTCGTGGGTGGCAGCCAGCGCTACGTGAAGGCCCTGGCCGCTGGCGTGTCGGGCCGGGTCCGGCATGGCGACCCCGTCACCTCCGTGCACCGCGACGCGGCCGGCGTGTCGCTGACGCTCCGCGCCGGCGACGTCCTGCGCTACGACAAGGTCGTGATGGCCACGCACGCCGACGAAGCGCTGGGCCTTCTTGCGGATCCCTCGAACGACGAGCGGGACCTGCTCGCGCGCTTCCGCTACTCGACCAACGCGACCGTGCTGCACACCGACCAACGCGTGCTCCCGCGACGTCGGGCGGCGTGGGCCTCGTGGAACTGCGACCTCGAGGACTGCGAGGACTCACGAAGACCGGTCTCGCTGACGTATCACATCAATCGGTTGCAGGCGGTGCCGGGGCCCACCCAGTTCTGTGTCACGCTCAACAGCGCTCGGCCGCTCGAGGGCGTGCTGGCGGCCATGTCCTACACCCATCCCATCCTCGACCGCACCGCGGTGGATGCCCAGCCGCACCTGGCGGCTCTGAACGGCTCGCGGCACACGTACTACTGCGGCGCGCATCTCCGCTACGGGTTCCACGAGGACGGCTTCCAGTCGGCCGTCGAGGTCGCCCGGCGCCTGGGGATTGCGTGGTGAGCCCGCTCGAGACCGCCCCGGCGGTGTACGTCGGCCGGGTGATGCACGATCGCCCGGGGCCGCCCAGGCATCGGTTTGAGTACCCGCTGTTCATGTGGCTCCTCGACGCCGGGCGACTCGACGAGCTGGCGGCGCGCCTCCCCGGCTTCGGCCACAACCGCCGGCAGCCGGTCGCCTTCTTCGACGCCGATCACTTCGGCGCCGGAGGGCGCCCGGCCGTGGAGTCCCTGAAGGACCTGCTCGCCGCGCGTGGAGTGGCCTGGCCCGGAGGCCCGGTCTGGGTGCTGACGCACTGCCGCGTTCTGGGCTACGTGTTCAACCCGGTCAGCTTCTGGTACTGCTTCGGTCCCGACCACGCCCTTGAGGCCATCGTCGCCGAGGTGAACAACACGTTTGGCGAACGGCACTGCTACGTGGTCTCCCGCGCCGGGTGGACCGCACGCGCGGGTCGGCCGGCGACCGTGCAATGGACGGAGAAGAAGGTCTTCCACGTGTCGCCGTTCTTCACGCTGGACGGGTCCTACCGGTTCGCAGTCGGGCAGCCGGGCCGCCATCTCGGGCTGCGCATCGACCTGACCGTCGGCGGCGAGGCCCGGCTGAGGACCGCGCTCACCCTGCGGCGCGAGGCGATCTCGCGGACCAGCGTCGTGCGCCTGCTCCTGCGGTATCCCTTCCTGACGGCTCGCGTCATGGGATCCATTCACTGGCAGGCCTTCCGGCTGTGGCGCAAGGGGGCCTCGTATCACTCGAAGCCGCCCTACGACCCGGCGGCGGAACGGCAAGGAGTTCGCTGATGGACGTTCTGGACAACG
>CAYLZN010000088.1:0-18479 GCA_964387935.1 uncultured Vicinamibacteraceae bacterium | reverse complement strand
ACATCAACTTCCTGATGACCGTTGCCGTCGTAGGAGCGTTCGCCGTGGGCGAGTATCCCGAGGCCGCGATGGTCGTGTTCCTCTTCGCGGTGGCGGAGTTGATCGAGAAGTACTCCCTGGAGCGGGCCAGGAACGCCGTGCGGGCCCTGATGGAGATGGCGCCCGAGACGGCGTTCGTCAAGCAGCCCGACGGGTCTGGAGGAACATGGAAGGAAGTGCCTGCGGGCGACGTGGCCCTCGACTCAGTCGTGCGAGTGCGCCCGGGGGAGAGGGTCCCACTGGATGGCACGGTGGTCGCCGGTGCTTCCGCGGTGAATCAAGCACCGATCACCGGCGAGAGCGTTCCGGTGGACAAGGCCGAAGGAGACCAGGTCTTCGCCGGCACGATCAACGAGAGCGGCGTGCTCGAGTTCAAGGTCACGGGGGGCAAGGACCAGACGACGCTCGCCCGGATCATCCGTACGGTCCAGGAAGCCCAGTCGGCCAGAGCGCCGACGCAACGATTCGTGGATCGCTTCGCCCGCCTGTACACCCCCACGCTGGTGGTCCTGGCGATTCTCGTCGCCTTGGTTCCGCCGCTCGTGTTCCAGCAGCCCTGGATGCGGTGGGTCTACGAGGCGCTCGTTCTGTTGGTCATCGCGTGCCCGTGCGCCCTGGTCATCTCAACGCCCGTGACGGTGGTGAGCGGGCTCGCAGCGGCGGCGCGCCGGGGCATCCTGATCAAGGGTGGGATCTACCTGGAAGAAGGCCGCCGGCTTCGCGTGATCGCGGTGGATAAGACCGGGACGATCACCGAGGGCAGGCCCCGCGTTCAGGATGTCCGGTCCCTGAACTCGCTGGCCTCGGACTCGATCCTGAGGCTCGCGGCGAGCATCGATGCCGGCTCCGATCATCCCGTCGCGCGCGCTGTCGCCGCCGCGTGGACACAACAGAAGACCGAGGCGGTTGGAGCACTGTTCCCCGTGCAGCATTTCACCTCGGTCACAGGCAAGGGGGTCACGGGGATAATCGATGGCGCGCCGTACTTCCTCGGGAACCATCGCTTTGCGCACGAGCGAGGCGTTTGCACGCCCGCCGTCGAGGCGGTCCTTGGAGAACTAGAAGCCAAGGGCCAGACAGCGATCGTCCTCACCGATGATCGTGCCGCCTTGGGAGTGATCGCTGTGGCAGACGCGCCACGGGACTCCAGCAGGGAGGCTGTTCGTCAGTTGCATGCCCTGGGACTCCGCACGGTGATGCTCAGCGGAGACAATCAACGCACGGCGGAAGCAGTCGCCCAGGGCGTGGGCATCGACGACGCCCGGGGCGAGCTTCTCCCGGAAGACAAGGTCGCGTCGGTGACTCAGCTGACGGATCGGTGGGGTCACGTCGGCATGGTGGGCGACGGCGTGAACGACGCCCCCGCGCTCGCCCAGGCTTCGATCGGGTTTGCGATGGGAGCGGCGGGAACGGATACCGCCCTGGAAGTGGCTGATGTGGCCCTGATGCAGGACGACCTCCGGGGCGTGCCAGCGTTCATTCAGCTCAGCCGGCAGACGGCACGAGTGCTTCGGCAGAACATCACCATCGCACTGGGGATCAAGGTGGTGTTCTTCGCCCTGGCCATCACGGGGGTCGCGACCCTATGGATGGCCGTAGTGGCGGACATGGGGGCGAGCCTGCTGGTCGTCGGCAACGGGCTTCGGCTGCTCCGACCAGCCGGAGTGACGTCCAGCACGCCACACGGCGACGCTGAATAGGGGAGGATGGAATCCCGTACATCGCCGCTACTTACCGCCTTCCGATGGTGTCTCGCGGGGGGCGTCCTTGCCATCCGCGTTGGGCTTGCGGGCCGCGTCGATCACCGCGATGTACTTGGCCGGTTCTTTGAGAACATCCTTCACACAGCCAGCGCAACAAAGCCGGATGAGACGGCCCGCGATGACAAGGTCCCTGGTCTCGCTCTTGTCGCCGAGCTCGTCCTTGCTGACCGGACAGGTGGTTAGCGGATAGTCCGTACCCTGCTTTTCGACTACCGATCTGTCGAGCGAGGCCATGTACTTCTTCGGGTCCTTGAGAAACTCGGCCTTCTCCGTCTCGTCGGCGAGACGCACGAGACGGTTGTTGTAGACCCAGTCGATGGGCTTCTCGGGGAGCTTCTTGCCTGAGACGACAGAAGACTGAATCGGGTAGAGCGGGGCCTGATCCTTCACGATCGCACTGTCGAGCTTGTCGAGATTCTTGGTGAGGTCCTTCTCGAACTTGGGTGGGCACGACCCGCAGCAGAAGCGAACCTCGCGACCCTCATAGAGCTTCACGACGGGCTCGCCCATGGACCCGAGCTTGCCGGTCGAGACCGGGCACGTGGACAGCGGGTAGGGATCGCCGATGCGCTTCGACGATGGCCTCCTCCCGGGGTGCCGGTTGAGTTGACGGATCAGTAGACCTGCCCGCTTGGCCCAGCGCGGGCGCGGCGGCGCCGGCGAAGAGAAGTACGAGGCTCATGACCGACGACTTGCACAACTTCAACATGACCGAACTCCTTTGCCTGAATGAATCGAGGATCAACCGCGAGGCCCACTTACACGGTGAACGTCGCCACGATCAGGATCGCACGATCGACTTGCGGTGCTGCCACCGCTTGATGAGGTAGAACACGACGGGGTAGATGAGCAGTTCCATGACAAAGCTGATGAGCAGACCGCCGATCATCGGGGCGGCGATGCGGCGCATGGTGTCGGCACCCGTTCCGTGCGCCCACAGAAGAGGAACGAGCCCGATGAATGTGGCGGCGACGGTCATCGCCTTGGGACGGATGCGCATGACCGCCCCGTCATGGACCGCATCCCACAGGTCGTGCGTGGTGCGCATGCGGCCTTGCTCCCTGAACCGGTCGAAGCTGTTTTCGAGGTAGAGCAGCATCACCATGCCGGTCTCGGCATCGAGACCCGCGAGCGCGATAATGCCGATGACAACGGCGAGCGACAGGTTGTAGTCCAGGGCGTGCATGAACCAGAACGCTCCGACCAGGCTGAACGGGACCGCCATAAGCACAATGCCCACCCGCACCCACGAGCGGCTGCTGACGTAGAGCAGGAAGACGATGGCGAAGAAGGCCAGCGCACTCGCGGCGATCAGCCGTGGGATGGTCTTTTCCCAGAACTCGAACTGACCGGAGAACACCAACGTGTATCCAGCCGGCAGTTCCACCTCTTGGGCCACGATGCGGCGTGCCTCGGCGATGTATCCGCCGAGGTCGCGCCCCGCGATGTCCACGTAGATCCACGCCGTCCGCATGGCATTTTCTGAACGAATCATGGGCGCGCCGGGATTGATCCTGATCGTCGCGAGCTGTCCCAGCGGCACCTGGAGTTTGTTGCCGCGCCCGTCGGACATCGGGGCGGTGACGAGGACGTTCTCCAGCGCCGGCAGGTCATCCCGGAAGTCGCGGAGGTAGCGCACGTTGAGGGGATAGCGCTCGGGGCCCTCTACCGTTGTGGTGACATTCATCCCACCGACGGCGGATTGGATCACGTCCTGCACGTCTCCGACCGTGAGCCCGTACCGGGCCGCCGCCTCACGGTTCACGTCGACGTCGAGGTAGTAGCCCCCAAAGGTGCGTTCGGCGTAGGCCGAGACGGTGCCTGGAATGGTGCGCACGGCATTGGACGCTCGCTCGGCAAGATCGCTCAGGACCTTCAGATCGGGTCCCATGATCTTGATCCCGACCGGGGTCTTGATCCCCGTCGCCAGCATGTTGATCCGGTTCTCGATTGGGTACGGCCATGCGTTCGCCACCCCTGGGAACATCACCACGGTGTTGAGCCCGTGATGCATCGTGCCGTCGGGGTCCTGCCAGCCGAACTTGAGCTCCTCCGTGGTGATGGGCCGCGATTCGGGCCAGAAAGTTGCGGTGAAGGGCCTCTTGAGCCATCCGGGCCAACCGCTGAACCAATAGGCCACCGGTCGTGCGCGCCACTGAGATCGATCCGGATTTAGCTGCGCCACTGTCTCGATCATCGAAAGCGGCGCCGGATCGGTCGCAGTGTCCGCCCGCCCGATCTTCCCGTGAACGCTGATGACTTCGGGAAAAGTCGCGATGAGCTTATCGGTCTGCTGAAGCAGCTCCTTGCTCTTGGTAATGCTGATCGAGGGGTCGGTCGTGGGCATGTAGAGCAGGTCGCCCTCGTCCAGAGGGGGCATGAACTCGGTGCCCATGCGGGTGATCGGGTAGTACGTGGACGCCAAGACCAGCACCGCGGCGAGCAGCGTGATCCACGGGTGCGCCATGACCGCCCGGAAGAACGGGGCGTACATCCATTGGAGCACCCTGCTGATCGGGCTATGCTTCTCGTGGATGATCTTCTGCGGCAGGAGCAGCATCGCCGTGAGCACGACCCAACCGCCGGCGAACCACCAGCGGTAGGGGGACAGGTGGGGCATGCTGCTCGCGACGACATAGAGAGCGGCGGCGGGAAGGAACATCGACGCCAGCGTGATAAGGGTGTTGCGGAGGACACTCCACTCCTTCGGGAGGACCCGGCTGGTGATGAAGTAGTACATCAGCACGGGGATGATGGTGATCGACAGCAGCGCCGCCGCGGCCATCGCGAATGTCTTCGTGAAGGCCAGCGGCTTGAACAGTCGGCCGGCCTCGCCCCCGAGCACGAAGACCGGTAGGAACGAGACGGTGATGATGAGGAGTGAGAAGAAGAGCTGCGGCCCCACCTCCTGAGCAGCCTCCAGCATGATCCGGTGCCGCGGCGTCGGCGTCGCCTGGGGATCGGCGTGCAGCCGCTCCTCCTCGCGGTCCAGGTGCTTGTGGGCGTTCTCGACCATGATGATCGCCGAGTCCACCACCACACCGATGGAAATGGCGATCCCGCCCAGGGACATGATGTTGGCGTTGATCCCCAGAAGGTTCATCACCAGAAGCGACGCCACCACACTCGAGGGGACGACAAAGACCGCGACCAACTCGCTCCGCAGGTGGATCAGGAACAGAATGCAGACCAATCCGACGACAATGATCTCTTCGACGAGTGTGTTGCGCAGCGTGTGGACCGATCGGCTGATGAGCTCGGAACGGTCGTAGGTGGGCTTAATGAACACACCCGGCGGTAGCCCCTCTTCGAGGGCTGCGAGCTTGACCTTCACGTCGCGGATGACTTTGTACGCGTTGGCCCCGAATCGAGCGATCACGACGCCTCCGACGGCCTCGCCCTTCCCGTCGAGCTCGCCGACGCCGCGCCGGGCCTCGCCGCCGATCTGAAGGGTGGCCACATCGCCGAGCATGATCGGCGTGCCCTTGTCGCCGAGCCCGATCGGCACCTCGGCGAGGTCATCGAGCCCCTTCAAGTACCCCCGGCTGCGGACCATGTACTCGTTCTCGCTGAGTTCAAGCACCGACCCACCCACATCGTTGTTGGACCGCTCGATCGTCATGATCACATCGCGGAGCGCGAGCCGATACGCTTGGAGTTTCTGTGGGTCGAGGACAACCTGGTACTGCTTGACGAAGCCGCCGATGGACGCGATCTCGGAGACATCCTCGACCGAGGTGAGCGGGTAGCGCATGTACCAGTCCTGGAGGCTGCGGAGCTGCGCCAAATCCTGGTTCGCTGTGACGAGGGCCGTGCCTGTGAGCGGGTCGGTCCCCGGCTCCTCCCACGCGCGCACTCGGACGAGCCGGTCGCGCACGCCCCCCTTCTCGGGTGCCTCTTCGCGCGTGGCGTACCACTCTCGCCCAGCGCTCGCGCTTTCGCCCGCCGCATCGTCCGAGCCAGGATCACGCCACAATCCCTTCGGATGGTCGGGGCTGTAGTAGCCGGGGTACAGCACGTACTGGTACACCCAGCCAACGCCCGTCGCGTCTGGGCCGAGCTTGGGCTCGACGCCCTTGGGAAGCCGATCGCGCGCAAAGTTCAGGTACTCCAGCACCCGGCTCCGCGCCCAGTAGATATCGGTGCCGTCCTCGAACAGCACGTACACGAACGACTGCTCGAACATGCTGTAGCCGCGGACCACAGTCGAACCGGGTACCGCAAGCATCGCGCTGGCAAGCGGGTACGTGACTTGGTCGTCCACTACCTGTGGGTTTTGGCCCGGATACTCGGTGGTGACGATCACCTGCACGTCCGACAGATCCGGGATCGCGTCCAGGCGGATGTTGAAGATGCTCCAGATGCCTGCGCCCACGAGCGTCGCCGTGAGCAGAAACACCATGAGGCGATTCTTGAGGGAGATCTCGATAATGCGGGCGATCATGCTTTGGGTCCTCGAAGTCGCAGAGCATTGCCGACCACGGAGACTGAACTCAGGCTCATGGCGACGGCGGCGAAGAGAGGCGAAAGCAGAAGGCCGAATGCCGGATAGAGGACGCCGGCCGCAAGAGGGACGCCGAGGGCGTTGTAGATCAGCGCGAAGACGAGGTTCTGCCTCATGTTGGAGACCGTGGCTTGTGAGAGTCGGCGAGCCCTCGCGATGCCTCGCAAGTCTCCCTTCACCAACGTGACGTGCCCGCTGTTCATCGCCACGTCTGTTCCCGTTCCCATCGCGATGCCGACATGGGCACGGGCAAGAGCAGGCGCGTCATTGATCCCGTCGCCCGCCATCGCAACGCGTTTTCCCTTCTCTTGGAGAGCGGCTACAAGCTCGACCTTGTCCTGCGGCCGGACCTCCGCGTGCACCTCATCGATGTCGAGTTGTTGTGCGACCGATTGGGCGGTCGTGAGCCCGTCCCCTGTAGCCATAACGATGCGAATGCCGGCGTCGTGGAGGTCGCGGATGGCTTCTGGTGTCGATTCCCTGACCGGGTCGGCGGCCGCGAGCAAACCCGCCGGCTGGCCGTCCACCGCCGCGTACACGACGGACGCTCCTTGCAAGCGGTGAGACTCCGCCGCCTCCCGAAGCGACGTGATGTTCACGCCCAACTCGTGCATGAGCGGCGCATTGCCGAGCGCGACCTGCTTGCCGTCCACATGCCCACGCACACCGATCCCGGTGCTGGACTCAAACCCCTCGGCCCTGCTGAGCGTGAGTCCGCGCCGTCCTGCTTCCGCAACGAAGGCATCGGCGAGCGGATGTTCGCTGCCCTGCTCGAGGCCGGCGGCAAGTCGCAGCACCTCGTTTGCGGTCATGGGCGGGACCGCAACAACGCTCTTGAACACGGGCTTACCCACAGTAAGCGTGCCAGTCTTATCGACGATGAGCGTGTCGATGGTGCGCAGGGACTCGAGCGCTTCCGCGTCGCGGAAGAGGACACCCGATGCGGCCCCGCGTCCAGTTGCCACCATGATGGACATCGGCGTTGCAAGGCCCAGCGCGCACGGGCAAGCAATAATCAGTACCGAGACAGAGTTCAAGATGGCGTAGGCCCAACGTGGCTCCGGGCCGAGCAAGCCCCACACCAGCAGCGTAACGGCCGCGATCGCGAGGACGGCCAGAACAAACCAGTACGACACCGCATCTGCCAGTCGTTGCAAGGGAGCGCGGGAACGCTGCGCCTGCGCCACCATCTGGACGATTTGCGATAGCATGGTTTGCGCACCGACCTTGTCGGCCCGCATCACCAGGCTCCCCCCGCCGTTGATCGTCGCGCCGATGACGCGGTCTCCGGCCTGTTTCTCAGCCGGCATCGATTCGCCGGTCAGCATGGACTCGTCCACGCTGGAGCGACCTTCGAGGACCACGCCATCCACCGGAACCTTCTCGCCGGGTCGTACGCGGAGTGAGTCTCCGATGTGCACATGCGTGAGCGGGACATCCTCCTCACCACCGTCCTCGCGAATCCGACGAGCCGTCTTGGGCGCAAGCCCCAGCAGTGACTTCAACGCCGCGGAGGTTCGGGATCGTGCGCTCAGCTCGAGGACCTGTCCGAGTAGAGTGAGGGACACGATGACGGCTGCAGCCTCGTAGTACACACCAACTCTGCCATGCGACTCGAACCCGCGAGGGAAGGCAGCGGGATAGAGAGTGGCAGCGAGGCTGTAGAGAAAGGCCGCGCCAACGCCGGTCCCGATGAGCGTCCACATGTTCGGGCTGCGTCGGCGTATCGAGTTGGCCCAGCGTACAAAGAACGGTGCCCCAGCCCAGAGCACGATCGGAATCGTGAACGCAAGTTCAATCCAGGTTCGGACGGTGCCCGACAGACCCGGCAGATAGTGGCCCGCCATCGCCAGGACCGTCACGACGACGGTCAGCGGAAGTGTCAACCAGAAGCGACGCTTGAAGCTGACCAACTCCGGGTCTGGCCCCTCATCAAGAGTCGGGAGCAAGGGTTCCAGTGCCATTCCGCAGATCGGGCAATCGCCAGGACCCGGCTGACGGATCTGCGGATGCATCGGGCAGGTGTACGTGGTGGCAGCAGTACTGCTCATGGTCGCGCTCCTTTCGTCGTCACCTCGCGGACCAGAGCGCCGCACGCCTTCATGTCGCTAGCAAAGAACGGGTTCGCCACATCGGGCGAAATCTGAAGCCAGTCCCCCTTGGCGCCGCCCGGGGCCATTGGGCAGTTCATCACATACAGGTCCTTTGCTACGGCGGTCGTCGGGGGCATCACATCCACCAGCGATATGACCCGTTCTCCCAGCGCGCTGAACATCTGGCGCTGATGGTCGAGCGGATGCCCCTTCATGGCCTCCGCCGCCTTGGCTACTCCCACGGCGAGCGGCTCGTGATTCGTCCCGGATAGGGTGCCGTGGAGGGCGTGGGCCGCGGACAACAGGGGAGCCATCTCGAGCGGCGTGGCCTGGTCCTGCACAGCGCCGAGCGCACCGGACAGTTTCAAGTACTCCGAGACCACCATGTCGATCTTCCGCTGCTGGTCGGGGGCGACCTCGACCGAGGCGGCCACGGGCGAGGAAGCGGCGCTCGTCCCGCGGCCCGTGCCAGTTGGCGCCTGTTGGCTGAGGAACTTCTGGATCGCTTCGCGCAGACGGCTTTCCGAGTCGATCAGGAACTGCCCGCTGGTAACCACCGCCTCGCCGGGGGCGAGCCCCTCGAGCACCTGCACCAGCCCGTCGCTTCCCGCGAGCCCCAGCTTGACGCGGCGGGGCTGGAACCTGCCGACGCCCTGGGCAACAAAGGCCACCTGCGATTCACCGGTATCGATGATCGCCTCGCGCGGCACCATCACGGCGCGGTCGGTGACCTGTGACTCAACCCGAACCGTGGCGTACATCCCCGGTTTGAGCGCCAGCGACGGGTTCGGAAGAGCCATGCGCACCAGCGACGTGCGCGTCATCGGGTCCACCCTCGGGTCCACAAAGATGACTTCGCCGTCAATGGGTCCCTCCGGGCGCGATGTAAGTGTGGCTGTCGCGTGTTGCCCGATCGAAACGAACGGAAGATCCTTCTCGAAGACTCGGGCGTCTAGCCAGAGCGTGGAGTGATCGACGATCCGCAGGACGCGGTCGCCCATCTTCACTGCCGCTCCCTCCACCACCGGCTTCTCGGTAGTGTCGCCCGTCACAGGGCTTGTGAACGTAATCACCGCCGGCGCTTTGTCCAGCTTGGAGAGCGCCTCGATCTGCCGAGGGTCAAGCCCGAACAGTTCCAGCTTGTTCGCCGCGGCGTCGTAGAGCGCGGCCGCGACGCCGCCCCTCTCGCCGCTGTCTCTGCTGGCACCGGCCCGGGCTCGCCGTGCGGTAATGAGCTCCTCGACGGCCACCTGAAGCTCGGGGCTATAGAGATCAAACAGCGGGTCGCCCGCTTCGACGTGCTGACCCTCGACATTCGCGTGCAGGCGGCGGATCCAACCAGACACGCGCAAATTGATGTCAACGAGGTTGGGCTGGGCCTCGTCGAGGTAGCCGACGAGCCGCACCGATCGTGCCAGCGGCCCCGCCGTCACCATCGCCACACGCACGCCCATGTTCTGGACGACCGCGGGATCGATGGTAACCGCGCCGCCTACTCCTCCCGGGCCGCCGCCAGCCCGTTCGTCCTCGTAGACCGGGATCAGGTCCATCCCCATCGGGCTCTTGCCAGGCTTGTCGGAGATGTACGGCGGGCTGAGCATCGGGTCCCACCAGTACTTCACCTTCCGGTCCGCCTGCGGCTGACCATTGTGTGCCATGCTCGCGCTGCCGCCGCCCGAGGGCATCGCGCTGTGGTCGTGGCTCGCTCCGTCGGACGGCATGGCCGTGTTGTCAACGTTCAGCGGCGTGAGCTTCATGTGACAGATCGGGCAGTCGCCCGGCTTGTCCTGGATCACCTGCGGGTGCATCCCGCACGTCCAGAGCTGCTTGGCGTCCTTCTCGGCACCTCGCTCTCCCGATTCTTGCGCTTGATCCGCGGCCTTCATGCCGAGCATCGGCCTGACGGACGAATGCCAGCGTGCGCCGACGTACACGCCGCCAGCGGCGGCGAGGAGAACGAGCACGTAGAGGCTGGCGCGGCGGGCCGGGCGCGAGGATGTGGTGACTGGGTGTGTCATGGACGGGTCTCCTGCAGAATCACAGTCGCCGTGGCACTTGCCGTCGGCGCGTGGTTGGGTGTGGGGCTTGCTGCGTGGGAAGGCATGGGCGCGGCGAGGGTCTCGACATCGGTACCCATGAGAGCTTCGAGCTCAGCGAGCCGCTTCTCGCGCATCCCACGGGCCTCGGCGACGACGAGCCTCGCATCAAGCAGCGCACGCTCGGAGCCGATCATGTCGAGATAGGCGGCCCCACCTGCCGAGTAAGACTGACGGGTAATGGCCACGATCCGCTCCGCCGCGGGCACAATGCGGGATTCGAAGAGCGCCGCCTGTCGCTCGGCATCACGGAGTGCAATGAGGGTCGCCACGAACGAAGCGGCGCGGTCGTTTCGTGCTTGCCGGAGCACGGCCTCGCTCCCCCGCAACATGGCGCCCGCGTCCTTGATGCCGCCCTCGATCTCCTTGATCGTGGTCGGGAGCATGACCGCAGCGCCAACGGCCTGGGAAGCACTACCGGTGAACGCAAACATGGGATTGATGTCGGGGAGCCACTCAAGGCGGGCACGTTCGAGCGCGTCGGCGCGACCTTGAACACGCTGGGCCAGCGCCTCCAGCTCCGGGTTCTGCTCCACGGCTGTTGCAATTAGGACCGCGTCATCGACGGGGATCGGCCGTGGCGGAGGCGTCAGTTCGGGCGCCGACAACGGCGCCTCCGGTTCACGGCCGAGCAAGCCGTTGAGCATCGCACGCGCGGCGGCCAGGTTCGCCTCGGCAGTCCTCACCGAGTCCCCGGCCGCCTCGGACTCGACGTCTGCCTTGAGCAGGTCCTGCTGGATGCCACCCGCCCGGACTCGGGAGCCCGCCGTGTCGAGCGTGAACCGCGCGAGCAGCTCCCGTTCTCGTGCTATGCGGAGGCGTTCGGCCTGCACCGCGTAATCAGCCCACGCGCTCAGCACTCGACGCTGCAGCTCGAACTTCGCCGCCCGGAATCGCGCCCCAGCCTCCCGGGCCTGAGCCAGCGCGACCTCGCCCTGCTTCGCCGCCTTCGACGGCCAGAGGAGGCTCTCCATCGAGTCCGGGCTGAATGAGAAGGTGCTGCGGTCGAACGCCTTCATGTTGCCGGCGGAGAGGGTGTACGAGTACCCGAGCATGAGCCGCGAGTTCGGCCACGCCGCCGCGACGTCGATGCGCTCGACCGCCGCCTTCCAGTCGAAATAAGCAGACTCCAGATCGCCATTCGCAAGGAAGGCGCGATGCAGCACTTCCGACCAAGTGGGCTCTGGCGGCAGGTCTGGGAGTACCCGATCCTCGAATCTCGGTTCGTATGGCTTCCCTGTCTCGGCAAGGCGAGCCCGCTCCTCATTCGTGCCCTTCGGCGTGAGGGAACAGCCCGCGAGAGAGGCTGCCGCGAGGGCGGTCAGCGCGGCCACCGCGGCGCGATTGGAATACATGGGGTGACACTCCTGGTTGTACTGGTTGGACGCGCAGCCTGGCGGCAGCACGGCGATGGACCACTTTGACGGTTCGGTGAGCGCGCAATGCCGCTCAGGACCGCTTGGGTCTACATCAACCAGACACAGAGGAGCGATTGAATCGAGGGGGACGAACGCCGGAGCAAGGCGTCGTCGCCATGCCACACGAACGATCGCGCGGCCGGCTCGGGCACGAGCATGATCAACACGGGCACAAAGGCCAATAGCTGGGTCAGGGGCTTGTGTTCCGGCCCCGGTGGCGGCGTTTGGGGAGCCTCCTGCTGCGACGCCTTGCAGTTACAGCCGACGTAGCTGTCCTTGGCCATCGGGCACTCGACCGAGGCGCCATCCGCATCCCCGCCGCAGCAGTCGCACGTCGCGCCCGCCGGCATCCCCATCGATACGAGTGCCGCCGCATCCGGCATGCCGACGCACCGCTGCGGCAGCAGCCCCGCGAAGGGCTGAAGAAGCAGCGACGCGATCAGGATGGCTCGAAATACCAGATACACGGTAGTTGGATGCTCCAGGGTCCTCGGTGGGTTCCCGCCTAATGGTTATCGGCGAAAGTTCGGTCTTTTAGTACCATTTAAGGATACGCCCTTCCGCAGACGGAGGTTCAGGGGGTTCGCCCCGAGCGAATTCGGCGTCAAACCAACGGTTGTCGCGCGTCAACCGGCGATTTGGTGAAGAAATCCACGCCTCCCTGGCGAGAATCGGTTCGCCTAGGTTGTGGATACGGAGTTTTCGACGGCTCCGGGTAACCCGGAGCCGTTTTGGTTGACGGCGCGACGGGCGCCGCCCGTTCGCTCGACGCCCGGTTCCTCCCGCGAATCCCGGCCCTCTACGCCGCCGACCTCGCGCGACGCTCTCGGTTTGATCCGACGAGAGGGGTGTCAATGCGGACACCCGGCCTTCTCGACCGCCACCCCCGCACAACCTCGCGAACTCGAACTCTGCAGTTGACACCCGTCGTTGGTTGATAGCACCGTCGCGTTCGCATCCCTGCGAGGACGCGATCCTCAGCAGTTTCGCCACGCGCGCGGCGGTGACCACAGGGTGGTCTGGGAGCAGGTCCGGCAGACGCAGCGCCGCGACGGTCGAGCGCTCATGACCCGCCAGGCGCCGGCGGTCCCTGCCGAGCATCTCGAACAGCTTGCCAGCGATGGTGACCCCGTCGTCGGCCGCCTCGTGGACGCACCCGAGGTAGAACGCCGCTCCGCCGAGCGAAGCATGGAGCGCCTGGCATCCTCGGCCCGGGACGGGGCGCGCGAGGCGGAGACGTTCGCCACGCACTTGCTCAACGGCGGCTACGATGGTCCGGCCACGACCATGAGCTGGGTGCCCTAGTGATCCGCACTCCCGACCAGCGTGTGCGCGTCTTCGTCAGCTCAACGATGCACGAGTTAGCGGCGGAGCGTGCCGCGGCCGTCGAGGCAATCCGCAACTTGAGACTGACGCCGGTCCTTTTCGAGCTGGGCGCCCGGCCTCATCCTCCACGCGAGCTATACCGCGCGTACCTGCAACAGAGCCACGTGTTCGTCGGCGTGTACGGAGAGCAGTACGGCTGGGTCGCGCCTGACATGGAAATCTCCGGCCTGGAGGACGAGTACCAGCTCTCCGAAGGGCACTCCAAGCTGATCTATGTGAAGGAGCCGGCGCCGAACCGGGAGGAGCGGCTCAAGGAGCTGCTCCGACGCATCGAGCGGCACAACCGCGCCTGCTACAAGACGTTCTCGACCCCGGAAGAGCTGGGGACGGTCCTCGCGAACGATCTGGCGGTGCTTCTGAGCGAGAGGTTCGAAACCAGCCGTGAGCCGGGCCAGGCTCCGGCGGCACCGGCCACCGAGCCACAAGGGGGCGGCAGACGGCGCCTCCGTCGCTGGGGTATCGCAGCCGTTGTGGCCGTGGTCGGCGCGGTGGTCTTCGGCCTGTGGCGATACCAATGGGCGACGCGGCCGCACGAGCGGACACCGACGGCACCCGGTAGCACGGTGAGCGAACAGACGTCGATCGCGGTCCTGCCCTTTGTCAACATGAGTCCGGACCCGGACCAGGAGTACTTCTCCGATGGCCTGTCGGAGGAGTTGATCAACGTGCTCGCCGGGTTGCCCAAACTGCGGGTTACCAGCCGGACCTCGTCATTCCAGTTCAAGGGTAAGGCCGAGGATGTGCGAACCATCGCGCAGAGGCTCAACGTGGCGCACGTGCTGGAGGGCAGCGTGCGCAAGTCCGGGACGCTGATCCGGATCACTGCGCAACTCGTGAGCGCGGTTGATGGTTCGCATGAGTGGTCAGACACATACGACCGCGACTTGGACGATGTGCTTCTGGTGCAGGACGAGATTGCTTCCCGAGTAGCGGGCCATCTCCAGGTGCTGCTGGCCGGCAACGTGCTGCCGGCCCGCAAGGAAACACGCAACATGGAGGCGTACAACCTGGTGCTGGAGGCACGTTACCACGCGGATCGACGCACGCGGGAGGATCTGAGCAAGGCGGTCGAGCATCTCGAACAGGCGCTCACGCTGGATCCGAGCTACGCCGCGGCCTGGGCCCAGCTTGCGCGGGCTCGTCTGACGCAGGGGGGTAGCGGGTTCGCCCCCATTGACGAGAGCGTGGCCGATGCCCGGCGCGCCGCCCAGGAGGCGATCGGCCTGGATCCAAACCAGGCGATGGCCATCGGAGTGCTCGGCTGGATCAAGGCGAGTTACGACTGGGATTGGGAGGGTGCGGACCGTGATCTGAAGCGCGCCCTCGCGCTGGATCGGGGTCGGGCGGGCCTGCTCGCGAACACAGGACTGCTGGCTCACGCGCGTGGTCACGCGGAGGAGGCCATCGCCCTGTTCCAGGAGAGCCTCGCGCGCGACCCGTTGCAGGGCACACTCTACGCCAACCTGGCGATTTCCCTGCTCTACGCCGGGCGGTTGGACGAGGCGGAGGCGGCCTGCCGCCATTCGATTGAACTCCGACCGGGCGCCACCAGCCTGTGGCACCTCCTGGCGAAAGTGCTGTTGATGCAGGGCAGAGTCGAGGCAGCGCTCGAGGCGAACGCTCAGGAAGCGGATGAGGGTTGGCGGCTGGCCGGTGAGGCGCTGATTCATCACGCGGCGGGGCGGAGCGTCGCGTCCGCGGATGCGCTCGCCGCGCTTACCTCGAAGTTCTCCGGCGACATGCCGTTTCAGATCGCGGAGGTGCACGCGTACCGCGGCGAGATCGATGACGCCTTTGCCTGGCTCGAGCGTGGCAGAGCCCAACACGACAGCGGCCTGACGGAGTTGAAGGGCGACCCCTTGCTGCGCAGCCTTGAGGCCGACCCGCGCTACCGCCCGTTTCTGCGCACCATGGGAATGCAGCCGTGACCCGAGAATCCGCCGGCGCGCCGGGCGATCGCACGCGCGCAGGCGACTGAAGGCGACGGCGGTGGCCGCGCCGGCGCACGGCGAGCGCACTCCAACCACTACAATCCGCGATGCAAGGGGACGAGCGACGTATCCACGCGATCCGCCTGCGGCGGACGGAGCCGCGCGATCTGCCGGCGCTGTTCGAGATGCAGGCCGATCCCGAGAGCAACCGGATGGCCGGGACCAAGGCGCGCACGCGCGAGGCGTTCTTCGGCGCGTGGGAGCGCCACTTGGCCGACCCCGGCATCAACGGGCGGGTGATCGAGATCGATGGCCCGGATGGGCCGGAGATCGTCGGCAGCATCGCGTGTTTCCAGGCCGAGGGGCGCGATTGCGTCGGCTACTGGATCGCGCGGGCGCACTGGGGCAAGGGTGTCGCCTCGCACGCCCTTCGGCTGTTCCTCGGCGAGGAACGCCGGCGCCCGCTCCACGCGACCACGGACAGCGGCAACGCCCCTTCGCGGCGCATCCTGGAGAAGTGCGGCTTCCGGTGCGTGGGCGTGCGCATGGGCGAGGAGACCGAGCGGTACCTGGCGAGGGACATCGCGGACTTCGTGCTGGATTGAATCTCCCGAGATCACCTGGGTCACCCGCACGCCGCCTCCCCGCCCCCATTCTGCCCCCCGTGCCTACGTCCCCCCCTACCGGCCTGCCCTCTCCCCCGGGTCGTCGGGCGCGAGCGGGACGGGGCAGGAGAGGCTCTTGTCGAACATCCCGGACCGATCGAAGCAGCAGGGGCGTCGCTTGCCCTTGGCGAGCATGTCGCAGGCGGTTCGGATGCGCCGCGCGCGGGTCTCGGCCTGCTTGGGAGAGACGATCCAGTGGATGAAATCGCGACGCGCGGCCGGCGTGATGTCCGACCAGACCTCCCGCGCCTGGGGCGGGGCGGCCGCGAGGGCCTTGCGCAGATCGGGCGGCACCCTGGGCTCGGGTTCCTCGGCCATCGGCGTGATCTCCAGCGCGACGGTGTCGCCCGCTTCGACGCTCGACCCGGCGCGAAGCGCCGCCTGGCGGATCCTGCGGTCCACCTTGAGCCAGTGTCCTCCCCGGCCGTCGGGCTCGAGCGTGGCCCGCAGGGGCGAGCCGTTGATGGTGCCCTCGACCGACACCATGCCGCGCGAGGGGAGCCGGGCGCTGGCCTCGCGGGGCAGGGTCAGGAAGGTCCAGTCGCCCGCGGCGGCGTTCGCGGTCGGCGCGGGGCGCAGGAGTGTCGCGCTGAAGCGGATCGTGGATCCGGCCGCGGGATCGGCGCGCTCGCGGGTCCGTGGACTGGGGCCGGTCGGCCTGGCGGGGGCCTTGCCGGTGCGCGCGACCTTGGTTGACCTGGTGCGGTGGGTCATGGGGCTCACTCCGAGGCGGGGGCGCCGGCGCATCGCCGGGCGCGCCACCGGGCGGCGTGCGGCAGGACGAGAAGGTACACGCCGCTGAACCAGAGGAGGGCGAGGGGGAGCAGGGGCGAGTAGGTGACCCAGGCTGGGGGCTGCCCCTCTCGGGCGGACATGACGGCGATGTTGGCGATGACGGTCGCCGTGAAGGCGATGGACAGCCAGCGGTGGCCTTGCCGGACCCATCGGTTCATGGGGGTACCTCCTCCGACGTGGCGCCCGAGGCGGCTGGGACGCACGTTCGGGGTGCGAGACTCATGGCATCCTCACGAGCAGTTCGACGAGCTTTCCGCCCATCATCTTCCAGCCGTAGCGAGCGCCGCCGAACTCGCGCTTCTGATCGGGCTGGAAGCCGGACTGCACGATGGACAGGCGCGTGCCTGGGCCTCGCGGTCCGGCTCCCGTCCCCCCCGCCGTTGGTGTGAGCGTGAAGGTCACGACGGTGTCCAGGAAGGGGACGGTCCAGGTGTAGCTGAGCTTTCTCTGCGGTTCGATCTCGAGCACGCGGCAGTTCACGGTGCCGTCCCAGCCGGGGAACGGCTGCGTCTTGAAGGTGAACGCCGCCCCCGCTTCCGGCTTGAAGCCGAGGACCGGGAGGAGCCACTCCGCCAGCAAGGCGGGGTCGGTGAGCGCGCGCCACACCTTCTCGGGGGCATGGGGCAGATCGAACTCGAGGGAGATGGACGCGGCCCGCGGGCTGTCGGTCTCGTCGGTGGGAGTCATTGGTCCATCTTCTCCAGCAGCTTCTCGAGGCGATCGACGCGATCGGTCCAGAACGCGCGGTAGTGCGTGATCCAGTCGATGAGCGGCTTCAGCCCGCGCGGCTCGACGCGGTAGTAGGCGCAGCGCCCCTCGCGCCGGTGGCTCACCAGGCCGGCATCTCTCAGGATGGCCAGGTGCTGCGAGACGGCCGGCTGCGAGATGTCGAAGCGCGCTGTGAGGTCCTTGACCGCCGCCTCGCCCCGGGCACCCTCGCCACGCGCGAGCGACTCGAAGATCGCGCGCCGGCTGGGGTCGGCCAGGGCCTGGAAGATCCGGTTCTCGGTGGCGGTGGCGCCGGGCATCGATGAAGCATAAGTGTAGGCTTATTGATTGTCAAGCGGCATGGACGTTCGGGAGGGGAGGAGGGGGGCGTTGGCCGGGGCCGGCGAGCGGGTGCCCGCCGCGCTCCGGTTACCCGAGGCGCCCTCAGCCGACCCGGGTTGGCTCGAAGCCCTTGCGGTACTCGCGGCGGACGATGGTCTTCGTCGCGTCGGCATGGTTGGGGAAGGCGAGCTTGGCGCGATCCCACTCGAGCACCTGGCCGGGGTACTTGGCGGCCTTGACGGCGAGCAGGCCGGGCTCGGTGCAGCGGAGGCCGGTGGCGAAGGGCATCCAGAGGTGGGGGGTGTCCTTGCCGAGGGCCTTGTCCACCCAGGCGTGCCAGTGGCTGAAGGACTCGTACTTGGGGAGCCCGGGCCACTGCATGCCATCGGTCTTCCGGCCCTCGCGCCAGATCTCCAGCGGGCCCTCGGGGGCGAGGACGAGGGTGCCGCCCTCGCAGACCACGATGGTGACGATGCCGCTGGGCCACTCGCCCTCTCCGATGCCGAGGTGCGCGCGATCGGGGCGCATGTTCGAGTCGTAGAAGTAGAAGTTGCAGGTTGTGTTCGCGAAGCGGGCGCTGTTCACGGCGTAGGTCACCGTGGAGAGCACTCGATCGGCGTGGAAGTGGGTCAGGTTCCGCGACGGGGTCCGGGAGCAGACCCGAACCGGGCTGGTCAGTTCGGGGAAGGCGTAGAAGAGGACGTCGGTGAGGTGGACGACCCAGTCCGTGATCTGCCCG
>CAYLZN010000087.1:0-18593 GCA_964387935.1 uncultured Vicinamibacteraceae bacterium | reverse complement strand
ACCGTGCTCGGCCTCTACGAGGCGCGGAGTGACATCCGGCTCGCCCGGTTCAACATCGCCGTCGCCGCACCCCACGACCGTCGCTACTTCATCGGGATGCCGAGTCCGGCGGCAGCCGCGGTACCGGCCGCGACGGTGTTCGCGTATCCCTACGGCCTGCAGGACTGGCTGGCGGCGCTCGCCCTGCCGATGGTGCTGGTGCCGGCGTTTCTGATGATCAGCACGGTGCGCTACCGGAGCTTCAAGACGTTCGACCTCCGGTCGCCCCGTTCGGCGCGCAAGATGATCGTCCTGGCCGTGGTCATGGCGGCGATCGCCGCGGAGCCGCAGTGGAGCCTGGTGACGCTGGCCTACACGTATCTGATCTCGGGATTCGTCGAGATGGCGGTCTGGCGCATCAGACGGCCTGCGGCCACCTCGCCTGACGCCGCTGTGCCGCACTCCGACCCCGCGGACCCGCCCCCGGGTTTGGGGGCCCTCCCGCCTGCCGAACGTAGCACCCAGGGACCACGCGCGCTCTGACGCTCATACGGGGGCCGCCGGGTCGGGCGGGACGGGCAGACGGATCCGCACGCTCGTGCCCCTGCCACGCTGGCTGGCGATGTCGATGCTGCCGCCGTGCAGCTCCACGTTGCGCCTGGCGATCGTCAGGCCGAGTCCGGTGCCGGTGGCCTTCGTCGAAAAATACGGTTCGAAGAGGCGGCTCAGGGACTCCTCGTCCATCCCGACGCCAGTGTCGGTCACGATGAGGGCGACCGTGCCGGCCTGTCGCTCCGCACGCAGGGTCAGCGTTCCCCCGGCCGGCATGGCGTGCAGAGCGTTCTCGACCACGTTGGTCAGGGCGCGCCCGATCAGGGCGCGATCGACCAGGAGGGCGGGCAGATCGGGCGCCACCTCGAGGACGATGTCCACACGGCCCTCGAGGCCAGTCGCGTACGCGTCGCGGATCTCCCGCAGCAGTTCCGGGACGTGCGTGTCGACGGGGCGCGGCACCGGGGTGGTCGCGAAGCTCGAGAACTCGGCCGCGATCTGACGCAGGAGGCGCACCTGCGCGAGGATCGTGTTGACGCAGTTCTCGAGCACCGGCGACAGCGGCTCGCCGCGGTCCTGGTGCACCCGACGCAGGTGTTCCGCCGAGAGCTGGATCGGGGTGAGCGGGTTCTTGATGTCGTGCGCGACCTGTCGCGCCATGTCCGCCCAGGCTTCGAGGCGGTTCGTCCGCTCGAGCTGGCTGCGCTGACGCTGGAGTTCCCACGCCATCCGGTTGAACGCATCGACCAGGCGCTTGAGTTCGTCGGCGGACCGGAGGAACACCCGCGTGTCGAGGTTGCCGGCGGCGATGCGCTGTGACGCGCGCGTCAGCCGCTCGACCGGGTCGCTGATGCGTTGGGCCAGCCAGTACCCCACGCCGGCGCCGAGCAGGATGAAGAGCACGGCGCCGAGCTGCACGCCGCGATCCAGTTCGTCGATCTCGCGCTCGATTTCCCGCTGGCGCAGCGTGAAGGGGACCGTCAGCACGGCCGGCTGGCCTCCGGGGCGGACCGGGGCTGCCGCCATGAGATAGCGCAGTCCCGCGATCTCGTCTTCTCCGACGTGGCTGGGCAGTCGGTCCAGGACGATGGCCCGATAGACGGTGTGGTCGAGACGGGTCGGCAGTTGCCCTGAGGCGAACAGGTCCCGCTCGCTCGTGGCGACCAGTTGCGGACCGACGTACACGTTCACATCCTGATCGATCACGCGGCTGATCCAGACGAGCGCGTCGTCGTCGAGCGCGGCGGGCACGACCTCGCCGCGTCGCTCCGCGGTGAGCGTCTCCTCGATGACGCGCTGCGCCACGCCGGCCGTGCGGGCCGCCTCGGCCTCGATGTCGGAGCGCAGGCGGGAGGCCACGTAGGCTCGGATGGCGAAAGCGAGAATCAGCACCGGGGCGATCGTGGCTGCGACGAACGCGATGAACAGCTTGCGCGAGAAACTGGTGCGGACCTCGCGCAGCAGCCGCCGTCCGGTCCACGGCGCCCGCCAGGCGAGCCGTTGAAAGAGGCTGGCGAAGAGGAGGGCCGAGAGCGCCGTGAGCGCTCCCAGCGTGGCGAGCTCCGCGAGGTGCACGCCGTGGTCGAACCGCGAAAACGCCGGGGAGGTGAGCGCGTAGATGCCGTCGCGATCGTTGACGAAGTACACCTGCGATCGTTCTCCAGCCAGGACCAGTTCGGTCCAGAAGCCGTCGTTCGACTGGTAGAGACGCTGGAAGAGATCGTCCTGCAGGGGCCAGGCCCGCCGGGTCGTGGTGAAGATCGGCGTGCGGCCCCAGCCGTAGATGACAAGGCCGACGTCCTGCCCAGGTGTCGCGTCGTGCACATCCGACGCGCGGCCGCGCGACAGCTCGAAGTACGGGTTCTGTGAGGAGATGAACGACAGCGTGGCGTAATCGAGCATCACATGTAGCACGAGGGCGCCCGTGACGCGGCCGGCCTCGTCGCACACCCCCCGTTCCGCGTGAAGCATGCGCCGTTCGTCGGCGCCGAACGGCGCGGCCTCCCCGAAGATCTCCCACGCGCAGGAGGTCGCCTGATACCGCTGCGAACGCGGTTCGTACTCGGGGAGGTTGAGCGCGAAGCGGCTCACGAGCACGCCGTCGCGGTTGTAGACCTCGACGGCCGAGGTGAGGTGCCAGGTGGCCAGTGCGGTCTGGCGCCAGAGGGCAAACGCTGTTTCGGTGTCGAGGCGGGCCGCCTGCGGCACGGCACCGACGCGGTCGGCCAGGTCTGGAATCGCGTCCACGAGGCGCTGGGCTTCGGTGAGTCGCGTCAGCAGGGTGCGTGGGTGCGCGAGCGCTTCGACCGCGTACTGCGAGACGATGCTGCGGCGCGTGTGCGCGGTCGCCTCGGCCACGAGCAGCGGGTAGACCAGGAGCGAGGGCACGATGAGCGCGCAGATGGCGAAGACGACGCGCCGGGCCTGCGAGCCGTGCCGGTACGCCCGGGACCCCTTCCGCCACGCCAGGGCGATGGTGACCGCGACCGCCACGCACAGGAGCAGCGGGCCAACGGGGAGTCGCCAGTCGCGCCAGACAGCGACGATGGCGAGGAGGAGCGCCGGCAGCGTCCACAGCGTCACGAGCCCGAGGGTTCGGGCGGGACGCACCGACGACACTCGCCAGCCGACGATGCCCCGGACCAGGACGAGAACCGCGCACCAGAGCGCCGCGGCGTGAAGCAGGACGATGGCGGCCAGCGACAGCAGTCGCCCCGCGTGGTAGGGGTGCAGCGAGAGTCGCAGCACGTCCAGTCGCAGGTGTTCGACGGCGAATCGCAGGACCAGGGCGAACGCGACGAAGACCAGCGCGGCCAGTGCACCTGCCGCCACCTGGGACACGAGGAACTGCAGGGCCTGTGAGAGCGAGGCTTCAGGAGACCGTCGTCGCTCGCGGTCCGTCAGTCGGCGGTACTCGATCACCGACGCGCCGAGGCCCACGAGCGCCAGCAGGAGGAGCGCATGGAACAGGAGATCGAGCGGGGACCGAGTGAGTGCCGAGGCCCAGGAGCCGGCGGCCCCGGCGACCGTCAGCGGGGGAGGCGCGTGCCAGGCGGGAGGGACCGTCCCCCAGGCCACGAACCGCGCGAGCGCCAGAAGCCCGACGAGTCCCAGCGTGCCCGCCTGGAAGCGGCGGCGCGACCCGGAGTCGCGCCAGTCGGCCAGGGCGGCACCCAGCAGGAGCAGCGTCGTGGCGAGCACGAACCCCACCGCGCCGAGGCCCAGCGTCCACCAGTACTGCCGGGTCGCTGCGATCGTGGCGGGATCGACGCGGGCCAGCACGAGCGGTTGACCGTCGAGATCTCGAAGCACGACCGCGTCGCCGGCTGCGCCGGCCTCAGGGTCGGTGGCGGGGAGCACGCGCACTGGCCCGAGTCCCGTGTCGATGTCGTGGCGGACGCGACCCTGGGGATCCACGCCGCGCGCCGGGCCGAGCAGGATCTCGCCGGCGATGCTGCCGACCCCGCGGGGAGCCGCCGGATCGGCTGCGACCGACGCGACGAGCGCCAGCCTCAGGCCGGAGTTCTGGGGAAGCACGAACAGCGTCGGCCGCGTCGCCAGCCGCTCGGCGCTGAGCGACGAGCCCCGACCGTGCCACGCCACGACGTGACCGTCCGCGGAGTAGACGGTGATTGCCAGCTGTCCCGCGGGCTCATCGAGGCGCGCGAGTGCCAGGCGGTCGAACGTGGACCGGGCCCCGTCTTCGCCTGCCATCAGGGCCTGCCCGAGCGCCGGGTCGCCGGCGAGGCCGTCCACCGCCCGCCGCAGCGCCCTGGTGCGGTCGCCCAGTGCCTCCGCGACCTCGTGCGCCGCCCGTGCGGCAGGGCCGTCCGGGGAATCGCCAAACCAGCGGGAGTCCAGCCGCCACGCCAGCGCGAGCACGGCCGCCCCGAGCATCATGCCCGTCAAGGCGATCCTCCGCCAGGAGACCAGGGTATGGGAGGGCCGCATGTCAGCTTCGCCAGTGTAGCCTACGGGGCCACCGAGACCTGCTGCGGACGGGGTATACTCGTCCCGTCCACGTGATGCCCTGATGAGCGACTTCGCGAGCCTCAAGTCCACACTGAAACGGGGCGCGCTCGTGGCGGCGGCCAACTGGCCGGTGATCGCCATCCAGTTCCTGGCCGAAGCGGTCTTCAAGGTCCTCCTCGGCGTGCCGATCGTCGGCGGCGTCCTCCTCGTGGCGGCGCTCCTCGGACGGAGTCTGCAGGAGTTGCTCAATGGGAGCGCGCGAGAGATGGTCGCCACCGTCATCGACGCCCTGGCCGACCACCCGGTGGCACTCGTCAGCTTCCTTCTGGCCCTGGGCGTGGTCGTCCTCGGTGGTGCCACGTTCACCTTCCTGGTGAAGGGGGGCACCGTGAGCGTGATCGTGCGGGGCTCGAGCCTGGCTGGCGCCATTGAGCGCCCGCCCCTGCGGCTCGCGGCGCTGCGGCGGGCCTCTGGATTCTCGGTGGCGACCTTCACGGACGGGTGCGTGCACCTGTTCCGTCGGTACCTGCGTCTTGGCCTGCTGCTGCTGGTGCTGTACGCCGTATCGGTTGCGGCGTATCTTGCGGCTGTCTCCGCTGCCTATCGGCTGGACGAGGCGGGTCGGTTGATGGTGCGCTGGTCGGTGCTGGTGGCGCTCGCGTCCACGCTGCTCGTGGTGTGGATCACGCTCGTGAACCTCGCGTATCTGCTGACGCAGATGGTCGTCGCCGCCGAGGACTGCAGCGTGCGGTCAGCCACGGTGCGCGTGGTGGCCTTCGTCGGCCGGCGGCGTCGAGAGGTAGTGGGGGTGTTCGGCGTGCTGCTCGTGCTCGTGACGCTGGCCAGCGTCGCGTCGATGCTGGCGACCGCCGGGCTCGGGCTCGTCTCCTTCGTACCGCTGATCGGGTTGGCCGTGCTGCCGCTGCAGGCAGCCGCCTGGCTCGTTCGCGGCCTGGTGTTCCAGTATCTTGGTCTGACGGCGCTCGGCGCCTACCTGACGCTCTTTCGGCCCGCCGACGCGTCGAGCGCGGCCGACGGGCACCGGTCCTGGGCGAGGACGGCATCATGAACTACAACAAGTGGCTTTCGCGCGCGGGCGAGCGCATGCAGCAGTCTGCGATTCGACAGATGGGCACCGTGGCTGCAGAGAACCCGGACATCATTTCCTTCGCGCCCGGCTATCCCGCCCCCGATACCTTCGCCTGGGCGGAGTACGGTGCCATTGCCGGCGACTTGCTCGGCGGCGCTGACGGATCCGTACTCCAGTACGGCGCGACCCGTGGGTTCCGCCCCCTGCTCGATCTGATCGTCGGACTCCTTGCGGAGCGGCACATCCGCGCATCCAGCGAGCAGGTGCTCGTGACAACCGGGTCTCAGCAGGGGTTGGATCTCGTCGGTCGCGTGCTGCTCGACCCCGGCGACACCGTTCTCGTCGAACTCCCGAGTTACACGGGCGCCATCACGGCGTTTCGGAACGCACAGGCCTCACTCGTGGGGGTCAGGCAGGACGCCGACGGCGTGTCGCTCGAGCACCTCGAGGAGGTGACGCGACGGCTGGTCGCCGAAGGCCGTCGCCTGAAGTTCCTCTACGTCGTGCCCAACTTCCAGAATCCTACGGGCCTGCTCGTGGGACTGGACAAGCGTCGCCGCCTGCTCGAGTGGGCCGAGCGCCATGACACGCTCATCGTGGAAGACGACCCCTACGGCGAGCTGTACTTTGCCGATTCGGCCTCCCCGGCAGACACGCGCCCGATCAAAGCGGACGATGCAGGCGGACGCGTCATCTACTTGAGCAGCTTCTCCAAGGTGCTGGCCCCGGCCTTCCGCACGGCGTTCATGATGGCGCCTTCATCCCTGGCCGCGCGCTTTGAAACCGCCAAGCAGACGCTGGACCTCTGCACGGGCAACTTCGACCAGCGGATGGTGTTCGAGGCGTGCCGCCGGGGCGTGCTGGCACGACAGATCCCGCGGTTGCGCGCGACCTATCAGCGGAAGCGTGACGTGATGGAGCGGGCGCTGCGTGCGTCCCCGCTGGCGTCGTGGGCCACATGGACACCGCCCAGGGGCGGATTCTTCCTGTGGGTCACGTTGCCGGCGGCCATCGACACGACACGCCTGCTGCAAACCGTGCTCGAGCGCGGCGTCATCTACGTGGCAGGACGTGCGTTCTTCGTCGATGGCTCTGGTGCCAATACTCTGCGCCTGGCCTTCTCCTACGTCGATGACCAGCGAATCGACGAAGGCGTGGCGCGTCTGGCGTCGGCGCTCACGGGAGCGGTCGATCGCCAGGCGACCCCGGTGGAGGCGTGAGGGGCACCGGAAGGCCCGGCAGCGCGGAGAGCGGCACGAACGGGGGCTCCACGCGGCGCTGCAGGGCGACGACGAGGCCGTCGGACAGCAGCACGACGAGGATCTCCCCCCCACGGGTGAAGGGCCGATCCACCACGAGGGGCGGAGCGGCCAGTTCCCGGTCGAGCGGATGTCGTCCCTGGCTGACCCCGTCTCTGGCCGACACACCGGCGAGTTCCGGTGCGAGCACGGCGGTGGCCAGGCCGGTGCCGGCCGGTACGGGGCTGCCAAGCGGCCGCGCGGCCAGCGGTTTGCGCCAGCGCTGGGCGCCGTTGAGCCGGTCCAGCGCACGAATCTGATTGTCGAGCGCGACGAAGTAGACGTGGCGGTCGTCCACGAACGGGGCTCCCTTGACGACTGCCCCGACCCGCCAGCGCCACGCGATTCGACCGGTGTCGGCCTCGACGCTGTAGAAGGCCTTGGCGGTCGTGCCGAAGTACAGCCGGCCGTCCCGGGCTGCGAAGCCTGTGACCTGGCCATCGACCGAGGCCGACCACAGCGGGCGCCCATCGGCGATCCGCAGCGCCAGCACTTCGCCATTGGAGCGGGCGAGGAATGTCGCCTGTCCCGCAATCAGGGGGGCGGCTTGTCCGAGTCCGTCGATCGAGCGCTCCCAGCGCGGCTCGCCCGTGTCGGCGCGAAGCGCATGCACGGCGCCAGTGTCGAGGACTGCAAGAAGCAGCTCAGGGGTGACGGCGAGCCCGACCACGCGTCCTTCCGGGAGCGGCCTGCGCCAGAGCACGGTGCCATCGGCCGGCGCGAGGGCCTCGAGGGCTCCTTCGACAGGCACGAAGACGCGCGAGCCGTCTGTCGCGAGGGGCCCCTGCGCGTCGAGCCGGGCCGTCCAGCGAGCGACGCCCCCGTCGAGCTCCCAGGCCGTCACGGTGCCGGTGCGTAAGGTGACGTAGAGCTGCGTACCATCGTGGATGGCCGGGGGGAGTGCTGGTGCGCCCAGGGCCACCTGCCAGAGGGCGCGGGCGGGGAAGAACGGCGGTGGTGGCACCGGGCCGCGGCCCGTCCGTACGGCCTGGGCGAGGGCGGGCGGGGACGCGACCAGGAGGAGCATCGCCCCCAACGCGCAGGGCTTCCGCGCCAGCGAAGCCCAACATCTCGTCGTCAGCGACGACACCACGTCCTATAATAGCGTGTTCCGTCCAGGCGTCGGTGCGTGTGGACCGCCCTGGCTCTCCGCGGTACCGCTCACCTCGCGACCAGGCTCGTGGCACATCAGACCATTCTCGTCCTCGACTTCGGTTCCCAGTACACGCAGCTCATCGCACGCCGCCTGCGCGAGCTGTCGGTTTACACGGAGATCCTGCCGTTCAACGCCTCGCGCGAGGAGATCGGCCGTCGGAATCCCGTGGGCGTGATCCTGTCGGGGGGGCCCCGATCGGTCCGGGAGGCGGGCGCTCCGCGATGTGATCCCTCCGTGCTCGACCTGCCGGTGCCGGTGCTCGGGATCTGCTACGGCATGCAACTCATGACCCAGTCGCTCGGGGGCACCGTGGGACCGGCGCCGCAGCGCGAGTACGGGCACGCCACGATCACGGCGGGCGCCGGCGCCTTGTTCCGGGGACTGCCCATGGAATTGCGGGTGTGGGCCAGCCACGGGGACTACGTCGCGGAGGCCCCTCCGGGGTTCGAGGTCGTGGCGACGAGTCCGAATGCGCCGGTGGCGGCGATGGAGGACCGGCGCCGGGACCGGTACGGCCTGCTGTTCCACCCGGAGGTCGCGCACACGGACCACGGCGGCGACATCCTCCGGGCCTTCGCCTACGACGTCTGTCGCTGCCGCGGCGACTGGACGATGCGGTCGTTCATCGACGAGGCCACCGAGCGGCTGCGCGATCAGATCGGCGACGGGCGCGTCGTCTGCGCGCTCAGTGGCGGCGTGGACTCCACCGTCGTCGCCGTGCTCGTCCACCGGGCGATTGGGGACCGGCTGACGTGCATCTTCGTGGACAACGGTCTGCTCCGGCACGAGGAGGCACGCCAGGTCGAGGAGCGCTTCGTCGAGCGCCTGCACCTGCCGGTGGTCACCGTCGATGCGTCGGAGACCTTCCTCGCCCGCCTGGCCGGCCTCGTGGATCCCGAGGAGAAGCGGAGGGTCATCGGGCGCACCTTCATCGACGTGTTCGAGGAACGGGCGCGGTCGCTCGGGCATGTCGAGTTTCTCGCGCAGGGCACGCTGTATCCGGACGTGATCGAGAGCGTCTCGGTGCTCGGGCCGTCGGCGACGATCAAGAGCCATCACAACGTGGGCGGACTCCCGGAGCGCATGCGGTTCCGGCTGGTGGAGCCGGTGCGTCAGTTGTTCAAGGACGAAGTGCGGGCCCTGGGCCTGGCGCTGGGCATCGACGAGGGGTTGATCTGGCGCCAGCCGTTCCCCGGGCCCGGGCTCGCCGTCCGCATCATCGGGGAGGTGACGCCCGCCCGACTGGCGCTGCTGCGCCGGGCGGACGTGGTCGTGCAGGACGAGATCCGCAGGGCCGGGTGGTACCGCCGGGTCTGGCAGTCGTTCGCCGTGCTGCTGCCGGTGCAGAGCGTCGGGGTCATGGGCGATGAACGGACGTACGAATACACGCTGGCCGTCCGCGCCGTGGAGAGCCGTGACGGCATGACCGCGGACTGGGCCCGGCTGCCGCACGACGTGCTGGCCGCGATTGCCTCGCGTGTGGTCAACGAGGTCCCCGGCATCAACCGCGTCGTGTACGACATCAGCTCGAAACCGCCTTCGACGATCGAGTGGGAATAGATGGCCACCGAGTTCGTTCACCTGCACCTGCACACGGAGTACTCCCTGCTCGACGGGGCGTGCCGCATCGAGGAGCTCGTCGGCCAGGCGGCGACGCTCGGCATGCCCGCGCTCGCCGTCACCGAGCACGGGAACATGTTCTCCACGATCGTGTTCTACGACGCGGCCCGCAAGAAAGGCATCAAGCCCATCATCGGCTGCGAGGTGTACGTCGCGCCCGGGGACCGGCGCGTGAAGAGCGGCACCCCCGGCGAGACGGCCAACCACCTGGTGCTGCTCGCCGAGACGAACGAGGGCTACCACAATCTGATCAAGCTGGTGTCCGCGGGCTACACGGAGGGCTTCTACTACAAGCCCCGGATCGACAAGGACCTGCTCGCCGCGCATGCCCGGGGCCTCATCGGGCTCAGTAGTTGCCTGAAGGGTGAGGTGGCGACCGGCCTTCGCACCGAGCAGGTGACGCGGGCGCGGGACGCCGCGGCCACCTACCGCGACATCCTCGGTCCCGACAACTTCTTCCTCGAGATGCAGTTCCAGGGCATCGAGGAGCAGCGGCGCGTCAACGAGGGCCTCGGCCCGCTGGCGCGCGACCTCTCCCTGCCGCTCGTGTGCACCAACGACGTGCACTACCTCCGGCAGGACGACCACAAGCCGCACGACATCCTCCTCTGCATCGGGACGGGGAAGACGGTCAACGACGCGCAGCGGCTGCGGTACCACGGGGACCAGTTCTACCTGAAGACGCCGGAGGAGATGCGGCAGATCTTCGGCGAGGTGCCCGGCGCGCTCGCCAACACCGTCCGGATCGCCGAGCGCTGCACGGTGAACCTCGACGCCTCGGTGAATCACCTGCCGAATTTCGAGGTGCCGGCGCCGTTCACGCTGGACGAGTACTTCGAGCACGTGGTGCGGCAGGGGTTCGAGATGCGGCTGCCCCGGCTCCGCGATCTGGAGTCGCGGGGCGCGCTGCGGCACCCGCTCGAGCGGTACGGGGAGCGACTCGACTACGAGATCGCGATGATCAAGCAGATGCAGTACCCGGGCTACTTCCTGATCGTCTGGGACTTCATCCGCTACGCCCGCGAGCGCGGCATCCCCGTCGGGCCCGGCCGGGGCTCGGCCGCCGGGAGCCTCGTGGCCTACTGTCTGCGGATCACGGACGTCGATCCGCTCGGGTTCGACCTCATCTTCGAGCGCTTCCTCAACCCCGAGCGCGTCTCGCTGCCCGACATCGACATCGATTTCTGCGAGCGCCGCCGTGGCGAGGTCATCGAGTACGTGACGCGCAAGTACGGCCGGGAGAACGTCGCCCAGATCATCACCTTTGGCACGATGAAGGCCAAGGCGGTGGTTCGTGATGTCGGCCGGGTGCTCGACATGCCCTACGCCGAGGTCGATCGCGTGGCGAAGCTGATCCCCGCCGCGCTCGACATGACGCTGGACAAGGCGGTCGAGGAGAACGCCGCGCTCGCCGAGCTCGAGCAGCAGGACGGGCGGGTCAAGGAGTTGCTGGCCATCGGGCGCAGGCTCGAGCGGATGACGCGGCACGCCTCGGTGCACGCCGCGGGCGTCGTCATCGCGCCGAAGCCCATCACGGAGTTCTGTCCGCTCTACCGCGGGGCGCGCGACGAGCTGACGACCCAGTGGGCCATGAAGGAAATCGAGCGTGTCGGCCTGCTCAAGATGGACTTCCTGGGCCTGTCGACCCTCACCCTGCTCGACGACGCGGTGAAGGAGATCGAGCGCACGACGGGGACGCGGATCGACCTCGACGCCATCCCGCTCGAGGATGCGAAGACGTACCAGCTGTTTGCCGACGGCCACACCCTGGGCGTGTTCCAGTTCGAGAGCTCCGGCATGCGCGACACGCTGCGGAAGGCCAAGCCGCAGCGGTTCGAGGACCTGATCGCGCTCAACGCCCTCTACCGCCCGGGTCCGCTCAAGGGCGGCGTCGTCGACGACTTCATCAACCGCCGGCACGGTCGCCTGGAGATCAGGTACGAGGTGGCGGGCCTGAAGCCCATCCTCGAGGACACCTACGGGGTCATCGCCTACCAGGAACAGGTCATGCGCATCGCGCGGGACCTCGGCGGCTTCACGATGGGCGAGGCCGACATCCTGCGCAAGGCCATGGGGAAGAAGAACCCCGAGGTGATGAAGGCGCAGCGCGAGCGGTTCGTGAAGGGCGCCGTGGCGCGCGGCATCGCCGAGAAGAAAGCCACCAAGATCTTCGATCTGATGGAGTACTTCGCGGGGTACGGGTTCAACAAGTCGCACTCGACCACGTACGCGTATCTCGCCTATCAGACGGGCTACCTCAAAGCGAACTATCCGCGCCACTTCATGGCCGCGTTGCTGACGATCGAATCGCAGAACACGGACAAGCTCGCGCTGTACCTGGGGGAGTGCCGTGAGCTGGGCGTGCCGGTGCTGCCGCCCGACATCAACCGGAGCGAGTGGCGCTTCACCGTGGAACCGGAGGGCGTCCGCTACGGCCTCGGGGCGGTGCGGAACGTGGGCGAAGGCGTCATCAGCAATCTGCTCGGGATTCGCGCGGCGCGCGGGCCGGTGACGTCGCTGTTCGCCCTCGCCGAGGACGCGGACCTCCGCCTGCTCAACAAGCGGGTGCTCGAGAGCCTGGTGAAGGCCGGGGTGTTCGACGAGGTGGCGAGCGCCCGGCCCGAGGGGGGCCAGATCGACGGTCGTCAGGCGCGGGCGCGTCTGCTGGCCAGCGTCGATCGCATCCTCGAGCACGGCGGCCGCGCCCAGCGCGACCGCGACAAGGGCCAGTCGCAGCTGTTTGCGACGGAGGTCGTCGGGGACCCGGGGAGTGCGGCGATCCCCCTCGCGGAGGCGCCGACGCTCTCCGATCAGCAGCACCTGGCGTTCGAGAAGGAAGCCCTGGGCCTGTATCTGAGCGGGCATCCGATCACCCGCCACATCGACGACCTCCGCGCGTTCGGCGCGCGGCTCGTGAGCGAGCTGCAGAGCGCGGAGGCCAGCGTCGCCGTGGGCGGGGTTGTTTCCGGCGTCCGTCTCGTGAAGACGAGGAAGGGCGACCGGATGGCGACGTGCCTGCTCGAGGACGACGGAGGGGCGGTGGAGGTCGTCGTCTACCCGGAGACGTTCAGGCAGACCGCCTCCCTGATCGAGAACGACGCCATGGTCATCGTGCGCGGCCGTTTCGAGAAGGACGAGGACTCCGCGCGGCTGCTCGCCACGGAGATCCTTCCCCTGGCCACGCTGCGCGAACGCGTCGCCCGGGAGGTGGCCATCCGGATCGCCGCGCCCCCGCACGGGCGCTCGACCTTTCAGGCGCTGGCCGACGTGCTGCTGCGACATCGCGGGGATCGTCGCGTGCTGCTCGAGCTGGAAGTGCGCGGGCGCGAGCGGCCGTTCCGCGTACTGGCGGACGTGCCGCAGTGGCGGGTGCGGCCTTCGGCCAGGCTGGTGGCCGAGGTCGAGCAGATCTGCGGGACGGGTGCAGTCGATCTGCGCTGACCGCCACGGTGACATAGAATGATGCGCACACGCGAGCTGGAGTGACGGTGGCGGGCGATCTCCTCGACTTCGAAGAACCGGTGCAGGTCCTCCTCAAGGAAGTGGAGGCCCTGAGCCTGCTGCCGAAGACACCGCAGCGCGAGGCTGACGTCGCGCGTCTGGGCTCGCGCATCGTCGAGATCCGGGAAGAGCTGTATGCCAACCTGACGCCCTGGCAGTGCGTCCAGGTGGCCCGGCACCCGAACCGGCCGCTGATGGCCGACTACGTCAAGCGGCTGTTCACCGACTTCCTGGAGATTCACGGGGACCGGCGGTTCGGCGACGATGGGGCGATCGTTGCGGGGTTCGCGCTGTACGGGGAGGATCCGGTCCTCGTCGTGGGTCATCAGAAGGGGCGCGATACCAGACAGAAGGTGGTGCGGAACTTCGGCTACGCCAAGCCCGAGGGATATCGCAAGGCCCTTCGGGCCATGCGACTGGCCGAGAAGTTCCAGCGGCCCGTGATCGTCTTCGTCGACACGCCCGCGGCCTACCCGGGGATGGAATCCGAGGAGCGGGGCATTTCCGAGGCGATTGCCGTCAACCTGCGGGAGATGGCCGTCCTCGACGTGCCGATCGTGGTCCTGATCACCGGCGAGGGCGGCAGCGGCGGAGCCCTGGGCCTGGCCATTGGCGACCAGGTCCTGATGCAGCGCTTCGCGATCTACTCCGTCATTCCCCCTGAGGGCTGCGCGGCGATCCTCTGGCGTGACGCCAGCCAGAAGGTGGCGGCGGCGGAGGCGCTGAAGATCACGGCGCCGGACCTGCTGGCGCGGGGGATCGTCGATGCCATCGTGGCAGAGCCGCACGGCGGGGCGCACAACGATGCGGACGCCGCCGTGGCGGCCGTCGACATCGCCCTCCGGTCGGCCCTGACCGAAGTGCGATCCCTCTCGTCAGCCGAACGGCTGGATCGCCGGTATCGCAAGTTCCGGCACGTGGGCCGTCTCGGACAGGAGTTCGTGGACGAGGGGCTCTGAGGGCCGGTCGTTCATCTCATGCGGTCTCGCATCTGGCTTCCACCGGCGGCCCCCGATCCGCGTGCGGCCACGCTCGTGGAGGCGCTCGGGATCTCGCCGTTTCTCGCACAACTGCTGTGCCAGCGGGGCGTCGCGGACGCCGAGAGTGCTGAGCGGTTCCTGAGCCCGTCGCTCGCGCACCTGCACGACCCGATGCGGCTGGCCGACATGTCGCCCGCTGTTCAACGGATCGAAGCCGCCATCGCGCGGCGGGAGTCCGTCGCCATCCACGGGGACTACGACGTCGACGGGATCACGTCGACCGTGATGCTGCGCCGGGCGATCGAGATGCTCGGCGGCAACGTTCGCCACTTCATCCCGGAGCGCATGCGCGATGGCTACGGGCTGCAGGAAGCCGCCGTCGAACGCCTGCATTCCGACGGGGTGCGGCTGCTCGTGTCGGTGGACTGCGGCATCCGGAGTCAGGCGGCCGCACGCCGCGCGCGTGAACTCGGTGTCGACCTGATCATCACGGACCACCACGAGCCGGAGGAGGAGTTGCCGGCGGCGCTCGCCGTCGTGAACCCCAGGCGCCGGGATTGCGCCTACCCGGACAAGCATCTGTCCGGCGCCGGCGTCGCGCTCAAGGTCGTGCAGGCGCTCTGCGCGCGCGCGGACCGGGAGCGATGGCTCCCGTCGTTCATCAAGGTGGCGGCCCTCGGGACGCTCGCGGATGTCGTCCCGCTCGTGGGCGAGAACCGCGTGATCGCCAGAGTGGGGCTCGAGAGGCTCTCGGCCGGGCCCAATGCCGTCGGCCTGCGGGCCCTGCTGGAGTCGGCGCGTCTGGGAGCGCGGGCCATCGACAGCTACCACGTGGCCTTCATGATCGCGCCACGGCTGAACGCCGCCGGCCGCATGAGCACGCCGGATCTGGCGGCCCGCCTGCTCCTGCTCGCCGACGAGGCCATGGCCGCGGAGGCCCGCGAGCTGGCTGACCAGCTCGGGCTCGAGAACGCGCGGCGGCAGGCCGAGGAGCAGAGCATCCTCGAGGAAGCCCGGAAGCAGGTCGAGCGCGACCCCGACGTCGGCGCGCACAACATCCTCGTCGTCGCGGGCGACGGCTGGCACCGCGGGGTCATTGGGATCGTGGCTTCGAAACTGGTCGAGGCCTTTCACAAGCCCACGATCGTGCTGTCGCTGGAGAACGGCGTGGCCCACGGGTCGTGCCGGAGCATCCCTGGCTTCGACATGCTGGACGCCCTGGAGCGGGCCGGCGAGCTCTTCGATCGGTTCGGCGGGCATCGCCAGGCCGCGGGCCTCCAGATGGACTCCGCGAAGCTGGGGGAGTTGCGGACACGTCTCTACGAGCACGCGGACGGCGCGCTGTCGCCCGACGATCTGCGACCTCGACTTCAGATCGACGGTGAACTGCGGTTGCCGGCGATCACGCCGGACCTGGTCAAGACGCTGCTGGACCTCGCGCCGTTCGGCATGGGGAACCCGAGGCCCGTCTTCCAGGCGCCCGGTGTCCGGATCCTGTCCGGGCCGACCCGCATGAAGGAGCGCCACCTGTCGATGACCGTCCTGCAGGAGGGGAGGGCGTTTCGCGCCGTGGCATGGCGGGCCGCCGATCGGCAGGCCATGATCGAGGAACACCGGGCGCGCCTGGACCTGGCGTACTCGGTGGCGCAGACCACGTGGAGTGGTGAGACGTCCATTGAACTCGAGGTGGCCGACGCGCGGCCCCCGAGTGCCTAGGCTGGACGTGGGCGGCCCGTCATGACGATCCGCTGGCCATCCCTGCTGCGCGCGCTGCTTGCGCTGTTTGCGGTGGGCTTTGCCGTGGCGGTGTACCTGGCCATTCGCGAACGGACGCCAGCCCCCCCCGGCTCGGAGCGCGCACCCCGGACGGATCCCAAGGCCGTGGCCGAGAGCGTGAAGGGAACCTCGTCACTGGCCCGCGGCGCGGCGGAGGACTTCAGGGTCGACTACGAGCGGGCGCTCACCTACCAGGACGGGACCCTGCGATTCGAGACGGTGAAGGTCCTCGTCCCTCAGCGGCAGGGACGGGACCTCAGCGTGACGGCGCGGCAGGCGCAGGTCACCAACAACCAGAACGACGTGGCCATGGAGGGAGACGTCCGGCTCGTCACGAGCGACGGTCTCACCGCGGCCACCGAGGCGGGCACCTACCAGCACGGCGAGGGGATGCTGCGCGTGCCCGGCCCGCTCACCTTCGAGAAGGCACGTCTCATGGGACGCGGGGTGGGCGCGACCTACGACCGCCTTCGCGACGTGCTGTGGCTGCTCGACGACGCACACATCACCGTCGCGGCAGACCCGGCGACCGGTACGGGACGGGTGGAGATCACCGCTGACCGTGCCGGCTTCGCACGGCGCGACCGCTACATGCGGTTCGAGGGCCGCGTGCGCCTGCTTCGGGATGACACGGAGGTCGACGCCGAGACCGCCGTGGCGTTCCTGGCGGCCGACGAGGATCGGATCGAGATGCTGGAGCTGCGGGGCAACTCGCGCGTGCGGGTCGTGGCACCGCAGCCCGGGGCGCTGGAGGCGATGCAGGCCCGCGACATCAACCTGGCGTACGGCCCGGATGGCCGCACGCTCCAGCGGGCCACCCTCGCCGCAGAGGGCAGCCTGCACATCAAGGGACCCGTCGGGCAGCGCGCCCGGGTGCTCCGCGCCGAGTGGATCGACCTGGCGCTCGGCGCCGACGGCAGGACCGTGTCGGCCCTCGTGGCGCGCGATTCGGTCGATCTCGACATGCCCGGTGACGGGCCCGAGGCCCCGTCGCGACGGATCCGCGCCACGGCGCTGGAGGGCCGCGGCGAGGGCGGCGCGGCGCTCACCACGGTGCGCTTCCAGGACAACGTCGAATTCCTGGAGCAGCAGCCCGAGTCGAAGAAGGGGCCGGCCGTCGAGCGCACGGCGCGCTCGAAGACGCTCGATGCCGAGATGCGGGAGGGATTGGGCGCCATCGATCGGGCGAGCTTCGGGGGCGGGGTGACCTTCCGCGACCGGGCCACGACGGCCCTGGCTCCGGACGCGGTGTACGACCTCGCTCGTGGCAGCCTGCACCTGGAAGGCGGGGCGAGCCCCGCGCGCGTCGACGACGACCAGGTGACGGTGACGGCGCGGACGATCGATCTCGTCCTCGAGTCGAACGCGCTCTCCGCAGTCGGCGACGTGCGCAGCATTCTCAAGGGGGCCCAGGGGACGGAGTCAGCAGGGCGCGACCAGCGGCGCCGCCCGGGGATGCTGCGCGACGACCAGCCGGTCAACGTCACGGCCAGTCAGCTTGCCTACGAGGCGGCGGCCGGCCGGGCGGTCTACAGCGGCGAGGCGCGGCTGTGGCAGGGGGAAACGGCGGTCCAGGGCGCCACGATCACGATCGACGACAAGAGCGGCAACCTGCTGGCGAAGGGCAACGTGCGTTCGACCTGGCGGCTCGAGGACACCGATCCGAAGACCGGCCGGAAGGAGCCGAAGACCACGGTGGCCACGGGGGAGGAGTTCGCCTACGACGACGCCGAGCGTCGGGCGACCTACACGATCAACGCTCGCATGAACGGCCCGGAGGGCGACCTGCGGGCCGCCCGGATCGACCTGTTCCTCGACCCGACCGGGCGGGCCCTGGAGCGGCTCGAGGCCCAGGAGGCGGTGACGCTGCGCTCCGAGGCCCGCACGTCGACTGGCGCGCGGCTCACGTACTTCGCGGCGGATGCCCGGTACGTGCTGCACGGCACGCCGGTGCGTGTGTTGGAACAACTACCGACGGAATGCCGCGAAACACTGGGCAGAACTTTGACTTTCTTCAGGGCCACTGATACCATCCGCGTCGACGGCAACGAGGAAAGTCGCACCCAGACGACGTCTGGCGGCAAGTGCCCGGGGCCGCCACCCGGTTCGTGATGGCGACGCTCCGCACGCAGGGCCTGACGAAGTCGTACGGGGGCCGCACCGTCGTGCGCGGTGTGAGTCTGGAGGTCTCGTCGGGCGAGGTGGTCGGCCTGCTCGGCCCCAACGGTGCCGGCAAGACCACGACCTTCTACATGGTCGTCGGGCTCACGGCGCCGGACTCGGGGCGCGTCGAGCTCGACGCGGTGGACCTCACGGCCGAACCGATGTACCAGCGGGCCCGCAAGGGCATCGCATACCTGCCTCAGGAAGCCTCGATCTTCCGGGGGTTGACCGTCGAGCAGAACGTCCTCGCCATTCTCGAAACGCTCAAGCTGGGCCGCGCCGCGCGCCGCGCCCGCCTGCGCGAGCTGCTGGCCGAACTCGACCTGACGCGGCTCGCCCGTTCGCCGGCCTACACGCTGTCGGGGGGAGAACGGCGGCGCGTCGAGATCACGCGCGCCCTGGTGATGTCGCCCAAGTTCATCCTGCTCGACGAGCCCTTCGCGGGCATCGATCCCATCGCCGTCACCGACATCCAGAACATCGTGGCCGGGCTCAAGAGCCGCGGC
>CAYLZN010000086.1:16948-18665 GCA_964387935.1 uncultured Vicinamibacteraceae bacterium | reverse complement strand
GGTAGACCTTGCGCAGTTCGATCTCGGCCTCGGGGCCGAAGTCGATGCCGGGGTCCGCGGGCGTCGCCGGATTCAGGCGGCGCACGCCCGTCCCGTGCGCCCACGGTCCGATCATGATGCGCTTCTGCGATCGAGCCTCCGGCGTCGCGCCGCGAGAGACGACCTTCTGGTGGTCCGCCAGCGCGCCGCGCACGAAGATGTCGTACCAGCCGTCGACCACGAGCCAGGGCACCGACACGGTGTGCACCTGGTCCTCGAAGCTGATGTCCTTCCAGTAGGCATCGCGCGTGGGGTGCTTCACCCAGTCGCGGTAGGGCGTGTTGACATGGCTCGCCGCCGTGTCGGCGGTGGCGACCGGCAGGTGCGGGTACACCGCAGGCCAGTCGTAGGCCTGCGTGAACTGGCCGACGCGCCCGTCCATGGAGATGGCCCCCCACGGGAACGCAAAGCCGTAGAACAGCGCGCCGTCGACGTAGATCCAGTTGTTGTAGATATCCGACGTCGTCACCGACGAGGCCATGGCCGTGAGGTACTTGCTGCGGCGCATCGCCTGCGCGATCTGCGTGTAGCCCAGGTACGAGCCGCCGATCGTCCCGATCCGGCCGTTGCTCCACGATTGCCGTCCGATCCACTCGTCGGTGTCGAAGCCGTCGTTGGCCTCGTCGCGAAAGGTGTAGAACTGGCCGTCCGAGTCGTACTTGCCGCGCACGTCCTGGACGACCACCGCATAGCCCCGGGCCGCGAACCATTTCGACTGCTCCACCGTCGGCTGGGTGTTGTTGCTGTACGGCGTGCGCCACAGCAGCGCCGGGTGGCGGCCCGGTGCGTCGGGAAGGTAGAGGTCGGCCGACAGCATCACGCGATCTCGCATCGGCACCTTGACGTTGTGCTCCATGCGCACCGCGTAGGTCGGCTGCGACAGCAGCGCTTCGTCCCAGTGCGCGCTCGGCGCCGGCGGAGCATCCGGACCCGGCGTTTGCGCACCCATCCTCCCCTGGGGCAGCGCGGTACCGGCCGCGGCGATGCCCAGTCCCATCACGATCGCGACGATCTTCCCCTTCATACGACCTCCAGGTCTCCTTCGAGCACACGTCGTCGCTGACAGGCCCTCACCGCCGAGGCGACCGGCGCGACAAGAAGGGCCGGGATAAGCGAGGGCCGTTCGGCAGGCGTGCCGGGCGAACGCTCAGTACCGCCACAACTTCGTGAACTTGACCACCAGGCCGCGATTCTGCAGCCCGTAGGCCCCTCGCGGATCACCAAGAACCGACTCGGTGTCCCGCCCCTCGCTGTAGACCACGTAGAGATCGCTTCCTGGCTGGTACTCCCACCGCAGCCGAACGTTGGTGCCGACGGTGCTGTTGCTCGAATTGAATTGAACCAGCGCCGACGCCGACAGGCGCGGCGAGTGGGTGTAGGTGACGCGCGACCCGAGAAGCCTGCTGAGCAACGTCCCCGACGGGAGGTCGACCCAGTCGATCTGGATCCGCGGCTCGAGCGAGAGCCGCGTCGAGAGATCGACCCGGCCGCGATAGCCGGCCTCGGTGCGCGTGCCGTTCCAGAAGCCGCCGTGGCTGGCGAAGAGGAACCCCGACACCGGTCGCTGCTGGCCCAGCCGGACGAACGTACCGGCACGCTGGAACCGGTGGGACCCCGCCGGCACGATGACGCCCGGAGCGATCGCGAAGGGCTGATCGAGCGCCTCATACGTGTCGGT
>CAYLZN010000086.1:0-16938 GCA_964387935.1 uncultured Vicinamibacteraceae bacterium | reverse complement strand
AAGTCGATGCCGAAGCGGCCCTGGGCCTCTCGAGTCGCCAGCGTACCGGCGCGGGAGGTGTAGTGGTCGAAACTTGCCCCGTACTGGAACTTGCGCACCCGCGTGCTGCCGGCGGCCCGTGGCGTGAAGTCGAGCGCCGCTCGATTGAGACGGAAGTCGCGCCTCCGCACGAAGCCAATCTCCGGGTGGAAGTCGGCGCCGACGACCAGATGCTCGTACTCGAAGCCGTAGCGATCGCCTCGATTGCCGACCCGGGCCCGATAGCTCGCGTCGTCACCCGGATGGTCGGTCGTGTGCGTCGTGGCGTAGTACGCATCGATGGTCAGGTTCGTGAAGAACGCCATGTTGGTGTCGACGCCGAATACCTGGTTGGAACCCGAGCCATCGACGAGCGCGGACCGGTTGGTGGCGAGCACCCCGATGGTGCCGCGCCGCAGGATGTCACGGCGCAACCGCACGACCGCGAAGTTCGTCGGCGATGTGGTCATCCCCGCCGGCCCCGACTGCACGTCGAGCAGGCCCATCGTGTACTTGCCGGCCCGGCCAGTCACCCGCGCGCCGACGCGGATCGGGGCGATCACTCCGGCGTCAAGGCCAACGCGACGGCTGTAGAACAGGACCGGTGTGTCACCGCCTGGGCCCCAGGCACTGGCCTGGCGGCCGCCGAATGTGAACACGCCCTGGCCCTCGAGGAAGAAGTCGCGCTTCTCAGGGAAGAACAGGCTGAACCGGGTCAGGTTGACCTGCTCCTCGTCGACCTCCACCTGTGCGAAATCGGTGTTGATCGTCACATCGGCGGTCAGCCCGCGGGTCAGGCCGTACTTCAGGTCGACGCCGGCGTCACCGGTGACGTCGTTTGCCGTCGGCGGACTGGCCCGCCGGTCGGTCGTCAGGGCCGCCAGGGCGTAGGGCTTCAGCTCGAGGTTCTTGGCGCCGACCGGCGTCTCGATCCCGGTCAGTGTGGCGGCCAGCGAGAAGCGGTTGATGCCGCCGAACGAGAACGCCGGCGGAATCGGGCTGAGGAACGACCGCTCGTTCTTCCACCGCACGTTGCGTTCGACGTTGATGCCCCAGGTCTGAGGGCCCGTCCCGGCATAGCGCAGCGACTTGAAGGGAATCGCCATCTCGACGGTCCACCCGCGATCGAACCGGGTGCTGCGCGTGTACCACACGGCATTCCAGTCGCTGTTCTCGTTCCGCTCGTCGGTCACCTGGATGTCGCGCAGCGCGCCGAGCAGGTTGGTCTGGAAGATGACGCCATTGCGGCGGTCGAGGAATGTATCGAGCGCCACGGTGAGACTGTCACCGCCGCCGATGTTGTAGTGGTCTCGGCGCATCTCGTTCGCGATGATGCGATCGGGCTGGCTGTCCCAGAGCCGCGCCGCCACGTACAGCGTGGTGGCGTCGAAGAGGATCCAGACCTCCGTCGGCTCGGTGGCTGGTGCCCCCGCCCGAGGCTCCTGCTGGACGAAACCGCCGGCAGCCGGCACCCGCGCGTAGGCGGCTTCGTCGAGACGGCCGTCGATCGTCGGCCCGGCGTCGACGCGGGCCGCTGCGAGCATCAGCCGCCCCTGATCGTCGCGCACAGGCGCCGATGTCACCGACGAAGCGGGGCTGGCCGGCTCGGCGGGCGGCGGCTGGGCGGCGGCCTCCGGGGACCGGACACCGATCAGGACGCTCACCGCAGCGGCAGCCGTCCACGCACCCCGGTACCAGCCACCGAATGACATCGGTTGTCGAATCCCCATCGTCGCTGGTTACGACAATCGCATCGGCCGTGTTGACAGTGACGCCGGCCATGGTCGAGTGGACCGAACGCCTTGAACCCGTTCGGCCACCTGGTGCAGGCCGGGCTCACTGGACGGCCCGCTTGAAGCTGATCGACATTCCACCACCGCGCGAATCGAGCGTCGTCTCGAGATGGCCGAGGCCGCGTATGAACGGATAGAAGTCGCCCGTCATCCCGCCGCCACGCCTCCCGCGCGCCTCCATGACGTTGTGGGCGGTCAGGCAGCCCCCGACACGCAGCCGGGGCAGCACGGCCTTCGCGTAGTTCGTGTACCAGTCCTTGTCGGCGTCGATGAAGACGAAGTCGAATGGACCCTCGAGACGCGGCACCAGCTCGTGGGCGTCGGCCAGCCGGGCATCGATGTAGCCATCGAGGCCCGCCTCGCGGAAGTTGGCCAGTGCCTGCCGATGGCGACGCTCGTCCACGTCGATCGTCATCAGCCTGCCACCGGTCTTCGCCAGAGCCCAGGCGATCCAGATGCCCGAATGCCCCGTGGACGTGCCAATCTCGAGGGCCTGCCGGTAGTTGTGCCTGACGATCAGATCGTGAAGCAGACGGCCGTCGACCTCGGGTACGTTCATGTCGCGCCAGGTGCCACGGCGGGCATCGAGCACCGCGCGAACCCGGCTGTCGAGGTCGGGCTGCCCTGTCAGTGTGCCCGGCATCACGACTGCGAGCAGGACGGCACCGACGGTGGCGCGCGGGACGTGGAACATGCGTGAACCTCCCCTTGGGCCGACTGATGGTCTCACCATTCGACGCCGAGTGTCGGGCGGCTCACCACCGCCTGAGGAGCGACGAACGTCAGGACACGACGTGGATTGTCGACGAGGATCGTCCGGATCGTCTCCTCGCTCACGCCCTTGGCCCTGAGCGCCGGCATCACCGCCGTCGAGATGTAGTCGAAGCCGCCGCCGCCGTTCCTCTTGAGCTGCGGCCGGGTGCAGACGTCGTGGGCGACGAGGATCCGGTCCGTCAGGCCGCCATCGATGAGGGTCTTGATACTCGTCGCGAGGCGGTCGGCCGCCTGCGCGAGGGCCGGGCCGCTGTCCGGTCCCTTGCCGCTGCCGATGTAATCGAATTCGATGTACGCGCCGCGATCCGTGTATCGCTTCATCGCCGCCAGGTCCCCGGTCCCGGTATGCCCCATGACGACGCGGGTCAGGTCGACGCCTTCCGACGCGATGATGTCGAGCACCCGCTGCATCTCGTCGGCAGGCGCGAAGCTGTGGAGGGTCATCGGGGCGCCGGTGATGCGTGACGCGCGCGCGCTGGCGCGGACGCTCTTGCGCTCGTTCTCGGTGAGCGGCGCCGGTGGGCCGAACACGCCCACGCCGACTTCGCCGATGATGCCGGACCGGATGTTCGTTCCCTGCGCGCCCACCGTGACATCGCGCACCACGATGTCGGTCAGCTCCTCGACGGTCCGCACATCCATGTCCGGCGGGTGCAGGGTCCTCATGTACCAGCCGGCACCCATCACCACGTGCAGTCCGGAGGCGTCGGACATCCGCTTCAGCCACTCCGGCTTCCTGGTGAGGCCGAAGTTCGTGGTATCGACGATGGTGCCGCCGCCCGCCCTCGCGAACGCCATCACCTCGGCCAGCTGTTCGTCGAAGTTGTCGAGCACATTCCACCCCGTGGCCCGGCCCACGGCCGCGCCCTGTCCCTGTGCGGATGCCCCCGGTGGCGGCTGCCGGTCGTCGTCGGTCACGCCGGCGCCACCAGCCGTGTTCGGCGCCTTGAACTCGATGAAGATGTGCTCGTGCATGAGTGTCGGCCCGGCCTGCGCCGGGTCGATCGGTCCCTTGACCGTGAGGATCTTCCCCGCGAGGTTCGGGATCGCCGGCACCGGGTCAGGCTGCGCCGTCGCGCCGGCCCCGAACATCAGGACGAGTCCTGCCCCGGCCAGCCGTCTCGAGACGCTGGACGTCGAAGCCCGTGAACGGCTCATACGCTCACCACCCTCCTCAACCAGGACAGCCATGTGACCGCGCCCTCGCAATCGTGCCGTCGCTGCGGTTGCCGAGAACACCGGCCGGGCCGGTGGTGCCCCCGAGCCAGTCGATCTGGACGTCGACCCCCGTGACGAGGACACGCCTGACGCGCCGTGTTCGGGGTCAGCGCGCCGGCGCTTCTTCTTCCCGAAGAGTGTGCGGTCAAGTGAACGGCCGGGCGGTAACGGTTGATAGAGTGCTTCGTTGCGGCTCCCCGGTCAACTGCCAGCGCCGCGATTCCGGTTCACACGCGGTATACAGCATGACGGTCGCCCCGCACGCCGGGCGCGCCTGCCAGGAGGTCCGCCAGGGCATCGTCGAAGGAGAGCCAGATGGATCGGACGTGGTCGCTCGGTGTCGGTCACTCTAGCCGAAGGCCGGGGCCTTCTGGGTCCCGGCCACGGCGAAGAGCCCCAGTCCGGCGGCATCGAACAACAGGATCGGGCGCGCAGGCGCTCCACGCGCGGATGCCACAGGAACGTGACGACGCCCGCGAGCAAGGCCACCGCCATGTACTCCCACTGGCTCACGGCCGGGGGGTGGCACGGCGCCCATCAGCAGGTCGCGCATCATGCCGCCGCCGCTGCCGGCCACGAAGGCCAGTACGCAGACCCCGAAGATATCGAGGCCGTATTTCACGCCGACCCCCGCGCCGCTGACGGCGAAGACCGCCGTGCCCGCGAGGTCGAGCACGACCACCAGGAGATCGACCGGTGCCGGAGACGATGTCACGAGGGCGGCTCCCCTTCGATGCGCGACCGGTCGCGAGCAGTCCCGCCGCAGAACGGGCACGCCGTGGCGACCACCGCGATTACAGATCCATGGGCATGCCCGCCACCCGGCCACCAGCCGTCAGCGTCGACTTCAGGAGTCGGCGGTGGACGCCCCATCGGGCGAGCCACCATCGCTCGAACAACACCTTGCCGAGGTGCCATGTCCGTCCGATCGGCTTGACCTGGACCGCGGGCGCCGGCTCGTGGAAGAAGTCCCCGAACGCCATGCCGGCCCGGCCGCCGCCGGCTTCGAGCATGCAGAACCCGTCGCCGGAGAACGCCCTGGCCGCAGAGGTGCCGGCGATCCCGGCGGCGATACGCTCGGCGACGACGAGCGCCTGCCCGTGCGCGAACACGCCGGCCTTGGGCAGCATCAGGGGCACGTCCACCTTCCACCGGCCCGGAATCGGCACGGCGGTCACGTCGCCGATGGCGAACACGCGGTCGTGCGACGTCGTCAGCGTCCGCCGGTCCACGGGAATCCAGCCGCTCTCGTTCGCGAGCCCGGCTTCCGCAACGACGGCGGGTGCCTGGTGCGGGGGAATGGCGACGAGGAGGTCGTACGGGACCGGTGGTCGCCCGTCGAACGCCAGCTCGCGGACGTCGCCCCGGACGGCCGTCAGCCTGTGCCCGGGGTGGAACGTGACCCCGCCCTGGTCGAGCATCTGCCGCACGGCGTCGCCGAGCTCCGGTCCGGCGACCGGCATCGGCTGCGGCTCGGGCGTGAAGAGCTGCACCCGCACCTGGCTCGCCAGGCCACGCCGGCGCATGACGTCGGCGATGAGCATGGCCGCTTCGTGCGGCGCCCCCGGGCACTTGTAGGGCAACGCGCTCACCACGACGGCCACCGTGCCGCCGCCCATCGTCGCGAGCGCGGTCCGGAGGCGGCTGGCGCCGTCCAGGGTGTAGAACGTGTGCGCGGCGTCGGCGAGCCCCGGGATGCGGGCGGGCGCCAGTTCCGCGCCGAGCGCGACCACGAGATAGTCGTAGTCGACGGTCTCGCGCGGAAGTCGGACGCGCCGGTGGACGAGGTCGATGCCCTCGACGCGGCCCTGGATCAGTTCGACGCCCGGGTGCAGCAGATCGCGAAGCGGACGGGTGACCTGACCGGGCTGCCGTTCGCCGGTCATCACCCACAGGAAAGACGGTGCGAACGCGTGCTCACGGCTCTGCTCGACCACCGTCACGCCGTGCTCGGCGGGCAGGCGCCGCCGCAGCTCGTTGGCGGCGACCTGCCCGCCAACGCCCCCGCCTACGATGACGACGCGCATCGGCGTTCCCTCCTCCCGGCTCTCGCGCTCAGAACGTGACGACCCTGTCCGCCCACAGGGTCCAGTCGGTGAGCTCCTCGAGCGTGCTGCGGCGGGTGCCGTCGCTCAGTTCCGGGTCGCTCAGGCCACGCGCGTCCATGCAGGTGCCGCAGACCCCGACCTCTCCGCCCTGCCTGGTCACGGCGCGCAGCATCAGCTCGAGGTTGTAGTAGCCCTGCGGCACCTTCTGGTCCTTTCTCGCACAACTCGCCGCGTCGCCCATCAGGAAGACCCTGACGTCCTGCCCCTCGCGTTTCGCCAGGGCGCCGGCGAGACGGAGGGTGTTGTAGGCACGCTCGGTGCCGTACGGGGGATCGTTGATGATGAACAGAGTCCTGGCCATGGCCATCCTCACACACGGCGCGTGTCCGCGTGGCATGCGCCCGCGGAAGCGCTCCGTCCCTTCACACCCGTCCGCCCTGGCGACGGGCGTCGCCGGTTTCCACCGGCCATCCGCGCGCCCGCCACTCCGCCACGCCCCGCTCCAGGCGATGCGCCCGGAAGCCGCGCCGACGCAGCAGGTCGACGGCGTCCAGCGCCATCACGCAGTAGGGACCGCGGCAATAGGCCACCACGTCCCGTCGCTTCCGCAACTCCTGCGTGCGGGCTGGCAGGTCGGCCAGCGGCATCGATACCGCACCGGGCAGATGGCCGGCGTCGTACTCCTCCCGCGGCCGCACGTCGATGACGGTGACCTCGCCGGCCCGTACCCGCCGCGCCAGCTCCTCGTCGTCCACCGGCTCGAGGGCACCGCGCGTCTCGAGGTATTCCCGCGTCACCTGCGCGATCTCCGACAGGCGCGACTCGGCCAGCGCGCGCAGGTCGAGCAGAAAGGCCTCGACGCGAGGATGGGCGAGGCGGTAGGTGACGTACAGCCCTGACTTCTCGGCCTCGACCAGGCGGGCGCGCCGGAGCACCTGGAGATGATGCGAGGTCGCGGCCACGCTGTGCCCGACCGCGCGGGCCAGCGCCTCGACCGTCCGCGGCCCCTGCGACAGCAGGTCGAGGAGTTCGAGGCGGCTGGCACTGGACGCGGCTTGTCCGATCCGGGCGATGTGCCCGTAGACCGAAGCCCTCAGGGAGGACCGGGGAATGGGCGACTTGATCAAGTGCTCAAGAGCATACTTGAGTATACCCGGCGCCACAACAGGCCGCGCCGGGCCGTTCCACGTGCGATAAGCTTCTCGGCTGTCCCATCATCACCTCCCTCGGCGGAACCGACCCGCCACGACCGGTGTCGACGCGCTGAGGCATGGGGACGTTCGCCACGTGTCCACGAGGATCCCCGAGCCCGACTCCAGGATGTCCGACAGCCCGCTCGCGGTCTGTATCCCGGCCCTGGCACGTGACGCCCACCTGCTGCACCGCCTGCTCTCGGACACCGGCGCCGCCGAAGGCGTCGAGCGCGTCGTGGCCGTGCCCGGCGACGAGTTCGACGCGCTCGACGAGCTGCAGCGTGCCCATCCCGCGGTTCACTGGGTGGCGTCCGCGCGAGGCCGGGCACGGCAGATGAACGCCGCGGCCGGACGAACCCGGGCGCCGTGGCTGCTGTTCCTGCACGCGGATTGCAGGCTGCCCCGTGGATGGGTGGACGAAATTGTCGAGACGGCGGCCGGACGCGGCGCCTCGTGGGGCTGCTTCCAGTTCGCGCTGGACAGCCCGGCGTGGCAGGCGCGCCTGCTGGAAGGCGGCGTACGCGCGCGGGTGGCCATCTGGTCGCTGCCGTACGGCGACCAGGGCCTGTTCGTTCGTCGCGATCGCTTCCAGGCCGTCGGCGGCTACCCGGACCTCCCGCTGATGGAGGACGTACAGCTGGCGCGGAATCTGGCCCGGCTGGCCAGGCCGTGGCGAAGCCCGCTGCCGCTCCTCACATCGGCCCGCCGCTGGACGCGCGAGGGATGGCTGGCGCGAAGCCGACGCAACCTGTGGCTGCTGTCGCGTTACCTGAGCGGAGGCGATCCGGAACGGATGGCCCGCGAGTACGCGCGCCCGACTCCAGCCCTGATCGTGACGCCGACGTCGGAGGATCCGCCGTCAGGGCGTGAGCCCCACGGCGCGAATCGCGGAATGGATCGTCTCCGCGCGGCCCTGGCCGCGGCGCCCGGCCTCCAGGGTCTCGTGCCCCTCCGATGCCCCGAGCTCGGCCCCGCCGTCCTGGAGCGGCTGGCCGCCGACGTCCAACTCGTGCCGCTGTCCGCGTCCGACCGGCCAACCGACCTCGGCGTCGTGTGCGCGCGCGTCGCCCGCCATGGAGCGAAGCCGTTGCTGCTCGCTCCCAGTGACGCGGACATCCCGGACATGGCCATCAGGGGTACACTCGCGCGGCTCGAACGCGCCGGCGCCGATGTGGTGTTGTGCACGGATGCCGACGACCGCTGCCGCCTGATCGGCCTCGCCGACGCGGGCCGACCGTCGCTGGGCGGACTGACCTGGCGCGGAGTGGATCTCGCCGTCGAGATCCGCGCTCGCGCGCGAGCCGCCGCGTGCAGGCTGTCGGAACTGGCGCTGCCGTCCGGCTCGTCCTGACCCACACTCGGGTGTAACGACGTGGCCGGGGGGCGGACTCACGGGCAGCATGCCGACGCCGACGCGCCACGCCGATCTGCACGGTTCGATGATCCGGCCGAGCCACACGGCGTGGCCGGCCGACGCCCGGGCCGGGTGGGCGGAGCGCCTCCTCCGCGCCTTCGGCGACGTCAGGGCCGGGGAGGGAGCCCTGACCCTGCTGCTGATGGCGAACCTGTTCCTGCTGCTCGTCGCCTACTACGTGCTCAAGACCGTGCGCGAGCCGCTGATCCTCACCGCCGGCGGCGCGGAGATGAAGTCGTACGCGTCGGCCGCGCAGGCGTTGACGCTGACGGCGTTCGTGCCGGCCTACGGGTGGTTCGTCAGCCGGGTGGGGCGGCGCGCGCTCCTGGCCGGAATCGTCCTGTTCTTCGCCGTCCAGGTCGAGATGTTCGCCGTGGGTCTTCGCGTCGGCGCACCGATGCTCGGCTTCCTCTTCTACGTGTGGGTCGGCATCTTCAGCCTCAGCACCATCGCCCAGTTCTGGTCGTACGCCAACGACGTGTTCAGCCGGGAGGCGGGCGAGCGGTTGTTTCCTCTCCTCGCCATCGGCGCCACGGTGGGCGCCCCTGTGGGCGCGAAGCTGGCCCAGCGGCTCTTCGATGCGGGCACGACCCCGATCGGCATGCTCCACATCGCCCTCCTGGTCCTGATCGTTCACCTCGCGCTGTACGTCGCAATCGACCGCCGCCTCGCGAGGCTTCCGCGTGTGGACCACGAGCCCACGCCCTCGCTCCAGTCCGGCGGGGGGTTCGACCTCGTCTGGTCGAGCCCCTTCCTCTGCTGGGTCGCTCTGTTCCTGCTGAGCCTGAACATCGTCAACACCATGGGCGAGTACATCGTCAGCCGTGGCGTCCTCGATGCCGCCGCGATCGCCGTCCGGGACGGGCAGGCGCCGGATGTCGGCGCCTTCGTCGGCAGCTTCTACGGTGAGTACTTCTTCTGGGTCAACGTCCTCGCCGTCGCCATCCAGAGTCTGCTGGTTTCACGGATCGTGCGGCGTGCCGGCACGGCCGGTGCCGTGCTCGCGCTGCCACTCGTCGCGCTCGGCGCGTACGGGCTGATGGCCATGGGCGTGGGGTTCACGGCGATTCGCTGGATGAAGACCGTCGAGAACGCGACGGACTACTCGCTGATGAACACGGGACGACAGCTCCTCTGGCTGCCCACGTCGCGCGAGGAGAAGTACAAGGCCAAGCAGGCCATGGACACCTTCTTCGTGCGCGCCGGCGACATGATCGCCGCCGGCGTCGTGCTGGCCGGCACCGCCTGGGCCACCCTCACGGTGAGGCAGTTCGCGCTGATCAACCTCGTGCTCGTCATCGGGTGGTTGCTGCTCGGGTACCTGGTCGCCCGGTCCTACCGGAGGTTGTGCGCGGAGTGCCCCTGATCGCTGGGGGCGCCGGCTACTCGAGACCCTCACCGAGGGCCGCGACGATCGGTCAGGAGTCGGGCACCCGCACCAGGGTTGACGTCCCGCCTCCCGCCTCCCGGTGGAACCGGCGCCAGAACGCGACGGTGGCCAGGACCCAGGCCAGACCGCACGCGAGCAGCAGACCACCCGCCCACAGAATGGCGGTGCCCACGTCCGGGTCCGGTCTGCTGCCGGACCAGAGCGCCCAGAGCAGCACGGCGCCGCCGACGCCCTCCGCCAGGCGTGCAGCCGTGCCCTCGGCCAGCAGTTTCGCGGCGGGTCGCTCGGTGGGTGCCACCATCGCGAAGGCCTGCTCCCAGGCGACCCTGTGAATGGAGGACTTGAGGCCGCCCTCGGTCAGGCGAAGCATCGCCCTCGCCGCGGGCGACACGATCCACAGCGCCGCGGGCGTCAGGAGGAGGACGGCTGAGGGCAGGACCATGAGCGAACCTCCCGTGCCCAGCCTTCGCTGGAGCCGCGGCAGGGCGAAGACGTGCACGACCAGCGCCACCAGATTGAGCCCCAGATACACGTCGGCAAACAGCCGCAACGGAGGGCCGCCCGCAGATACGCTGCGACTGGCCGCGGCGTAGAACAGGAACTCCACGAGCAGGCCCGACAGGGCAGCGGCCATCGCCATGGCCAGCAGCAGCGGCACGCGTGCTGCCGTCACGGCGCGAAGCGGCATGGGCCGTGGGTTCGGGCGTCGTGGGACGACGTGACAACGGGAGGGATACCTGGCCTGGGCCAGGCCCATGACGACCGCCGCCAGAACCATGGCAGCCGCCGCGGCGAGGAAGAGGACCTGTGGCGCGACGAGGACGGCGGCGGTCCTGGCCGCGAGGGCCCCGATCGCTCCGCCCGCCAGCGAGCCCGCCCCGACGCTGGCGTACGCGCCGGGAAGCACACTCGAAGGCGAGCCTCCGAACAGGTCTGCCAGCAGCAGCCACGCGAGCGAGAACAGCACGCCAAAGACGAGCGGGATGGACATGAACACGATCGTCATGCCCGGCCCGGCCCCTGGCCGGGCCCAGGCGGACAGCGCCGCAAGGCCGGCGGCAGCCGCGAGCGGAGCAAGGACGCGCATCCGACGCCCGCCAATGTGGTGCATGGCCGACAGTGTAACCAGCGCCACGGGCAGCGAGAGGGTGGCCTGGCCGATGTAGGCCCAAGGCAAGTCGACGAGCTCGCCCGAGCGGAAATAGAGCGCATCGCGAGCCGTCTTGCTGAGCACGAACGCCGCGGTCATCAGGGCCAGCGCGGCGACGACGGCCCCGGTGCGGTGCCGGATCTCGAGGCCGCTGAGCGGCGGCGCGGATGACCCTGTCGAAGCGGACGGCAACAGCGGATCCGGCGCTACTCCGGCCGGCACGTGGCTTCGTAGCCCGACTCGAGGGCCAGCCCGGTTGCCAGCACCAGACGATTGGCGAACGAGAAGTACGCGACGGTCAGGATGGCGTCGAGGATGGCCCGCTCACTGAGACCGATCGCGCGGAGTTCCTCCAAATCGGCCGCCGCGCACTGCTCGGGCGTGCGGGCCACCCGCGTGGCCCACGCTTCCAGTCGAGGATCGAGCGCCTCGGGCGGAAGCTGCGCGAGGGCCGAGGCGTGATGCCCCACACAGTACTCGCAGCCATTCGCCCGTGAGACGACGACGGCCAGCGCCTCGCGCTGCGCACGGGACAGCGGCGAGGGCTGGAACATGATGGCCTTGTAGTGCTCGAAATGGGCCGCCAGCACGCGGGGATTGAGCGACTGCGCCCGATGAATGTCCGCGACGCCGCCTCGCGCACCCGCGATGCGTCGGTACAGCTCCGCCAGTTCCCCCTGCGCCTGCTCGGGCGCGATCGTCTCAATCCAGGCCATCGTCGTCTCCCCCTTGGGCCATCAATGCCGGTACCATCCCGGCAAGGGTCTCACGAATGCCCCGCGCGTTACACCTCGCCTCCGGCCGCGAGGTGCGTAACGTTTCAGGCCCGGCGCGGACTGACGGGCAGCCGCCGGGCGCGGCCGGGGCGCAACCTCATGCCGATCAAGTATCGATTCATCCTGGGCCTTGGCGCGGCTGTGGCCATCCTGCTCATGGCGCGGCAGCTCCCCCTGGCGGAGTGGGGCGTGGGCCTCGTCACCTGGATTCAGGCCGCGGGCGCCGTCGGCGCCGCGGTCTTCGCGGGAGCGTATCTCGTGGCGACGGTGGGCATGCTGCCTGGCGCCCTCCTGACGCTGGGCGCCGGGTTCGTCTACGGCCCCGTGGTCGGAACGTTGCTCGTGTCGCCCGTGAGCGTCCTGGCTGCGACGTGCGCGTTCCTCCTGGGCCGCACGGCCGCGCGGCGATGGGTGGCCGGGCGGCTGGCCGCGCTTCCACGGTTCGACGCGGTCGATCGAGCCGTGGGAGGCGCCGGGTTCAGAATCGTGCTGCTCCTCAGGCTGTCGCCGCTCTTTCCGTTCACGGTGCTGAACTATGCTCTCGGCCTGACCCGTGTCCGGCTGCGCGACTACGTCGCGGCGTCGTGGCTGGGCATGCTGCCGGGGACGATCCTGTACGTGTATCTCGGCTCGCTGATCACCAGCGCGTCTGAGCTGGCGCGCGGCGGTACGGGCGCGGCGACGAGCTGGACCTACTGGCTTGGCCTGGGGGCCAGCCTCGCGGTGGCGATCGTGGTGACGCGGACGGCTCGGGCCGCCCTTGCTCGGTCGCTGACACCTCAATCTGGGAGCATGGAGTCACGATGACCGTCCGGCAGCCCCTGTTCACCACGCACGCGGCCGGCCCGTTTCCGGGACTGCTGCCCACCGACGATCACGATCGCCGACTGGCCTCCCTCGTCCACCCGGCGGACTGGGTCGACCCCGAGCCGAAGGGCACCTACAACCTGGTGGTGATCGGCGGCGGCACGGCGGGCCTCGTCTCGGCCGCCGGTGCGGCGGGCCTCGGCGCTCGCGTCGCGCTGGTCGAGCGGCGTCTCCTGGGCGGCGACTGCCTCAACTACGGGTGTGTGCCGTCCAAGGCCCTGATTCACGCAGCCCGCGTCATCGCCGACGCGCGGCGTGCGGCGGCGTTCGGGCTGGTGCGGCCCCGGGACGAGGGCGTGGACTTCGCCGGGGTCATGAACCGGATGCGCGCGCGCAGGGCCGACATCGGGGCCCACGACTCGGCGCGCCGCTTCCGCGATCTCGGTGTCGACGTGTACCTGGGCGATGCACGCTTCGAGGGCCGCGATGCCGTCGCGGTCGGCGGCCGGCATCTTCGCTTCTCGCGCGCCGTCATCGCCACCGGGGCGCGACCGTCGGCGCCCCCCATCCCGGGCCTGGCGGAGACGGGTTACCTGACCAACGAAACGCTCTTCGGCCTCACGGCGCTGCCGCGGCGGCTCGCCGTCGTGGGTGCCGGTCCCATCGGGTGCGAGATGGCCCAGGCCTTTGCCCGTTTCGGCAGCGCCGTGACCATCGTCAGCCTCGATCCGGTCATCCTCCCCCGCGAGGATCCGGACGCGGCACGCGTGGTCCAGTCGCAGCTCGAGCGCGAGGGGATCCGCTTGCGGCTGGGCGCGCGGCTCACCGCGGTCGAGCGAACGCCGGCGGGCACGCGCCTGCACTTCGAGCGCGGCCAGGGCGCCGAGTCGGTCGACGCCGACGAGATCCTGGTCGCGGTCGGGCGCGCGCCGAACATCGAGGGCCTGGCGCTCGACGCCGCCGGCGTGGCCTCCACCTCCCGGGGCGTCACGGTCAGCGACACCCTGCAGACCACCAATCCGCGCATCTACGCCGCGGGTGACGTCTGCTCCCCGCATCAGTTCACGCATGCGGCCGACGCCATGGCGCGGATCGTGATCCAGAACGCGCTGTTCTTCGGGCGGCGGAAGGCGAGCGCGCTGACCATGCCGTGGTGCACGTACACGGACCCGGAGGTGGCGCACGTCGGCCTGTACGAGGCAGAGGCGCGGGCGCGCGGACTTCGCGTCCAGACCCTCGACCTCGGGCTCGAAGACGTCGATCGGGCGGTCCTCGAAGACGACACGCACGGCTTCGCGCGTCTGCACGTGGATCACCGCGGGCGCATCCTCGGCGGCACCATCGTCGCGCGGCACGCCGGAGAGATGATCGGCGAGCTCGCGCTCGCGATGACCGCCGGGCTCGGGGCCGCCGCGCTGTCCGGCACGATTCATCCCTACCCGACGCAGGTCGAGGTCCTGCGGAAGCTGGGGGACGCGTACCGGCGCTCGAAGGTGACGCCACGAGTGCGCCGAGTCCTCGAGCGGGTCTTCGCGTGGCGACGCTAGCCGCCCGGTGTAACGGCGGGGCCGTGCCGCGGGACTGAACGCCAGATGCCGAACGCGGTTCGCGTGGCGCGGATCGCGTGGCCTGGCGCCCGCCCTCGGCGTCGGCGTGAGAAGGAGTACCAGCCCATGCTCAAGACCCTCGTCCGTTCCGTCCTCGTCTGTGGCCTGCTGGCCACCGCATCCCTCGTCGCGGCCGTCGCCCAGAGCGGCGCGCCGGCGGCCACGCAGGCCGGAGACGTCGCCCTCGGTGGATACTGCCCGGTCGCCTACGTGGCGATGAATCAGGCCATGAAGGGCGACCCGAGCCAGAAGAGCACGTACAAGGGGAAGACGTATCACTTCTCGAACGCCGAGGCGAAGAGGATGTTCGACGCCGCCCCGGCCAGCTACGTCCCCGCCTACGACGGATGGTGCGCCACGGCGGTCGCCCAGAACATGAAGCTCGCGTCCGACCCCGCGCTCTTCACCATCCACAACGGCCGCGCCTATCTGTTCTCGGACGCCGGTGCGAAGGCCATGTTCGACAAGGACAAGGCCGGGACGATCGCGAAGGCGGATCGGGCCTGGACGTCGCTGGCCGGCAAGTAGGTCCCCGGCCCGGCTCACGTCGCTCGCGTGGCGCGTGAGCCGGGCATCACCCTCCCTCTCGCCAGGAAAGGACCGGACGTGCCCGCTCGTGCCCTGATCGTGCCCCTCGTCTTCGCCCTCACCTCGAGCGCCGGCCTCGGAGCGTCGAGCACGGCCTCGTTCGACCACCACTACGCCCGCTATGCGTCCGTGCTCCAGAGGCACGTGCGTGGCGCGCGCGTGGACTACGCCGCGCTCGGCGCCAACCGCGCGGATCTCGACCAGGTGGTCGCCTCCTTCGGCGCCGTGTCTGCCGCCGACGAGGCGTCGTGGGCGCGGGCCGAGCGGCTGGCATTCTGGATCAACGCCTACAACGTGTTCACACTGCGGGCGATCGTGGATCACTACCCGATCCAGGGCAGCTGGATGAGCCTCTATCCGCGCAACAGCATCCGTCAGATCGACGGCGTCTGGACCGGGTTGAAGTGGAGGGCGGCAGGACGGGAGGTGACGCTCGACGACATCGAGCATCGGATCCTCAGGCCGCAGTTCCAGGAGCCACGGATGCACCTGGCGATCAACTGCGCCTCGGTGGGCTGTCCCCCGCTCGCCGCGGAGCCGTATCGCGCGGCATCGCTCGACCAGCAGCTCGACGCCGCGACGACGCGGTACCTCGCGAGCCCGCGGGGCCTGGTCGTCTCGGGCTCGACCCTTCGGCTGTCGAGCATCTTCAAGTGGTTCGGGAGCGACTTCGAGGCGCGGTATGGACCGGAGGGTCCCGCCAGCCGCACCGGAATCGACCGTGCCCTGCTCGGCCTGGTCCTGAAGCACGGACCGGCGAACGCCCGGACAATCGCGGAGGCGGGCAAGACACGCATCGCCTTCCTCGACTACGACTGGTCACTCAACGACGTCGCCGACGCGACCTCACGGTGATGGGGTGATGGCAAGGCCCTCGGCTCCCCGCCGCCTCGCGCGTGTCGTGCTGGCGATGGTCGCGCGGGCCCCGAGCGCGCCCGGCAAGAGCCGGCTCGCAGGCCATCTCGACCCGTCGGGGCACGAGGCCCTGCGTGCCGCCCTGTTCGACGACACCTTCGCCGTCCTCCGCCTGGTCCCTCACACGTCGCGGGCCGTGGTCTTCGAGCCCGTCGAGGCGCGCGATGAGATCCGGCGGCGAACGACCGGCCGCGTGACGCTGGTGCCGCAGCGCCCCGGAGACCTCGGCGCCCGACTCACGGGCGCGGTGGAGGACCTGCTGAAACCCGGCGTGGATGGCATCGTCCTCGTCGGCTCCGACCTGCCCGATCTCCCCGCTCGGCTGCTGCAGCGGGCCGTCGCCTGGCTGCGGACGCCGGGCGATCGTCTGGTCCTGGGACCGGCCCACGATGGGGGGTACTACCTGATAGGACTGAAGCGGCGCCACCCGGAGCTGTTCCGCGGTGTCGCGTGGGGCACCGGCACGGTGCTCGCCGAAACCGTTCACCGGGCACGGGCCGCGGGACTCGACGTCGAGCTGCTCGATCCCTGGTCCGATGTGGACGTCCCGGCCGATCTGCTGCGCCTCGCCGAGCGTCGAGGCGGCGCAGCGGCGCGGACGCGCCGCTGGATGGAGAACGTCAGCGCGGGGCCTGCGAGTCGCGCTGCGCGCGAAACGCATCGCGAAGTGCGGGATCGATCGACGCCGGCTGCTCCCGCTGCTCCTTCAGGTGGTGCAACAGCTCGGTCGTCGTTCGCATCTGGCCGACGTACCGGCGGCACACCGCGCACATCGCGAGGTGCAGGCGGACCTGCAGGCGGCCCCACCAGGACAGGTCGCGCTCGAGATAGTCGGTGACGCGTTCGGTGACGTCGCGGCAGGTCAGCATGGATGGCTCGATTCGACCCCGGCTAGCGGCCTCTCCGGGCCAGCGCGTCCGCCAGCACCGTGCGAATCCGGGTGCGGCCGCGGTGCAGGAGCACCCGCTGGTTGGTCTCGCTGATGCCGAGAATGTTACACGCCTCCCGGGCATCGAGACCTTCGACGTCCCTCAGCGTCACGACGGCTCGCTGGCCGTCGGGCAGCTGGTCGATCGCCTCGAGGAGCGCCTGATGGACCTCCGCCCCGAGCAGGAGCGCCTCGGGGTCGGCCGTGGGCCACTCCCCGGGCGGGTGCTGCCATCCGCCACGCGCGTCGAACCAGCTCGCGCCGGTGTCCTCACCGGGCGGGTCGGGCCCCTCGAGATCGGAAGCGGTCACCCAGCGGC
>CAYLZN010000085.1:16458-19060 GCA_964387935.1 uncultured Vicinamibacteraceae bacterium | reverse complement strand
GTTTGCCGGAGCCGTCCATCTGGCGTTGCTGCGAACGGCGTCGTCGAAGCTGCCTGGTGTCGCCAGCGCGGGACACGCCGCGGTCCACGTGAGCCCCAGCGGACGCCCCCACGCGTCGTTCACGGTGACCGAGAGCTGGACGACACCGGCCGAGACGACCGGATTGGGGGCCCCCAACGGTCCGGCGTCGAAGCTGAAGCTCTGGGGTACGGTCGTGACGACCTGCGAGATCGTGCTGATGCGGAACTGCCCCTGGTCGTTGGTGACCTTGACCTGCACCGTGCAGGTGAGGTCCGACCCCGTGCGGTTGACAGGCGCCGTCCACGTAGCCGCCGCGGCCGCAGGTGTGTCGAAGCTGCCGCTCGACGATCCCGGACAGGCGGCCGACCACTGATACGACAGCGGCCGGCTGCCGGCGTCGCTCGCCTCCACCTGGACGCGCGTGCTCGACCCGGAGGCGACCGGGTTCTGGCTCGAGGACACCGGCGCCGTGATCGTGACGGTGTTCTGCGTCGAGACGCGCACGTCGACGGATCGGCTGGCCTGCTCGCCGTTGGGGTCGGTGACGGTGACGGCGAGGGAGCACGTCTTCTCGGCCCCCGTCACATTGAGCGGTGCCGTCCACGTCGCCGTCGCAGCCGACGGGGTGTCGAAGTGCCCTCCGCCAGACAGGCCGTTGCACGTGGCCGTCCAGGCATAGGTCAGGGGGAGCCCCGCCGTATTGCTCGCGATCGCGTTCAGCGTGACCGTGGAACCGGGTTCAATGGGACCGCTCGGCACCCCTGGGCCAAGGGTCAGGGTGATGGTGTTCGCTGGCAGCACCACCACATCGAGCCAGGAGGTGGCACTCTGCCCCTGGCCATCGGAAGCGGTGACGCTGATCGAGCACGACACGGCGCCCGCGCCGCCGTTGACAGGGGCCTTCCACGTGACCGTGGCGGCGGCGGGCCCCGGCAGCAGTTGACCGTCGCCGATGGCGCCGCATCGAGCGGACCAGAAGTAGTCGAGCGGGTGGTCGAACGTGTCCTCGGCGGTGGCGTTCAACGTGACGAGGCCGCCGGATCCCACCGTAGTGCGATTGGCCGAGACGTCGGTGATCGTGACCTTGTCGACGGCGGCCTGCACGACGACGTTCACGCTGGCCGTCGCCGACTCGCCGCCGGAGTCCGACACGGTCACCGTGATCGTGCAGGTCTGGTCCACGCCTGTCAGATTGGCTGGCGCCGTCCACATCATGGCGTCGTAGTACGGCCACTGGGCGAACGACCCCGCGCCGAGCGATGCCGGGCACACGGCCTGCCACTGGCGCTGGAGCGGATGGTTCCACGAGTCCGACGCCTGCAGGGTGAGTTCCACGGCGCCGCGGGAAGCCACCGTGGTCGGCACGGCGGTCGGTCCCTGGGTGATCGCGATGGTGTGGGGCACGGTGTCCACGCGCTGCACGAAGGAGCGCGTCAGGGAGATGCCGCGACCGTCGCTGATCTTCACGCTCAGCGTACAGGACTGCTGACTGCCCGTGCGGTTCATGGGGGCGGTCCACGTCGGCTGGCGCACACCGGACGACGGGTTGAACGTGCCGCTGCTCCCGAGGGCCGGGCACGAGGCCCACCAGAGGAACTGCAGCGCATGGTCGAGCGAGTCCACGGCAGAGAGGACGAGCGGAACGGCGCTGCCAGCCGGCACCGGGTCGGCCGAGCCGCTGGGACCGGACTCCACCGTGATCGCATCAGGCACCGACGCGAGCCGGATCGCGACCGATGCGGTCGCCTGGTGAGCGAATCCATCGCTCGCGGTGACCGAGATCGTGCAGGTCTGCTCGGCGCCGGTCCGGTTCTCCGGCGCGGTCCACGACGGCGACGGCGACGCCGCCGGGTCGAAGAACCCCGATGCGCCCGCGATGCCAGTGCAGAGCGCCTGCCACGCGTACGTCAGGGGATGGTCGTAGGCGTCCTCGGCTGCAGCGGAGAACCCCAGCACGTCCCCGGAGGCCAGCGTCGTCGCGGTCGCAGGCGTCGGACCGCTGGTGATGGTCACCGCGTCGTTGGCGAGGTTCACGGTCACGACGTGGGATCCGGTGACAGACAACCCCTCCGTTTCGCGCACGGTGACCTGCAACGTGCAGGTCTGCCAGGCTCCCGTGAGGTTCTCCGGTGCCCTCCAGGACGGCGTGCGCGCGAACGGGTCCGGCAGGAAGGTGCCGGACGTGGGCAACGTCGGACACGAGGCCGTCCACTCGAACGTGAGCGGGTGGTCGTAAGAGTCGACGACACCCAGGGAGGTGGCAACCAGTCCCTCCGACACGACAAGACCGGGCGTACCGCCGGGGCCGTCCGTGAACGACAGCGTATGGGCCGCCTGGGACACGATCTGCTCGAACGACGAGGTCGCCGAACGGCCGTGCGTGTCGCCCACCGTCACCTGAATGACGCAACTGCGCGGCGCGCCGCTGATGTTGACCGGCGCCTGCCAGGTGGCACCGAGCGCGCCAGGACCAGGGACGAACGCCCCTCCGTTCGTCAGACCCGGGCACGTGGCCTGCCACGTGCTCGAGAGGGTGTGACCCAGTGAATCGAGCGCCGTCGCTGAGACCGCCAGGCTGCCG
>CAYLZN010000085.1:11451-16448 GCA_964387935.1 uncultured Vicinamibacteraceae bacterium | reverse complement strand
GCCGGAATCCACCGGACCCGCGGGGCCGACCGGTCCGACCGCGAGGATCGTCACCTCGTCGGGCACCGAGTTGACCATCACGGTGATCGTTCGCGCGTCGCTGTTGCCAAAGGCATCGCTGGCGCGCACCGTGAGGCCGCACGCGATGGCCAGCCCGGTGAGGTTGGAGGGGGCCACCCAGGTGGGTGTCTGCTGGTCGGCGGATGTCACGAAACTCCCGGCATTCCCCGTCGGACACGTGGCCGACCAGAGGTAGCTGAGGGGATGCCCGTGCGCGTCGTGGCCGGTCGCCGACAACGACACCGCGCCACCCGAGGGCACGGGGTTCGGCGCGGCCGTGGGCCCGGTGGTGACCGACACGATATCCTCGGGGGCGACCTGCTGGACGAACGACGCGGACGTGCGGTGATGGAAGGCGTCGGACACCGTCACTTCGATCGTGCACGGCATGTCGGTGGGCGCGCTGTTGAGCGGGGCGCGCCAGGTTGGCGCCTGCGCGAAGGCATCCGACAACTGGCCCGTCGAGAACGTCCACGGGCAGAAGACACGCCACTCGTAGGCGAGTGGGTGGCCCAGTGAATCGAACGCGGCCACGCTCAGCAGCGAAAGACCTTGCGATGGCACCGGGTTTGGTGTGCCCGATGGCCCGTCGGTCACCGCGATCTCGTCGAGGGAGGGGTCCACGTAGAAGACGGCGGAGGCCGTCTCGCTCTGGGCCACACCGCTGCGAGCCGTCACACTCACGAGGCAGGCCTGCTGCACACCGGTGGCATTGACCGGGGTGACCCACCCGGGCTCGCGGGCCGTGGGGTTCTGCAGGGTGCCCGAAGTCGGCAGCCCGGCGCAGGTGACTTGCCATTCGTAGCTGAGCGGGCTGCCGTCACCGTCCACGGCCTCGGCCGAGAGGGTCACCAGCGACTGCGGCGACGCGGGGTTGGGGCTGCCTGCGGGCCCCGACGTGATCGTCACCCTGGACCTGGCACTGGTCGCCACCACCAGGTCGAAAAACGCCGGCGTATCGGTGAAGTTCACGACCCGGATGATGTAGTCCGCGCCCGGCACCGCGGCGAAGACGACCTGCTCGCGGTCCTCGTAGCCGTCGCTGATCCCCACGATCTGCCCGGCCGTGTCATAGACCCACAGGTCGAGGTCCGCGGCCCCGTGCCAGAACTCGAGGCCGACCTCCACCATTTCGTGCGTGGAGGGTACCGTGAAGCGGAAGAAGTCCGCGTCGCGCGACACGAGATCCGCAAAGGCCACGCGGTTGACCAGGCCAAGGGGCGTCGCCCTGGTGCTGCCGTCGTTCTCCTCGAACGTGTCGTCGACCGTGAACGACACCGGCACCTTGAACGGAGCGCCGTCGTGCACCTTCTGCGTCGCGGTGTCGCTCGAACGGCGCAGTACGTACGGGTACACGCTGATGGCGCCTTCGGCCGCACTGGCCGGCACCACGAGGTAGCGGTGACACGGGATGACGACCGTGGTGCCGATGTCGGCCCACTGAGGCTGGTACGTGCACCGGGCGAGCGTGCTCGTCCCGGCCGCACTGGCCTTGCGAATCTCCACGTCGATGCCTTGATCGATGGTGCTTTGCGCCACCGGGACGTACGCCAGCAGGGTGAAGCGGCTCGAGCCGCCCTCGAGCAGCCTGCCCTGGGTCGTCATGACGACGCGGATGGTGTCGATCGTCCTGTCGTAGAGCACGGGCTCGGGCCCGTCGTACGCGAGGGCAGCAGCGCCGGGGCTCAGCAGCAGGAGCCCGAAGGCGACGACGGTGAAGAGGTGCCGGAGGGCACACGACCCTCCGACTGGACCTCCCCCCTGGCAGGGGCCGCGTGAGTGACTTCCCCCCGGTCGCATGGCATCCGTTCCCACGGCTTCGAGACACACCGCGGGCCCTGAGGCCCGACGGCGCCCGTTCGCCGTGCGTGCACGGGCTGGCTCGCCTGCGATCTGGAGGTGTGGCGCAGTCTTCGGACCTCGCGCAGGGCCGCCAGCACGGTGCTGGCCGTAAGTTCAGCAGTTTCGGTGCCACGCCACCAGAAGGCAGATAATGGGCGGGCTGAGGTTGGTCTTGCGAAAAAGTCCGTCGTGAAGCAGACCGTTGGCTGCATGAGTGAGGGACTGGCTCCGAGGTATCCCTCCGGGCAACAAACGCCGGCGAGCCGCACGCCTTGACGAGCCGGAAACCCCGCCAGTACAGTTCCCCGTTCCTCCGACGGCGACTCGACGCAGCGCGCTGGAGTTCCCGCCGTCTCAGGCCCGCATGGCCAGTCTCGTCCGCATCCTCTGCACCGTGGGCACGCGTCCCGAGGCCATCAAGATGGCCCCGGTCGTCCAGGCACTTCGCCGAACGTCCTGGGCGGACGTGCGCGTCCTCGCCACGGCCCAGCATCGCGAGATGCTCGACCAGGTCCTGCGCCTGTTCGCCATCGAACCCGACGTGGACCTGGACCTCATGCGACCCGACCAGTCGCTGCCCGAGCTCACGGCCAGGCTCCTCACGGCCCTCGACCGGTCGCTCGCCACCGAGGCGCCCGACATCGTGCTCGGCCAGGGCGACACGACCACGGTCCTGGTGACCGCGCTGGCGTGCTTCTATCGCCGCGTCCCGTTCGGCCACGTCGAAGCGGGCCTCAGAACCTGGGACTACGACAATCCCTTTCCGGAGGAGATGAACCGCGTCGTCGCCGGGCGCCTCGCGCGCTGGCATTTCGCACCCACCGACGGGGCCAGGGCGAACCTGCTGCGAGAGGGCACCCCGGAGGACCGGATCTTCGTGACGGGCAACACGGTCATCGACGCGCTCCTGCAGATCGCGGCGCGCGAGCTTCCCGTAGGCGTCACGCTGCACCCGGCCTGCCGGCTGATCCTGGTCACCGCGCACCGTCGCGAGAGCTTCGGCCCTCCGTTCGAGGATCTCTGCCGCGCGATCCGGGCCGTCGTCGATCGCAATCCCGACGTCGAAGTGCTGTATCCCGTGCACCCCAACCCGAACGTGCGCCGTGTCGTGGGGCGCGTGCTCGCCGACCACCCGCGCATTCACCTCACCGATCCCCTGGACTACGGGCCCTTCGTGATGGCGATGAAGCAGGCCTATCTCGTGCTCACCGACTCGGGTGGCGTGCAGGAGGAAGCGCCGGCCCTGGGGCGGCCGGTCCTGGTGATGCGCGCTGAAACGGAACGCCCCGAGGCCATTCAGGAGGGCGTCGTGCGCCTGGTCGGCACCGACTTCACGACGATCACCACGGAGACGCAGCGTCTGCTGGACGATGCCGCCGCCTACCGGGCGATGGCGCGTGGGGTTTCGCCGTACGGCGACGGACACGCCGCCGCCCGCATCGTCGAGGTGCTTCGAGCGTCGCGTTGAGCGCGTCATGCGACTCGTGTATTTCGCGCCCGTGCCGTGGGAGAGCTATTCGCAGCGTCCCCACGCCATGGTGCGGTTCTTCGTCGAGCAGCACGGCTGGGAGGTGCTGTGGGTCGATCCCTACCCCACGCGATTGCCGCGGTGGGAGGATCGGCATCGGCTGACGCTCCCCCCTGGCGCGGAGGCGGCGTCCGGCGTCGGCGCCGTGATGCGGCTGACGCCACGCGCGCTTCCTGTGGAGCCCCTGCCTGGAGGTCCCCTGTGCAACCGGTGGGTGTTCTGGCGGCAGCCCCTGGCCCGGATTCGTGCGTGGCTCGCCGGGGGGGCCTCGATGATCGGCGTCGGGCGGCCGAGCCATCTGGCCCTGCGGGTCGTGCTCGAACACCCCGGCGTGCCGAGCTTCTACGACGCGATGGATGATTTTCCGGCGTTCTTCACGGGCGTGTCGCGACGGGCGACGGCGCGCACGGAGGCTCGGCTGGCCGCTGCGGTCCGGCGCGTGTTCGTCTCGTCGCCTTGGCTGGTCGAGAAGTTCAAGGGGCTGGGCTCCTTGCCGCAGCACGTGCCCAACGGGTGCGACACGGCCCGACTCCCGCCTCCCTGTCCCCGGACCCAGCGCTACCCGATCCTGGGATACGTGGGCACCATCGCGACCTGGTTCGACTGGGACACGACCGTGCGGCTCGCCGGTGTCGCCCGCGGGTTCGAGGTGGTGCTGATCGGCCCGTGTTTCACGGCGGTGCCCCCGGGCCTGCCGGCGAACGTCCGCGTCGAACCGGCGCTGGCCCACGACGCGGCGCTCGCGAGGATGGCACGCTTCTCCGTGGGCCTGATCCCGTTCCGTGATACCGAGCTGACACGAGCGGTGGACCCCATCAAATACTATGAGTACCAGGCACTCGACGTGCCCGTGCTGGCGACGCCGTTCGGTGATTTCCGGTCGGATGCGGCCCGACCTGGCGTGACGGTCGCGGCGCCCGGCCGGGACCTCGCGGCGGCGTTGCACCTGGCGCTCGACCGCCGCCCCGATCGCGAGGTGGTCGAGCATGTCAGGCAGTCAGCGGACTGGCGCCAGCGGTTTCGGGACATGCGCCTGGGCGAGGGCCTGTGACTGAGCGGCAGATGTGGCACTCGCTGCGCCGTTCGTTGGCGCCGCCGGGTTCACGGCGCGACGTGGCGTATGCGTTCCTGCGCTACGTGGCCTACCGTGTGAGACGCGATCCGGGCGTGGTGTGGCGCCTGCCGTCGATCGCCCGGCGTCGCCTCGGTGCGGCGTCGCGATCGCACCACAGGGGTGCGGTCGTCCAGCCGCGAGCCGAGGCCGTGCCCGGCGCGCTGTGGCCGCTCGTGCCGGGCCGCGTGTCGGTGGTGCTGCCGGTGTTCAACCAGGCCGGGTACCTCGCCGAGGCCCTCCCCGGCCTGCTCGCGCAGACGTGCCCCGATCTCGAGATCATCATCGTCAACGACGGATCTCGCGACGACCTGGACGGGGCGCTTGCGCCGCACCTGGGGCACCGGGCGCTGCGGGTGCTGCGCCAGGAAAACCGGGGACTGCCGGCGGCGCTCAACGCGGGGTTCGCCGTCGCGTCCGGCGAGTACTGGACCTGGACTTCGGCGGACAACTTGG
>CAYLZN010000085.1:0-11441 GCA_964387935.1 uncultured Vicinamibacteraceae bacterium | reverse complement strand
AGCCGGACTACGTGTCGGCCCTCCTGGACGCCCTCGTCGCGGACGGGAACACCGACATGGTGTTTGCCGACTACGTCGCCATCGACGAGCGGGGCGAGCCCCTCGACGCCGCCCGGGCGTTTCGTCCGCACAACCGGGACCCGCAGGTCCCGGGAGCCATCCGCCTGCCGGGGCACGTGGCGCACCTCGGGCTGATGCCGGACAACTTCATCGGTCCATGCTTCCTGTATCGAGGCTCCGTGGGCATGGCGCTGGGGCCGTACGCGCCGGCGGCTGGCGTGGAGGATTTCGACTACTGGCTGCGGGCCGCCACGCACTTCGTGGTGCGCCACACCGGCGATCACGCGTTGCGCTACCGCTATCGAGTGCACGACGACTCGCTCAGTGGTCGCGCAAAGGAGATCGGGATTGCGGAGAAGCTCGCCGCGTTGCGCGAGGTGCACGAGCACCGCCAGGAGCAGGCCGCACGTCCCCTCGTGATCGAGGCGTCCGCGTCGTGCGCGGATCGCCTGCGGCAGTGGTGGCCGGACGCGACCGTCCTCGGGCCGGCAGCGTCCGCCTCGTGCCCGGACGTCATCGCCCAGACGTTGACCGACCCCATGCCCAGCCCGGCCTCCGGGCAGGCGGCCCGCGTCGTGTTCGTCGATGGATCGGCGGAGTGGCCCACGGGGCTCTCGGCCCTGTGCCGGCGTGCTGGTCGCGAGCACGTGGCCGTCGTCGCGCGCCAGGAAGGGGCGGCACGTGCCGCATGCCTGTTCGACCCGGCGCTCGTCGTGGACCCGCTCCACGATCGCGTGCCGCGTGTCCTGGCAGCGTTCGCCCGGGAGCGCGCGAGGCTGGAGGCGGACGAGGTCCCGTCGGCGCGGCCCCTGCCACGAGCGTCCCGCGTGGTCATGCAAGTGGACGCCTTCGGGCGCGGCGGACTCGAACGCGTGGTCCTCGACCTCGGCGAACACCTGCGGGCGCGCGGGACGGACGTGACGTTGCTCGTGCTCGGCCTCGCCGTGGAAGGCGTACCGGCGGCGCAGGCGCTCGGCTGGAAGGTCCAGTGCGAGCCCGACGCGAAGACCGACGCGGCACGATACGAAGCCGTCATGGCCGCGCTCCGTCCCGACCTCGTGCACGCGCACTACTCCTGGACGGGCGGCGACTGGTGCCGCCGGCGTGGGGTCCCTTTTCTGCAGACGATCCACAACTGCTATACGTGGCTGCCCCCGGCCGCACGGGAGGCCGTGCGCGAGGCGGATGCCCACACGACGGCGTACGCCTGCGTGTCCGAACAGGCGGCCCGCTACGCGGCGCTCCGTCTCGGGTGTGACGTCAACCGGATGGTGCTCATGCCCAATGGGGCCAGGCCCGCTCGAGGCGGCGCGACTTCGAGGGACCGGGTCGCCCTCCGGCGCCAGCTGGGCATCGACGACGGCGCCCGCGTGCTCTTGTGCGTCGGCTCGATCCTGCCTGCGAAAGGACAACGGGCGCTGGTCAGGGCCATCGCCGAAGCTCGCCAGGCTGGCGGGGCTTTCACCGCGATCCTGCTGGGCGAAGTCCTCGATCCCGGATACCTGGACGACCTCCAGGCGACCGTCCGCCGCGAGGGAGTGGCCGACGCCGTCATTCACGTCGATTTTGCCGAAGACGTCGCTCCCTACTACGATGTGGCCGACGTGTTCGTCCAGTCGTCGATCTGGGAGGGCTGGAGCCTCGCGCTCGGTGATGCTCTGCAGGCAGGCCTGCCGATCGTGGCCACGCGCGTGGGCGCGGCCGGGGCCTTCGAGGAATTCCCGAACGTGCGGCTGGTGTCCCCGCCGTGGGAGGCCATCGAGCACCTGGACGAGGGCGCCATCACCCGGTTCCTGTGGCACGATGAGTCCGCGTTCGTTGCCGCGTTGAGCGAGGCCCTGGTCTCGGAGGTGGCCCGTACGGGACCGCGGATCCCGCCGACGCCGGAGCGTTCGACCCTGATGTCGACGCAGTGCGCGCACGAGGCGTATGAGAACCTCTACGACTGGCTCGTCCAGGGAGGCTCGGTGCATGGCGGTCGCCGGCTGACGGCCTGGCGCGTGGGCCTCGCGTAGGGGCGTCCCTGCAACCCTCGTGGTCTTGCCGATGGAATCCCGACCCAGCACAGCGATTCGCAGTTCCCGCGCGGAGCCGGCAGGCGCGCTCCTGAACCCGGCGCGCCTGATGGGCGACCTCTGGCGCCACCGGGATCTCGTGTGGCAGATGGCGCTGCGCGAGGTGACCAGCCGGTACCGCGGGTCAATACTCGGAGGTCTCTGGTTCCTGCTGCAGCCGTTGCTCATGCTGCTCGTGTACACGTTCGTCTTCAGCGTGGTGTTCAAGGCGCGATGGGGCGAGCGGGTCGGCGACTCGCCCTCGGGCTTCGCGCTGGCGCTGTTTGCCGGCCTGCTCGTGTTCAACCTGTTCGCCGAGTGCGCCAACCGATCGCCCACCTGCATCGTGGGCCAGCCCAACTACGTGAAGAAGGTCGTCTTTCCGTTGCAGGTCGTGCCGATGGCCCTCAGCGGCGCGGCCCTCTTCTACGCGGTGGTCAACACGGCCCTCCTGCTGCTCGTGGCGCTCGCGGTCAACGGGACGCTGCCGATGACGGCGGCTGCGTTTCCCCTGGTGCTGGCGCCGACGCTGATGCTCTCGCTCGGCATGGCCTTCTTCCTCGCGTCGCTCGGGGTGTACCTGCGCGACATCGCGCTCGTCGTGCCCGTACTGGTCCAGATCCTGTTCTTCACGACGCCAGTGTTCTACCCGGCCTCCGCCGTGCCGGAGCCGTTCCGCTCGATCATCCAGACGAACCCGCTCAGTCCCCTGCTCGATTCGGCGCGCCGCACGCTCCTGTGGAACCAGTGGCCGGAATGGGGGCCGCTGCTCCTGGCCTGGCTCGTGGCGGTCGCGGTCCTGCTGCTTGGCTATGCCTGGTTCCAGAAGACTCGGAGAGGATTCGCCGATGTCCTCTGACCGCGTCGAGGCGGCCGCCATCAGCGTGCGGGACGTGGGCAAGAGCTACCAGATCTACGCGCAGCCACGCGACCGGCTGCTGCAGGGGCTGTTCCGCGGCCGTCGGACCTTCTATCGCGAGTTCTGGGCCCTGCGTCACGTCAGCTTCGACGTGCTGCCGGGGGAATCGCTCGGGGTCATCGGCCGCAACGGGTCCGGCAAGAGCACGCTGCTGCAGATCATCGCCGGCACGCTGCGACCCACCGAGGGCGAGGTCCTGGTGCGTGGTGTCGTCGGGGCGTTGCTCGAACTGGGCAGCGGCTTCAACCCCGAGTACACCGGTCGTGAGAACGTGTTCATGCAGGGCGCCGTGCTCGGGTTCTCGCGCGCCGAGATCACGGAGCGGTTCGACGACATCGCAGGCTTTGCCGACATCGGGGAGTTCCTCGACCAGCCCGTCAAGACTTACAGCACCGGCATGTTCGTCCGCCTCGCCTTCGCCGTCCAGGCTCAGCTCGAGCCCGACATCCTGATCGTGGACGAAGCCCTGGCCGTTGGCGACGCCCTGTTCCAGAAACGCTGCTACGCGAGACTCGAGGAACTGCGCAGCCAGGGCGTGACGTTCCTCATCGTGTCCCACGACCAGGAGACCATCCGCACGCTGACCAATCGCGCGGTCCTGCTGGCCGACGGGCGCGTCCGCGCGCTGGGGTCGCCCGCGCAGGTGCTGCTCGACTACCGGGCGCAGCTCCACCAGGACGAGACCCGCTACTATCAGGCGCTCCTGCAGCGCAAACCGGAGCCGCGTGCCGCGAAGTCGCCCGTCGTGCCGGCGGAATCGGCTGTCACGGCGCGGCTGGCCTTCGGGGATCTGGACGCCGAGATCGAGTCGCTCGAGATCCTGGATGCCAGTCGTCAGCCGGCGACGACGTTCTATCCCGGCGATCCCATGCGCTTCCGCGTCGTCTCGCGCATCCACCGGGCGCTCACCCACCTCAATGTCTCGCTGAGGATCAGGAGCAAGGAGGGCATCAAGATCTACTCGTGGGGCACGCTCAACCAGGACATGGCCATCTGGAGCGGGCGGGCCAGCGGCGACGTGTTCTGGGACCGCACGTTCGACTCGGGTGATGCCATCACGGTGATGTTCTCGTGCACCTGCCCGCTCGGCGCGAACTGGTACGAGGTGCAGGTGGGGCTGACCGAGGAAGGGGACCGCTATTACGGGGCTCAGCGGATGCTGCACTGGCGCGACGAAATGGGCTTCTTCCAGGTGAACGTGGCCACGCGGGAGTACTTCTTCGGGGGACTGTGTGACATGCAGATGAGGGCTGACGTCGACGCGTGAACGCGCCGGGACCGCAGCCAGTCATGAGGAACTCGTGACGTCGATTCCCGCGAGGTCGACGCGGTGGCTGGTCGTGCTCGGCTGGGCGGCGGTGCTCGGCGTCCTCACGGCCCAGCGTCTCGCCGTGAACGCCCAGGCACCCGTGCAGCGGGACGGCGCGTTCTTCCTGTTCATGGCGCAGAACATCGCGCATGGCCAGCCAGCCTACTGGGCGACCTTCGAGACCAAGAACCCCCTGGTCGAATACGTCTGGGCGGCCGCCTACCGGCTCGCGCCGGGCAACCCCGGCCTCGTGCAAGTCGCGCGCGTCATCGAGCACCTCTGGATCTTCGTCACGGCGCTCTGCCTCGCGGCGCTCTGCCTCGCGGCCCGGCGCCGCGGCCCGCCGGGACCCTCGGAGGCCACGGCCCGCGTGCTGGCCTGTGTCACCGGCGCGATGTACCTCCTGCTGGTCACGCATTTCCAGGTGGTGGACGACGGGTTCAACATCGCCATCTACACGACGCTGCCGGAAGCGGCCGGCGTCGCGCTGCTGCTGTGGTCTCGGCCGACCAGAGGCTGGTGGGCGGTGGCCTTCGGGGTGGCGGTGTTCAGCGCGTGGTTCGTCAAGCAGACGTCGGTGTTCACGCTGGCCCTCCCGGCAGCCACCGCGGTCCTGGTGGCGTCCGGGAGGCGCGCCTGGATCCGGGGGCTGGCCCTCGCCGGGGGCGTCGCCGCGGCGCTGGCCCTTGCCTTCGTTCTCGCCCTCCAGGCCAGCGGCACGCTCGACGAGTACTGGCTCGGCGCCGTGCACTACAAGAGCCTCATCGCGTCCAGGGTCACGCTGCCCGCGTTCCTGCAGAACCTCCAGAACAACCTGGTCGTGCCACGCAGCCTGCGGGAGGTCCTCGCGCGGTTCCCGACGGTGCTGCTGTACCTCGTACCGCCGGCGCTCGTCGCCTGGGCGGCCGCCGTGCGCCGGTCCCGGCGCAGCACGGAGCGCGGCAGCAGCGCGACAGTCGCCGTGCTGCTGGCCTGGTGCCTCGGAGCGACTTTGCAGGCCGTGCTCAGCCTCCTGTTCTTCCGGCACTACTTCATCTCCGCGATTGGACCCGCGCTCGTGGCCGTCGGCGCACTGTGCCTTCAGCGCCGTGTCGCGTCGCGCGTGGCGGTGGCGACCGGCCTCCTGATCACCGCGGCGCTCGTGGCGGAGTATCGGGGTCTCGGCGAGATCGCCCGACGCCGCAGCGCCGAGGCGCCGATCGCCCAGACCGTCGCCGAGATCGAAACCGTGGTCCCCAGGGACGCCTCGGTGTTCCTGTGGGGCGGGCTGCCGCATCTGCACCTCGCGCGGTCGCGGCCGAGCGACTACCCGCAGAACATGTGGTGGCCCTACATCCTCGAGGACATCACGCCTGCGGCGCGCAACTCGAGGCTGCGGGCGGCGCTGGCGCCGGACCCTCCCGACTTCATCGTCGAACTGTTCGAGACGTATCCTTCTGACCAGGCACTCGTGCCGGTCCGGCTGGACGCGGCACTCCTGCGGAGCTGGACGGGCCGGGATTACGTGATCGTCCTCGAAACGGCTTCCAAACCGGGGCGCTATGGCGCCCCCGCGCGCGTGTTTCGCCGGGTGTCCTGAGGGAGTCATGTCGCCGCCAGACCTGTCCGTGATCCTGCCGTGCTACCGGGCAGGAGCGCTCGCCCGGGACACCGTGGCGGCGCTGAGCCGTGGCCTGTCGTGCGTGCCCGCCTGGGAGATCGTTGTCGTCGATGACGGGGGAGGCGACCTCGCGGGCACGGCATGGGACGGGCGTGCCGACGTGCGCCTGCTCACGCTCCCGCGCAACCAGGGCAAGGGGGCGGCCGTCGCCGCCGGCATGCTCGCCGCACGGGGTCGTGTCCGCCTGTTCACGGACGTCGACCTCCCTTACGGGGTCGATCCGATCCTCGCGAGCCTGCACGCCGTCCGGGACCGTGGCTTCCACCTCGTGGTCGGCGATCGCACCCTGCCAGCCTCCAGTTCCCCGGCGCCCGTCGGGTGGGCCAGGCGAGCGGCGTCACACGTCTGTTCCACCGCGGTCGGCACGCTCGTCACGGGCGGCTTCTTCGACACGCAGTGCGGGCTGAAGGCCGTCCGCGACGATGTCGCCGGTGAGCTGTTCCCGTTGCTGCGCATCAGTCGGTTCGCGTTCGACGTCGAGCTGATCTACCTGGCGCTTCACTACGGGCTGGAGATCAAGCGATTGCCCGTGTGTCTCGTCCGCAACGAGACGTCCTCGGTCCGCGTGTTTCGCGACTCCGCGATTGGGGCTCGTGACATCCTCCGGATCAAGTACCACCAGCTCGCCGGTCACTACCGGGCACCCGGGCTGGCGGCGCTCGTGGCCCGCGAGTTCGACGTCAGCGTGACCGCTGCGAGGGCGGGGGGCACGGCGCGTGAGTGATCACCAGCGGCGTACGGGGGATGCCATCGCGATCCCGGGGGACTACCAGCACCGGGCGCGGACGCAGGGCCCTGTGGTGCAGCGGTACTGGCACTGGGAGAAGGAGCGGATGATTCGCGCCTTCTCGCCTCCGGCGCCCGGGGACCGCGTGCTCGACGTGGGGTGCGGGTCGGGCGTCGTCGCGGCGCTGCTCGCCGAGCTAGGCGCGCACGTCGTGGGCGTGGACGCCAACGAGGACGCCGTGGCATATGCGCGGCGGACCTTCGGCGGACCGCGCGCGCGATTCGAGGTCGGCCTCGTCGACGACCTTGGGTTCGACGCCGCAACGTTCGACCGGGCGTACTGCCTGGAGGTGATCGAGCACCTGCCGCTCTTCCAGGGGCGGCACCTGCTGGCCTCGCTGCTGCGACTCGTCAAGCCGGGTGGTGTGCTGACCCTCACGACCCCGAACTACCAGGGCACGTGGCCGGCGATCGAGTTCGCGCTCGATCGCCTGCACCTCGTGCCACGCCTCGCGGGCGCCCAGCACGTGTGCCGGTTCACGAGGGCGTCGCTGCGGGACCTGGCCGAAACCTCGGGGTGGCGCGTCACCCAGTTGAGGACGTTCTCGACGCTCGCGCCCTTCCTGAGCGTGCTCAGCTGGGACCTGGCCGTCCGGTGCTCGGGACTCGAGGATCGCGCGTCGCTGCGCTGGGGCAACGTGCTCTGGTGCGTGGCGACCTCTCCAGGCTCGACGTCGCCAGGCTCGGCACCGCCAGACTCGGCCGGATGAGCGCTTGTTGGTAAAATGGCCGGTTATGGCCAAGCGCGCACTCATCACCGGAATCACCGGCCAGGACGGCTCCTACCTGGCCGAACTGCTGCTCGACAAGGGCTACGAGGTGTTCGGCCTGACCCGTCGCCTGAGCGCGCCGAATGCCTGGCGTATCGAACACCTGCTGGATCGGCTGACGCTCATCCAGGCGGACCTGCTGGACCAGCTGTCGCTGATCAAGGCGGTCGAGCAGGCCAGGCCGGACGAGGTCTACAACCTGGCCGCCATGTCCTTCGTTCCCGCGTCATGGGACCAGCCCATGCTGACGGGGGAATTCAACGCCCAAGGGGTTACGCGCGTGCTGGAGGCCATCAGGCAGGTCAACCCCAGGATCCGGTTCTACCAGGCGTCCTCGAGCGAGATGTACGGCAAGGTGCGGGAGGTGCCCCAGACCGAGCTCACCCCGTTCTACCCGCGCAGCCCCTACGGGGTCTCCAAGGTGTTCGGGCACTACATCACCGTGAATTACCGCGAAAGCTACGGGTTGTTCGCGGTGTCTGGCATCCTGTTCAACCACGAGTCGCCGCGCCGGGGCCTCGAGTTCGTGACACGGAAGGTGACGGATGGCGTGGCGAGGATCAAGCACGGTCTGACCGACCACCTGGCGCTCGGCAACCTCGACGCGCGCCGCGACTGGGGTTTCGCGGGTGACTACGTCCGGGCGATGTGGCTCATGCTGCAGCAGGACCAGCCAGACGACTACGTGATCTCGATGGGGCACGATCACGCCGTGCGCGAACTGGTCGAGGTGGCCTTCGGGCACGCGGGCCTGGACTGGCAGACGCACGTGCGGGTGGACCCGGCGTTCTTCCGCCCGGCTGAGGTCGATCACCTGATCGGCAACCCGGGCAAGGCTCGCCGCGTGCTCGGCTGGGAACCGAGCGTCACTTTCGACGGCCTGGTGCGCATGATGGTGGACGCCGACCTCGAGCGTGTGCGCCCCGCCCACGCGGTCGTGCGGTAGACTCCACTGCGCGGGTCGGGCGGCCTGACGCCGCCCGACCCGTGTCCTCCCATGATCGCGGTGCTGCCTCTCGGGCTGATTGCCTGTGTGCTCGCGGTGGCCTCCACGCTGGCGGTGCGCCGTCTTGCCGCCGCCACGGGCGTCGTGGCACAGCCGTCGCCGAGCCGATGGCACGGCAAGCCCGTGCCGCTGCTCGGCGGCGTGGCCATCGCGGCGGCCATCTACATGGTCGCCATCGCCAGACCCGGGTGGAGCTGGCCGGTCTGGGCCCTGCTCGGCGGCGCCCTGGTCATGCTCATCGTCGGCGTGCTCGACGACTTCCGGCCGCTGAAGCCGCAGACGAAGCTCATTGCCCAGATCCTCGTTGCATCGACGATGGCGACGCTGGGGCTGCAGCTCCGCCTGACGGGGTTCGCCTCGCTGGACGTGCTCGTCACCCTGGCCTGGTTCGTCGCCATCACGAACGCGCTGAACCTGCTCGACAACATGGACGGTCTCGCGGCCGGTGTGGCGGCGATCACCGTGGCGTTCCGGCTCGCGTTCTTCATCGCGGACGGCAACGCCGAGGGGGCGACGCTGGCCGCGATCGTGCTCGGGGCCCTGCTCGGGTTCCTGGTGTTCAACTTCAATCCGGCGTCCATCTTCATGGGCGACGCCGGGAGCCTGTTCCTCGGGGTGATCGTCAGCGGGCTCAGCCTCGTCGGCGGGTGGCCGTACTCGCGGGGCGTCGTGTCCGTCCTGCTGTTCCCGGTGCTCATCCTGCTCGTGCCGATCTTCGACACGCTGCTCGTGACCGTGACGCGGACCTTCGCCGGGCGGCCCATCGCCGAAGGCGGGCGCGACCACACCTCCCACCGCCTCGTGGCGCTCGGGCTCTCCGAACGCGAGGCGGTGCTGCTGCTCTATACGGTCTCGGTCCTGAGCGGGACCGTGGCGCTCCTCTCGTACCGCTACCAGCTCTCGTACGGCATCGTGCTCGTCGCGCTGCTCGTCATCGGCCTCACGCTGTTCGGGGTGTACGTGGGCCGCATCCACGTGTATCCGGAGGACGCGGTCAAGCTGCACGAGGGCACGCGGTTCGTGAGCCTGGTGTCGAACTTCATGTACAAGCGCCAGGTCGCCATGGTCGTCATGGACCTGGCGCTGATCGTGCTCGCGTACTACCTCGCCTACATGCTCCGGTTCGAGGACGAGGTCCTGTCGCAGCGAGACGTGTTCATCAAGGGCCTGCCGGTGGTCATCGGCTGTCAGCTCTTCGCGTTTGCGGCGCTCAGGGTGTACCAGGGCGTCTGGCGCTACACGGGCCTGAGCGATCTCTTCACGCTGGCCAAGGCCGTGACCGTGGGATCGGTGGCGACGATGATCGCCCTGGTCGTGCTCTACCGCCTCGAGGGCTTCTCGAAGACGGTGTTCGTCGTCAACTGGTTCCTGCTGGTCGTGTTCGCCAGCGCGACGCGCCTGTCGTTCCGCACGCTGGCCGAAGTGCTCAGGCCACGGGGCGACGACATGCTGCCGGTGCTCGTCTACGGTGCCGGGGATGGAGGCGTCATGGTGCTCCGCGAGATCCGCAACAACCTCGCCCTGAGGCGCCGGGTCGTCGGGTTCCTGGACGACAATGCGAGGAAGCACCGGACGATCGTCCAGGGGGTGCCGGTCTTCGGTGGTGTGGACCGCCTGGAGGACGTCGTGGACGCCCTCGGGGTCGAGCAGGTCATCGTGTCGTCGGCCAAGATCCCGGCCGAACGCGTCGCGCAGTTGCAGACGGTGTGCGAGGATCTCGGGGTCTCGGTCTCGCGGGCGGCCTTGCGCATCGATTGAATTAACCGGCGATCCCGTCGAGCATCTCGTGCCGGAGCCGGGCCGTCCAGGAGGCGGCCTCGATGTCGCGGGAGACCGTGCGTCCCCCTGCCACGTCCTGGATGACATCGACGAACTGGTGGTAGGCGTGGCGCTTGTCCATGGCCGCCCGCAGGGCGGGCGCGACGTCAGGCCGCCGGCGCTCCCTGTACGTGCGCGCGAGTGCCGCGCCGAACCGCTGCTCGAATTCGGGCGTGGAGGCCAGTTCCCAGATCCGGCCGCGGAACTCGACCATGTCGATCGGGGCATCGACGATCTCGAACCCGGGAACGCCCTGCACGTGGCCCGCGAGTCCGACGCGTGTCATGACGACCGGCAGGTTGGCGCGCACGGCCTCGAGCAGCGTCAGCGGACCGCCCTCGAAGAAGGCCGCGCTCACGAACGCATCGGACATCGCGAAGTAGGGGGCCGCGCTCGGGACCGCGCCTGCGTAGATCACGCGGTCGCCGATCGATTCGTGACGGACGTACGTCTGGACCTCCTCGAGCAGGGCACGCTCGAACGCCGGCCCCAGCAGCACGAGACGGGCCCCCGGACAGGCAGAGGCCACGGCCGCGAAGGCGCGGACCGCACCCAGGTGGTTCTTCTGGTGGTTGATCGCGCCGACCCCGAGAAAGACGAAGTCGTCTGGCCCGATCCCGAGCGCCTGGCGCAGTTCGGCGCGATGGCGGGCCGCGACGTCAGGGACGAGCGGCGTCATGTCGACGCCGCTCGGAATCACCACGCACCGGGACTCGGGAACGCCGAGCCGCGCCACACTGTATCTGCGGACCTCCTCCGACACGGCGATGAACAACGAGGTCAGGTGCGCCGCAGCCTTGAACTCGGCCAGCTGGGCCTCGTCGAACCACATGTAGATGTTGTGGAGCACCTGGACGAACGGGACACCTGCCTGCCGATAGGCCTCCGCGCCGTGGATCGAGTAGTGGGTCAGGACGACCCGCGGCGTCAGTCGTGCCACGACCGCGCGGTAATCCCCGGGTGCGTCGAGACCGATGCGCACAGGCACGCCCATCGCGCGTGCGCGTTCGACGGCCGGTCCCGCCAGGCCGAGCACCTGCAACGTGACGGTCGCCCCCC
>CAYLZN010000084.1:12360-19062 GCA_964387935.1 uncultured Vicinamibacteraceae bacterium | reverse complement strand
TTGTAGCACGTGGCCGCGTGCGCGCACACGCGGCCACGTGCTACAAGTAAAGACCTGACCCCGAGGTTCACGCATGCCCACGCTCCATGCCGCGCTGGTCCTGACCCTGGCTCCCGCATTGCTCGTCGCCGACGCCGCCGCCCAGACGAGCCCGCCAAAGGCTGCCGCGCTCGCCTGGATCGACGCCAACGCCGACACGCTCAGGCGCGTCAACCGCAACATCTGGTCCTGGGCGGAGACCGGCCTGGACGAGGTGAAGTCGTCTCGCGAACTGATCGACCTGCTGAAGGCGCACGGCTTCACCGTCGAGGAAGGACTCGCGGGCATGCCGACGGCCTTCGTGGGCAGCTATGGGAGTGGCAAGCCGGTCATCTCGATCCTGGCAGAGTACGACGCCCTGCCCGGCCTGTCGCAGGAGGCCGTGCCGGAGCGCCGGGAGCGTCCGGGCGCCGGTGCGGGGCACGGCTGCGGGCACAGCGTGTTCGGCACGGCCAGCACGGCGGCGGCCATCGCCGTGAAGCAGGCGCTCGCCGCGGGCCAGGTCAGGGGCACGATCCGCCTATACGGCACGCCGGCCGAGGAGACCGGTCTCGGCAAGACGTACATGCAGCTCGGCGGCGTGTTCGACGACAGCGACGTCGTCCTGGCCTGGCATGCCGGCGACCGCACGGCCTCGTCGTTCGGGTACACCAAGGCCAACGTGTCGGTGAAGTTCCGGTTCGAGGGCCTGCCGGCGCATGCGTCGGCCTCACCACACGAGGGCCGCAGCGCGCTCGACGCCGTCGAGTTGATGAACGTCGGCGTCAACTACATGCGCGAGCACGTCAGGGAGGACGCACGCATCCACTACGTGGTTACCAATGGCGGGGGGCAGCCCAACGTCGTCCCGCCGTCCGCCGAGGTCTGGTACTACATCCGGGCGAACAAGCACGAGGACGTGGTGCGGTACTTCGAGTGGGTCAAGGAGGTCGCCCAGGGGGCCGCCATGATGACGCGCACGAAGCTCGTCGCCGTGCAGGTCGATGCGGACATGTACGAGGTGCTGCCCAACCGCACGCTGTCCGAGGTCATCCAGCGCAACCTCGAACTGGTGGGCGCCCCGAGGTTCACCCAGGACGAAAAGGCGTTCGCCCGCAAGACCCAGGAGCCGCTGGGGCGCGCCTTCGACCGGGCCCTGTCGGAGGTCGTCGAGCCGCTGCCGGACCAGCCGTTCCAGGGCGTGGCGTCCACCGACGTCGGCATCATCTCCTGGTTCAAGCCGGTTGGGCAGTTGACGGCGGCCACTCACACGTTCGGGGCGCCCGGGCACAGCTGGCAGATCGTCGCGTGCACCGGGACGAGCATCGGCGAAAAAGGGATGATGGTCGCCGCCAAGGCGCTCGCTGGAGCGGCGGTCGATCTCTACGCGTCGGCCCCGCTCGTCGCGCAGGCCCAGGCCGACTTCAAGACCGTGCGAGAGCCGCTGGTGTACGTGCCCCTGATTCCGCCCGGCCAGAAGGCGCCGGCGCGGATTCGGTAGGGCACACGGGACGCTATTCGGCAGGTGCCGTGGCTGGATCATCGACGCCGGCCACGGGCCCGAGGTAGCGCAGGGCCATCACCGGCCGCTCCCCGTTGCGCGACGCGCCCAGATCGACGACGAAGTCGGCGAGCCAGTCATTGTGCAGGTCCGGGTCCACGAGCACCTGCTGCACGCGCCACGTCCGACCGTCTGGCGCGGGCGTGACGTGGGTGTGACGCAGGTTGCGCGCCTCGGGATCGAATCGGACCGCGGCGTGGTCGGCGCGATAGGCCTCCGCCGCGGCCCGCAGGGCCGCCGGAGTCCACGCGGCCTGTTCGTCCGCGGGCTGGCCCAGCGCTGCGAGTGCGGCCTCGTCGGCGCCACGGGCCCATGCCCTCAGGAACGTGAAGATTTCGGTGCGAATCGCCGCGGTGAACGCGCGCGTGTCCCGGGTCCAGTCGCTCACGGCGGCCGGCTCGCCCCTGCGCGGCTGGTCGGCGCGCGCGTCCGGCGCCGCCTCCGCCTGATACGACGGATCGCGCATCCGCCGCCATTCGTCCTCGAGGCTCGAGTCCACGCGCCGGAGCAGCGCTCGCAGGTACCACTCCATCTCGACCACGTCGGGCGTCTTCCACTGGTCGGGCACCGTTTGCGCCAGCACCTTGTAGGCGGAATTCAGGTGGCGCAGGAGCAGGCCCTCGGACCGCTCGAGGTCGTAGTCGAGCACGTACTCGTCGAACGACCGGAACTGCTCGTACATCTCTCGCGCGATGGACTTCGGACGGATGTTCTCCTGGCCCACCCAGGGGTGCTCGTCCGCGAACGCGTTGAAGGTGTCGTAGATGAAATCGCGCAGGGGTTTCGGGTACTCGAGCTTCTCCAGTTCGGCCATCCGCTGCTCGTACTCGAGACCCTCGGCCTTCATGCGAGCGATCGCCTCGTCCTTGATGCGGTCGAGCTGCCGCCGCAGGATGATCTCGGGGTTCTCGAGGATGGCTTCGACGAGCGTCAGGACGTCGAGCACATAGTCCGGTGACTCGGGGTCGAGCCGCGGCAGCGTCTCGATCAGGTACAGCGAGAGGGCCTGGTCCATCGAGAAGTCGTCCTGCAGTGCGACGTTCACCTGCAGGACCGACCCGTCCTCGCGGCGGGGCACGATCTCGACGATGCGGCGCGAGACCAGGGCGCGAAAGAGCTGCCACGCGCGGCGGCGGTGGGTGGCCTTCGCGACAGCCGACTCGTGGCAGGTGCGAATGAGGCTGCGCATCGCCCCGCAGCCGTCGCCGCGGCGACTCAGCACGTTGAGCAGCATGCCGTGCGACACCTGGAATCGCGAGACGAGCTGTTCGGGCATGGCGCCCATCAGCCGCTTGAACGTGTTCAGATCCCAGTTGACGAAGTTGTGCTCGGGCGGCTTGCGCTTGACGACCTTCTTGCCCTCGCGCGCCGCCTTGTCGCTCAACCGGAGGTTCTCGATCACGTGCTCGGGCGCCTGCACGACCACGTACCCCACATCGTCGAACCCCTTGCGCCCGGCCCGGCCTCCGATCTGATGAAAATCGCGCGCGCTGAGGATGGCCGTCTTCTGCCCGTCGAACTTGCACAGCCGCGTGAAGAGCACCGTGCGGATGGGCACGTTGATGCCGGCCCCGAGGGTGTCGGTACCGCAGATGACCTTGAGCAGGCCGCGCTGCGCGAGCTGCTCGACCAGCAGCCGGTACTTCGGCAGGAGCCCCGCGTGGTGGAGCCCGATGCCGTGGCGCAGCCACTTCCGGATGTTGGCGCCGTAAGGGCTCGAGAAGGAGAACCGGGCAATCGTCTCGGCGATGGCCGCCTTCTCCTCGCGGGTGGCGATCTTGAGGCTCGTGAAATCCTGCGCGCTGGCGGCCGCATCCGCCTGCGTGAAGTGCACCACGTACACGGGCACCTTCCGCTCGTCCACCAGCTTTTCGACGGTATGAGCGAGCGGGATTTCCGAGTAGGCGTACTCGAGCGGCACGGGACGCTCGCCGGAGCGGATGGTCGCCGTGGGCCGCCCGTTGAGTGAGGTGATCGCTTCTTCGAAGAAGCGCGTGTCGCCGAGCGTGGCCGACATCAGCAGGACGCGTGTCTGCGGGAGCGTCAACAGCGGCGTCTGCCACGCCACGCCTCGCTCGCGGTCCGCGTAGTAGTGGAACTCGTCCATGACCACGTGGTCGACGCCGGCATCCGGCCCCTCGCGCAGAGCGATGTTGGACAGGATTTCAGCCGTGCAGCACAGGATGGGCGCGTCGCGGTTCACCGTGGCGTCGCCGGTCGAGAGGCCGACGAGCTCGGGGCCGAAGTCGCGGCACAGGTCACGCCACTTCTCGTTCACGAGTGCCTTGATGGGGCAGGTGTAGACCGCCCGCTCGCCCCGCGCGATGGCGGCGAAGAGCATGGCCGCGGCCACGAGCGACTTCCCGGAGCCCGTCGGGGTGTTCAGGATGACGTTCTGGCCGTCGAGCAGGGCGAGGATGGCCTCTTCCTGCGCCGGATACAGCTCGAGCCCGAGGTCGGCCGTGTGGTCGAGGAATCGACCCAGCAGCTCGTCGCTGGTAGGCCGGGCGTGATCCGGGAGGCGGTCCGCGAGCATCGGCCGTGCCTGGCGCCCTCTGCCTTGAGCCCTGAGCCCTGAGCCCTGAGCCTTGAGCCCTGAGCCCTGAGCCTGCTAGAAAATGAATGACGCGAACGCCTGCACGCCCGAGAAAGTGAGTTCGCCGCCGAGCTCGCTCTCGAAGACGCCGCGGTCGTAGCTGTATCGGTAGAACTTGTACTGGACCCCGACCCCGACGTGCCGGGTGAAGTAGTAGTCGATGCCCGCTCGCCAGTCGGTGACCGACGCGTTCGAGTCCTCTGGCGAGACACTGATGTACAGGTAGTCGGCGCGCAGGACGAAGCGATCGGTGGGCCAGATGTTGGTGTACCCTCCGATGGCCCCCGTCACACTGCCCAGCGTGGCGCTCTCGTCAAGCGCGTACGACTGCCCCCCGCCGGGCCCGGTCGTCGTCCCCGTCGCGCGAACGCCGGCGTCCAGCCACAAGTACCCGACACCCAGTGCCGGCCCGATCTCGAAACGGTCGTTCCGGTACGCCGCGAAGCGGTAATAGCCCCCGAGGATGTCGTTGCCGGCCGTCGTCGAGGCGCTCAGGCCCGCCGAGTAGGTCTGGCCGCCCCAGGTGAAGGTGCGGTCGAGCGTGAACCCGGTTCGCTCCCGGTCGATTTTCGTGTAGCTCAGCTTCAGTTGGTGGCGTCTGCCGAGCCGCCAGGTTCCGTCGACCCAGGCGGTGGCGGCGTCGCTGTCCAGGCCGAGATCCTCTTCGAAATCGACATCGCCGAGGTCCCCCTCGGCGCCGTCGTAGCGGAGGACTGTGTCGGATCCGATCTTGAAATAGCCGAGATCGACCTGGAACCGGTCTGACAGGGCGCCTGGATTGGCCGAAAACTGAGCGGACGCCACCGAAGCGGGCACCGCAAGGGCCACGAAGCCGAGCAGAAGGAGTCGCTGTAGCTGAGGAGAACTCGTTGAGAACATCCCCCCAGTCTCTCACGTGTGTCGGTAGTGCCCAAGCTCAGCCGCCCCCCCCTGTCAGCCGCCCGTACGCCGTGTCTTGTCCGTACGCCACACGCCGTACGCCGTACGCCTGTCTACACCCAGTGCAGCACATTCCTGATGACCGACCACCGGGGTTGCCGTGGGGCCGCGTTTTGACCCAGCACCCAGTGACGGTAGAGCGCATCCAGCGTGCCGTCCCGTTTCTTCAGCTCGATCCAGGTGTCCATGAAAGCGGCAAACGCCTCATCGTGGCGCGCGACGGGATAGGCCAGCGGCACCTTGATCGGGTCGGGTTCGGGCACCACCGCGGTGAACTTCGGGTCGAGCATCGTCATGACCGAGCCGCGCTCGGCGGGCATGACGAAGGCCTCATACTTGGCCAGGTCCTTCAGATCCGCGATGTCGAGGACTTCCAGTTGCAGCCCCGGCGCGCGGTCGCGGACCTCGGCCACGTAGTACGGCAGGTCCGGCGTGCCCACACGCATCGCGCCGAGTGCCCGAATCCTTGCCCAGCTCGAGAACTCGTCCCTCAGGTCGTCGCGGACGACAAACCCGAGCGTCTCGTCCAGGTAGGGCTGGGAGAACCGCACCAGGCCTGCGCGGCGCGGCGTCACCGGGATGCCCGACATGGCGAGGTCACAGCGCCCTTCGCGCAGGATGCCCGGCGCCGCGTCGAGGGTCACTGACACGAACTCGAGCGTCACCTCCAGGTCCCGGGCCAGGCGGTGCGCCATCTCCACGTCGAGTCCGACGAGCTCGCCCTTCGGGGTCATGAACGAGTAGGGCAGCCGGTCGGTCATGACGCAGACGCGGAGAGTACCGCGTGCGCGAATCGCGTCCAGCACTGCGCGGGAGGAGTCGGGATCGGCGGGCGGCGCCTCGGTCAGCAGCGTGGCCCTGTCGGTCTGGAAGATGGGCTTCATTCCGTAGACCAGCTCGGCTCCCGCGAACTCCTGCGTCAGCACGGTCGAGAAGAGCGTTCGCAGGCCGATCAGCGCGCCCGTCGTGAGCAGCACGGTCACGACCACGAAGCGTGCGAGGCGCCCCAGGTCCACGCGCAAGGCTCCCGCCAGGGCCGCGCTGCCGAGGAGCCCGATCGCCACGGTGTGCACCGCGGCGATCAGGGCCCCGAAACGCGAGTTGATGACGCCCGTTGCGAGACACAGCGGGAATGTGTCTGCAGGGACCCGGAAGTGGTCGAGCAGGAACGGGACGGCGGCGTTGAGGCTCCCGAAGAACGTCAGAAACCCGGTGACGGCGAGGCGGGGGTACTCCGCGAGCGGGACGGCCGCGTCGGCGAACCATCCGGCAAACAGGATGAAGCTCAGCGACAGCAGCTTGCCCGTGTGCGGGAAGTTGAACGAGGCGGGGACGATGACGTCGGGCAAGTCCCGGGTATGTGCGTCGGTCAGGCCGTGCTTCTCGAGGAGCGCCTTGCACGCCACGATCAGAGTCGGCAGGACGATGAAGAGGTCGCCCGCCATGAAGGCGGTGATGAGGGCCGTGCGGGTGGTCGAGAGGATCTCCCGGGCGCGGATGGGCGTCAGGGCCGAGACCAGGCCGGGCAGCACCCAGAGGGAGACCAGCACGGCCATGAGCATGTACGTCAGCAGGTAGACCTCGATGC
>CAYLZN010000084.1:1861-12350 GCA_964387935.1 uncultured Vicinamibacteraceae bacterium | reverse complement strand
CGATGCGTGTGATCTGCTCGACGTCGAGCGTGCCTGCCGCCGTCGCCGCAATTGCGAAGATGCCGTACGGCGTGAGCTGCACCACGAATCGCGTGGCCCGGGCGACGACCGACGAGGCCACCCCGAGCACGTCGAGCAGCACCTGTTTCCGCTCCACGCCAATCAGGGCGATGCCCAGGATGATCGAGAAGAGCACGACCGCCGGGACGATGTTGTTGGCGAGCGAGTGGAAGGGATTCGCCGGGATGTACAGGTCGACGAAGTTGAACGGGGCCCGGCGCTCGATCAAGGTGGTGCTGAAGAACGACGCGCTCTCGACGTCAGGAAAGGCGAGCGGGAACAGGAACGCGAAGGCGACGGCGATGAGCCAGAGCACCGCCAGCACGGCGCCGGCCTTGAGGCCGAGGCGCTTCGCCTCGTCGGCGCTCAGCGCCCCGAGGCTCGAGATGATCGAGATCATCACGTAGGGCAGGACCGTCATCTGCAGCAGCTTGACGAACCCGTCCGCGACGACCTTGAGTGGGGCGATCAGTTCGCCAAAGAACAGCCCGACGGCCAGTCCCGCGATGAGACCGACCAGCACCTGGCGCGAGAAGCTCATGGGCCAAGCATACCGCCGGTCACCGGCCACGCCTGCACGGCCACGTGGACTGAGCCATCGCCCTACTTCGTGGCCGGCCTGGCGAGCGGGCCCTTCCCCTTCGCTTCGAGCTGGTCGAGGACGAGCGTATACGCGACGTAGTACTTGTAGATGTTGCCGACGTACTGGACCGTCTCCCGCCCGATCTTCTCGGAGGCGATGCGTTCGACGTTGCCGAACCAGACGTTCGCGTCGAGCCCCCGCTTCCGGGCCTCGGCCCGCAACTGACGCACCCGAGCCGGCCCGGCGTTGTAGGACGCGAAGGTCATGAGCGCCTTGTTCAGGTTCGTCATGGGCTCGTCCTTGTAGTATTGGTTGATCATGAACCGCATGTACTTGATGCCGGCGTGGATGTTCGGCTCGAGCTGCGTGATGTCGCCCACGGCCTGTTCGCGTCCCGTGGCGGGCATGACCTGCATGACCCCGACGGCGCCGACCTTGCTCCTGACGCCCTGATCCAGCCGTGATTCCTGGTACCCCTGCGCGGCCATCAGAATGGGGTCGAGGTCGTACTGTCCGCCGTACTTGCGGAACAGGCTGACCATGTCGAGGAACTTCTGCCGCTCGGCTTCAGACGTCGCATCGCGCGCGTAGTCCGTGTCCCGCAGGTAGCGCTGCCGCAGCACGTTGGAGAAGGCCGTTCTTTCGCCGTACTGTTCGAGCCACTGGTTGGCCGCCTTCTTCAGTTTCGGCGAGTCCCGGCGGACCGCGACGGCGAGCGCCCCACCCGTGTGCAGCGCGACATCCGCGTGAAGCGTCAGGTTCGGGAAGATCTGCGCCCAGAACTCGGCCAGGTAGTCATCCACGACCGTCGCCGGCACGAGCCCGGCGTTCACCATCTCGAGGATGTCATCGTCCTCGAGGGTTTCCGGCGCCAGCTTGATGATCGCAGGGGCCTTGCCCCTGGCCGTCAACTGCTCGTTCAGCGCCGTCAGGCTGCCGAAGTAGCTGCTGGTCTTCCGCACGAAGACCGTCTGCCCCGACAGGTCGTCCACCGAACGGACCGGCGGAGCGCCGGGGCCGGTCACGACGATCTCGTCGACGCCGGTGCGGGTGGGGCTGGTGAAATCCACCACCTTCTGCCGCTCGGGCGTGACCGTGAGCATGGCCGCGACGAGATCCACCTTTCCCTCGACCAGGGCGGGGATGAGCATGTCGCGGGGAAGGGGCACGAAGGCGACGAAGACCCTCAAATGGCCGGTCTTCAGTCGCGTGTTCAGCGCCTCTTCGAAGTTCATCAGCGACTCGTAGGTGATGCCGCGCTGCTGTCCCTTGTCGGTGAAGTAGTGCGTGCGGCTGTACGTGACGCCCACCCGGATGACGCGGCGCTTGACCATCTCGTCGAGGTCGCCCTTGAAGACCTCGTCGAGCTTGCCTCGCGCGCTCTCCGGCAGCGCATCGTACGGCGACGGCACCTGGGGCAGGGGCTCCTCGGGGACCGGATCGCCGGCGCCGGGCTCGGGCGATGGCGTGGCGGCTGGGGCGGCCGCGACGGGCGCAGCCGTCGCGGGCGGTTCCGTGCCCGCCTTCCGGTCCGAGCAGCCAGGCGCGAACACTACCGACAGGGCAACGACTGGGCCGGCGAGGCCCCACGCGAACCTGGGCGCGTCAGCTGGTTTCATGGTGTCAGAATATCCCGATGTCCATGCCTGCGTATCCCGCGGCTCACACGGTGGCCTCCACCGTGCACGCGTATTTCGCCAGCCACCGGGAGACGGCCCGGCTGGACGGCGAACTCCGGCTGGCGCCGCTGCCGGGCCCCGAGACCATCGAGGCGATGATCGACGCGGCGTTCTGGACGAGCCTGCGCCGCGAAGAGGGCTACCGGCCGCGCATCTCGCTCGCGTATGTGCCGGAAGAGCAGGCGACGCTGCCGATGGTGTTCCAGCGCCGCCTCCCCCTCACGGCCAATGCGCTCGCGCGGCTCGCGGCGGCACTCGACCGTCCGGGCCTGCACCTGGCCGTCTGGCACGACGAGTCGGGGCTCTCGGCCTGGGGCACGTCGCGCACGCTGCCGACCATGTGCTTCGTGGTGGAAGCCGTGGCGCCAGGGCTCCTCGTGGTGAAGCACCCGCGGCGCGACGAATCGGGCAAGTACGTCAACGTGGCCGTGCTCGAGGGCGATCGCGTCAAGGTACTCGACCAGCGGCTGTCGCGGCTGCCGGAGTATCCGGCGCTGGTCGCCTCGCTGCTGGGGTTCGATCCGTTCGAGTCAGGACGCGACTCGGTGAACGTCCTGGTCCGCCTGGCCGTGGCGATGCGCGGGCACGGACGAGGGGGCTCGCTGCTCGTGGTGCGCGAGGGCAGTGCGCAGTGGCGTGAGTCGATCGCGCATCCGGTCCCGTACGCCGTGGCGCCCCCGTACACCGAACTGGCGGACCTCCTGCGCGAGGAGCCGACGCCGGAGACCCTGAAGGCCTGGCACGACACGCTCGACCAGGCGGTCGTGGCGATTGCCGGTCTCACCGCCGTGGACGGCGCGACGATCGTCACCGACCGCTGCGACCTGCTCGCGTTCGGCGCGAAGATCGGGCGGCGCGAGGGCATGCTCCCGGTGGCCCGGATCAACCTGCGCGAGCCGATCGAAGGGGCCGAGGCGCTCATCGTCGAGCCGGCGGAACTCGGCGGGACCCGTCACCTGTCGGCCGCGCAGTTCGTCCAGGATCAGCAGGACGCCGTGGCGCTCGTTGCGTCGCAGGACGGGCGGTTCACCGCCTTTGCCTGGTCAGCAGCCGATGCCATGGTGCAGGCCTACCGGGTCGAAACCCTGCTCCTGTAGGACCAGCCTCAGGACAACGATCGGCTCGTGGCCTGCGGCGCACGGCGCACGGCCGGCGCGGCGAACGTCTTCAAGTCCAGTTCGAAGACCCTGCGTTCTGGTCCTGACTCGTCGAGCCGCGCCAGACGATCGAACCGGAACCCGAACTTCGCCAGCAGTGCGACCGATCGAACGTTGTCCGGCGCGGTGATCGCGAGCAGTCGCGTGAGGCCCAGCACATCGCGGGCATGCTGGAGGGTGGCGGCCACCGATTCCGACGCGTAGCCCTGCACACGGAACGCCGGCAGGAACGCGAAGCCGAGGTCCGGCTCCGGCAGCGTCTCGCGTCTGAGCACGCCGCAGATCCCGATCGGCACACCACCGTCCTTCAGCGTCACGACGCACAGACCGAATCCGTGCTTCGCGTACATCGCCACGGGACCAGTCGCAATGTACCGGCGCGCGTCGTCTTCCGTGCGCACGCCGCGGTCGCCGATGTAGCGAAGGAACGCCTCGTCGTTCAGCAGGGTGCAGATGAAGCCGGCGTCGTCGGAGGACATCGGTCGAATGACGAGACGAAGGGTCTCGATGACGTCGACGGTCACGGCGTCGACCCGGGCTGCGATCGCAGGCGATCGTACTCGGTGCGCGCCGCGCGCAGCACGGGAAGATCGTCGTCCGCGCGCCGGAACCGGTCGAAGAACCGCTGGTACGCCTCCAGGCTGTCTGCCGCCCGCCCGGCGAGCCGGAGCGCGCGCGCCGCGCCGAGGGGCGCCACGGCGCAGACGGGGGAGTGCGGGTCGGCGCCCCGGTGGTGCTCGATGCGCTGGAACTGCTGCAGCGCCTCGTCTCCAGACCCGTTCTGGAGGTACGCGAGGCCCCGGAGGTACACCGGAATGAGCGACGCCCAGGAGCCGAGCTCGTACTCCTCGGTGGGGCGCAGCAGCAGCACGCTGTCGGCCGAACGCCCCTGGGCGAGCGCGACGGCGGCGCGCGCGCTCGGCACCAGGATGGACTGCGTGAGCGTCGCGCTGGGATAGCGCTCGGCGGCCATCTCCGCGAGGTTCGTCGCCTCGGGACGTCCGAGGAGCCCGAGGGCCACGACGGCACGCAGCCTCGGGTTCGTGCTCGCGCTCGACGCCTGTTCGGCGGCTGGCGCGATGGCCCGCCGGGCGAAGGTCACCGCCTGGTCCCGGTAGCCGTAGATCGCGTGCACGAGTGCGGCCTGGGCTGCCACCGATGCGGCCGCTTCGGCGAGCGACCGCTGCTCGGCCAGCTCGATCGCGCGTCGGAACCGTGCCGCGGCGTCACGGACACGGCCCTCGTAGGCGAAGACCTGGCCCTCCGCCGCCACGAGGTCGAACTCGCGGGCTTTTCCCTTCCCCCAGGCCAGGTGGCGCGCGGCACCCTCGGCGTCGCCTTCGAGGACCGCGATCTGGTAGAGCAGTCGCCGGGTCGGCACCGTTTCGACCCCGAGGCGGACGGCCTCCTCCGCCGTCTGTTTCGCCTCGGTGAAGCGACCCAGCCCGCGGTAGGCGTACGCGAGGTTCGACAGGGGGAACGGATGCCCCCGACTTCGGTTCAGCGCCGCGGTGGCCTCCTCGACGCCGCGCTCGTACCGACCCAGCCGATTGTGGATGATCGCGAGTGCATTCCGGGGTCTGAAATCGCCCGGGTAGGTCCGGGCCCACATCTCGAGCGTCTCCGCGGCCCGCGGCTCGTCGCCGATGACGCGATCGAAATACTGATAGGTGATGAAGAACCGCTCGCGCTCGCTGACGCGCTCACGGTGGTCGTAGGCCAGCCGGCCGTACTGGTCGGCACGAGCGCCCTCGCCCAGATTGCCGTAGACCGTCGACAGCGTCGCGGCCGCGGACGCAAACTGCGGGTCGAGTTCGAGGGCGCGCGCGAAGAACGGGATGGACTCGAGTTCAGCGCCGCGGGCCCGCTCCGCGAGGCCGAGCGTGTACGCCTTCAACGCATCGAGTGACGGCGTGCTGGCCTGCGCGATCGGGACGTCGAATTGCTGCACGGACTTCAGCGACTCGCCGAGACGCGCCCGAAGCGTGGACGTCAGACGGCCCAGCACGCCCAGGACGTCCTGCTGGGATGGCGCGGAGCCTTGCTCGCGGGCCAGCGACACGCCCGTGTCGCAGGCCCGCGCATCGAGCATGAGCACGTAGAGATTGCCCAGGCGTGACAGCGAGCCGTCCACGAGCGCCTTCAGGCCCAGGCGCTGGCACACCTCCCGGGCCACTTCGCCAACAGGCCGCTCCTCGGGGGGACGCCCCATCCAGCGCAAGGCCTCACGCACGCGATCGTCGGGCACCGGGTTGAGAAACGGGGACTGCGCCAGCTGGACGGCCAACGCCTGCGACAGGGTCCCGTCGAACACGGACTCGCCGGTGCGGTTCTCCAATCCCGCAATCAGCACCCCATCGCGTTCGGACAGCGGGGGTACCCCGTCGCGCAGCCCGATCAGTCCTGCGCCAGCCGTTGCGGCGAGGAGCGCGGCGGCGAACACGAGACTCCGCCGACGGCGGCCGGGCTCCGCGGGCGACGTCGAGAGAGCCCCTGCGGCCCCCGCGGCCTGCGACTCCGGCCTCGACGGCCCGAGCTGTCGCCGCACGCGGTGCAGGTCCGCCAGCAACTCGGTCGCCGTCTGATACCGGACATCGGGGGCCTTCTGCAGGGCGCGCTCGACGACCGTTTCGAGGGCGGCCGGCACGGCCGGGTTGAGCGCGCGCAGCGGGGTCGGGGGTCGGTGAAGCAGCCCATCGAGCACGACGCCCGGGGCCTCTCCGACGAACGGGCGCTGTCGCGTGACCATCTCGTAGATGACCGTTCCGAGCGAGAACAGATCGCTTCTGGCGTCGAGCGGCTGCGCCTGTGCCTGCTCCGGCGACATGTAGGCGATGGTTCCCACGCGGATACCCGGGCTGGTGACCTCGACGGACGGCACGCCCGTGGACGACCCCGCGGAATCGTCGGGCGACGAGATCCACTGCGCGCGAACGTGCTTCGCCAGTCCGAAATCGAGCACCTTCACGAGACCCGAGTCCGAGATCATGAGGTTGGCCGGCTTCACATCCCGGTGGACGACGCCGTTCTGGTGCGCCGCTTCGAGAGCGGCCGCCGTCTGGATCGCAATCTCCATCGCCAGCGGGAGCGTCAGGCCGTCCGCCTGGATCAGCTGCTTGACAGTGCGACCCGGACAGAGCTCCATGACGATGAAGGGGCGGCCGTCGTGCTGGTCCACGTCGTGCACCGTGCAGATGTTCGGGTGGTTCAGCGACGAGGCCACGCGCGCCTCCCGGTCGAAGCGAGCCAGCGCGAACGGGTCCTCAGCGAGGGTGACGGGCAGGAACTTGATGGCGACCTCGCGCCCCAGCCGCTGGTCGATGGCGCGGTAGACGATCCCCATGCCGCCGGAGCCCAGCTCCGCGGTGATGCGATAGTGGGAGATGATCTCGCCAATCATGACTCGGTCGAGCGGCGCCTCGTGACAGCGCTTCGCCCCTCCGCGCGCCGCGCGGGGCGGTCGTGGAGCGTCGCGGTGTCGGTCGGTGGCGTTCCAGACGTACGATACCACCGATTGCAGTCGCCGCCCGGGCTCAGCCTCACCCTTCCGGCGGACCTCGACATCGGCGATAATCGCGGCACCCCCAGGGCGGACGCGCCTGCGCCGGGCCGTCCGCGCCCGTGCGCCATCTCTCGACCTCGGCGCCACACGGTCGTCAGCACTCCCGCGCGAGTCCGGACCTCCAGCCGGCCGCGCGCCTCAGGAGGGTGCATGGAGAACGAACGCCACGATCATCCGGTCGGCGCTGGCCCTGGCGCCGGCGTGAGCCGCCGGGGATTCATCACCTCGGTCGGGACGGGCGCTCTTGGCGCCGCGGCCGCTGCAGGTCTCGCCACGCCAGCCGCGGCCCAGCCGTCTGCACCGGCCGTTGTCACCGGCGGGCAGTTCAGCACCGTTGCGCTCGTGGTCAACGGCAGGCGACACCAGATGCTCGTCGAGTCGCGATGGTCGTTGCTGCACGTGCTGCGCGATCGGCTCGGGTTGAGCGGTACCAAGGTCGGCTGCGAGCGTGGCGAGTGCGGGGCGTGCACGGTGCTCATCGACGGTCAAGCCCGCTACGCCTGCATGACGCTGGCCGTCGAGGCCGACGGTCGTGAGATCACCACGATTGAGGGGCTGATGAGCGGAGAGGAACTCGGCCCCACGCAGAGGGCGTTCGCCGAAGAGGATGCGTTTCAGTGCGGCTACTGCACACCCGGGCAGGTCATGGCCGCCGAAGCGCTGCTGCGGGCGAATCCGGCACCGACCCTCGACGAGATCCGCCTGGGCATGGCCGGCAACCTGTGTCGCTGCGGAGCCTACGCCCACATCTTCAAGGCGGTGGCGAAGGCGGCGGACCTGAAGAGGTGAGCCATGGCACCAGACGATCTGTATTACTGGGAAGGGCCACTCCCCGAGACGCAGGCGCCAACCGTCGCCCCGGAGCCGTGGGGTGAAACCACGGTCGTGGGCAAGCCCATCGTCCGGGTGGACGCCTACGACCGCGTCAGCGGCACCGCCGTGTACCCGTCCGACGTGGTGCTGCCCGACATGCTCCACGCGGCCATCCTGTCGTGCCCGCACGCGCACGCCAGGGTCATGCGCGTCGACATCGCGGCCGCCGAGCAGATGCCCGGTGTCAGGGCGCTGGTCAAGGACGGCATGCCGGGCACCGCGATTCCCTGGTACGGGGGGCGGGCGGGGTTTGCCAGTCGCCTGTTCGACCCGCACTGTCGTTACGAGGGCGAAGAGGTGGCCGGAGTCGCGGCCGACACGATTTACCAGGCGTGGGACGCCGTGCGGGCCATCCGCGTGGACTACGACGTGCTGGACCACGTCGTCACGGTCGGGGATGCGCTGAAGGCCGACGCACCGGCGGTCAGGGATGGGGGGAATCGGATTGCCCCGCCCCAGCCGTACCAGCGGGGCAACGTCGAGTCGGCGTTCGCCACGGCCGACGCCGTGGTGGAGTTCACGTTCGAGACGCCGTGCGAGCTGCACAACGCGATGGAACTGCACGGGTGCGTGGCGAAGTGGGACGGGCCGCGCCTGACGATCTGGGAATCGACACAGGGCGTGTACGCCGTGCAGGCCACGGTGTCGCGCGCGCTGGGCGTGCCCCTGGCCAACATTCGCGTCATCGGCCACTACGTCGGCGGCGGGTTCGGCGCCAAGCTGGACACGGGGAAGTACTCGGTCATCGCGGCGCTGCTGGCGCGTCGGGCGGGCCGTCCGGTGCGCCTGTTCCTGAGTCGGGAGCAGGTCTGCCAGACGATGGGCAACCGGCCGGCCAACACGATCACGCTGCGGGCGGCGGCGAAGAAGGACGGCTCGCTCGTGGCCCTGCAGTCGAGCGTGCGCGGCACGGGTGGGGCCTACTCCGAGGGTGGCACCGGCGCCGCCGACTACGTCGTGCGCGAACTCTACCTGTGCCCCAACGTGAAGTGCGAGAATCAGAACGCCTTCATCAACGCCGGTCCGCAGCGGCCCTTCCGGGCCCCCGGGCATCCGCAGGGGGCGTGGGCGCTCGAGGTGACGTTGGACGCGCTCGCGGCGAAGATCGGCATGGACCCGATCGCGTTCCGGCTGAAGAACGTCGCCACCGTGAGCCAGGTCCGCAACGGCATCCCCTACACGTCCACCGGCTTCGCGCGGTGCCTCGAGGAAGGCGCGAAGGCCTTCGGCTGGACGGAGGCCCGGGCACGCGCGGCGCGGCCCGACCATCTCAAGCGCGGCGTCGGGGTGGCCGGCGGCATGTGGCAGGGCGGCAACGGCGGCCCGCCCGCGACGGTCATCGTGAAGCTCTTCGCCGACGGCAGCGCGCACCTCAACATGGGCGCCAGCGATATCGGGTGCGGCACCAAGACGTGGGGCGCGCAGATCGTCGCCGAGGAGCTCGGCGTTCCGGTGGATCGCATCTCGATCGAACACGCGGACACCGCGACGACGCAGTTTGCGACCCCGAGCGGCGGCAGCAAGACCGTGCCCACGGAATCGCCTGCGATTCGTGCCGCCGCCCTCGAGGTCAGGCAGCAGTTGCTGGCCATGGCGGCAGACCACCTGAAGGTCCCGGCAGACGACCTGACGCTGAAAGGCTCCGAGGTGACGTCCAGGAGCGACCCATCGAAGAAGGTCGCGCTGTCCCAGATCCCGGCGTTCAGCCGCCGGGGCCTGCTGCTGGGCGTCGGCTACCGCGGGCCGAACCCCGAGGGCAAGGCCATCAACCCGTTCTGCGCGCAGTTCGCGGAGGTCGAGGTGAACACGCGCACGGGTGAAACCAGGGTCCTGCGCTTCCTGGCGGCCCACGACAGCGGGCGCGTGCTGAACCCGCTGACGTTCCGCAACCAGGTGTTCGGCGGCATCACGATGGGCATCGGCTTCGCCCTCACCGAAGACCGGATCATGGATCGGGAGCACCGCGGCAAGCTCCTGTCGGTGAACCTCCACGACTACAAGGTGCCCACGGCGCTGGATGCGCCGGCCGACAAGACCTGCGTGATCGTGGATCCGCAGGACGCGCAGTGCAACACCACCGGCGCCAAGGGCGTGGGCGAACCGGCGACGATCCCGACGGCGCCGGCCGTGGCGAACGCTGTGTTCCATGCCACAGGCCTCCGGCTCACCGAGGCGCCGATGAGTCCGGCGCGCGTGCTCGTGGCGCTGCAGGCGCAAGTCACCCGGCCCGCCGGGAAGAGGGGATAGCCATGCTGCCGACCTTCGACTACGTGCGCCCCGCGTCGCTCGAGGACGCGTTGAAGCAGTTGCAGGGCCCCGCCACCCGTCCTCATGCCGGTGGCACCGATCTCGTCGGGTGCCTGCGCGACGGCGTGATGCCCGTGCACAAGGTGGTCAGCCTCACACGCCTCGAGGGGCTTCGTGGGATCTCGCCCACCCCGGACGGCGGCCTGCGGATCGGGGCCCTCACCACGATCGCGGACGTGGCCGCGGATGCCACCGTGAAGGGCGCCTACACGGCGCTGGCCCAGGCCGCCTCGGTCGTCGCCAGTCCGCAACTGCGCAGCCAGGGCAC
>CAYLZN010000084.1:0-1851 GCA_964387935.1 uncultured Vicinamibacteraceae bacterium | reverse complement strand
GGCACGATCGGGGGCAATCTCTGTCAGCGACCGCGCTGCTGGTACTTCCGTGGCCAGTACGAGTGCGCCCGCAAAGGGGGCGAGCTCTGCTACGCGATGAACGGACAGAACCACTATCACGCCATCTTCGGCGGCAGCTTCTGTTACATCGTCCACCCGTCGGACACGGCCCCGGCGCTCATCGCGCTCGACGCGAGCGTGCGCATCGCGGGCGCCAGGGGGAGCCGCACCGTGCCGATGGAGCAGTTCTTCGTCCTGCCCGACGTGGAGTTGACCAGGGAGACGATCCTCGAGCCCGGTGAAATCGTGACCGAGGTCCTGCTGCCGCGGGCGGACCCGGCGACCAGGAGCTCGTACCGCAAGGTGCGGGCGAGAGGGTCGTGGGATTTCGCGATGACCGGGCTCGCGCTGGTGCTCGCGATGCGTGCCGGCCGGGTGGAGCGGGCCCGCGTCGTCCTGTCTGGCGTGGCGCCAACGCCGTGGCGACTGCCAGCCGTGGAGGCCGTTCTCGTGGGACAGAGGCTCGACGCGAAGGTCATCGCGCGGGCGGCCGAGGTGGCCGTGGCGGGAGCGCAACCGCTCGAGTACAACCGCTACAAGGTCGCGCTGGTGCGCGGGGTGATCGAGGAGGCGCTCGGCGCGGTCGTCGGGTAACGCTGATGCTGCTTCGTCGAATCGAGATCGCGAACTTCCGCGGGCTCCGCCAGGCCCGCGTCGATTTCGATCCGACCACGGCGATCATCGGCGAGAACAATTCCGGGAAGAGCAGCGTGCTCGACGCGCTCGCCGTGTGCCTGAGCGATCAGGCGGATCGCATGGTCCTGGAGGGCCGGGATTTCCATCGAGCCGATGGCGCCGACGCGCCCAGTACGCTGCACATCACGTTGACCTTCGAAGAGGAAGGGCGCGAGTGGGACGTCGGGTCGTGGCGACGCTTTCTGCCGTTCGCGCGGGCGGCCGTCTCTACCGCGCGGCAGATCGCCCTTCACGTGCGTGGGACTCGCGACGGAGGCCGCGATGTCGAGGGACGGTGGCACTTCGGGTTCGACGGTGAGGCCCGCGCCGGGAGTGCTGCGCCGGGCATGCTGGCGGAGTGGCGACGTCTCACGCCGCTGGTGCGCCTTCGGGCGAACAGGTACGTCGAGCTGTCGCCGCGCGGTGATGCGGATGCAGGCCCGCTACCCGGCGAAGGACAGGCACATCCCGTCGATCCCGTGGCGTGGCGACTGGAACAGCAGATCAGGAAGGTCTACGAAAGGCTGGCGGTTACGTCCGAGGTCCTGCCCGGTGAGCTTCGGGAGGGCCTGCAAGCCGCGGAGGCCTACCTGGCCATTCCACGGTCGTGGGGACGGTCGCCCGCGGCCAGCCCACCGCGTGGCGCCAGTGATCTGGCCGAGACGCCCGTCCGACCCGGCCGCCGCGCCGAACTCTTCGAACCGAGCATCAAGCAGGGCACCGGGCTGAGAAGCCTGGCCCTGGTCGCGCTCATCGGGGCCGTGCTCGATGTGCGCGGACGTCGGACGCTGACGGAAGAGTCCCAGCCGATCATCGTGCTCGAGGACGCGGAGGCGCACCTGCATCCCATCGCGATGTCGGCCATGTGGGAGCTGATGTCGACCGTGCGCGCGCAGAAGATCGTGACGACCAACTCGGGCGAGCTGCTGGCCGCGGTGCCGCTCGGATCGATCCGCCGGATCGTGACCGACCGCGGCGGCACGCGCGTTCACAGCATCGACCTCCGTCGCTACACCGTGGACGACCTGCGACGCATCGCGTATCACGTGCGGATCAACCGTGCGGGCGCGCTCTTCGCGCGATGCTGGCTCCTGGTCGAGGGCGAGACCGAAGCGT
>CAYLZN010000083.1:0-19111 GCA_964387935.1 uncultured Vicinamibacteraceae bacterium | reverse complement strand
CCTTCATCACGAACGCGACGTCGAGCATGCGTGTGATGTCGGTGAGCGGGTTGCCGTCCACGGCGATCAGGTCGGCCCACGTGCCCGCGGCCACGGTGCCGACCTTGTCCTGGATGCCGATCAACTCTGCGGCCGCCGAGGTGGCCTGCCGGATGGCTTCGAGGGGCGGGATCCCGAGTTCGTTGACCAACACCGGGAAGTCGCGCCCGTTCATCCCGTGCGGGAAGACGCCGGCGTCCGTGCCGTAGGCGAACTTCACGCCCGCTTCGAAGGCGCGCTTGAGGTTCGCCCGCTGGAGCGTCCGGATCCGACGGGCCTTTTCCCGCGCGTACTCGGGAATCCCGTGTTCGCCGCCGGCCTCGATGATGAAGTCGAGCGCATACAACGTGGGCACGAGAACGGTGCCACGCTCTTTCATGGCGGCGATGCCGGCGTCGTCGATCAGGCTGCCATGCTCGATCGACGCGACCCCGGCTCTGGCCGCCTCCACGATGGCACGGCCCGAGTGCGCGTGGGCGGCCACCTTGCGTCCCAGCCGCGCCGCCTCTTCGACGATGGCCTTCAGTTCGTCGGCGCCGTACTGCTGCGCGTCGGGAGAGTCGCCCACCGAGAGGATGCCGCCGCTGGCGGTGACCTTGATGTGATCGGCACCCGCCTTGATCTGCTCCCGTACGGCGCGGCGGACGCCGTCGACGCCGTCCACGATCTGGGCGACGCCGGGCAGGCGGATCTCGGGACTCCAGCCGTTGATGTCGGCGTGTCCGCCGGTGATCCCGAGCCCGCGCGTGGCGATGTACATGCGCGGGCCTGGGACGAGCCCCTTGTTGATCGCGTCGCGCAGCGCCACGTCCGAGTAGCCGAGCGCCCCGACGTTGCGAATCGTCGTGAACCCGGCGTCGAGCGTCTTCTTCGCATTGAGGACGCCGTAGATGGCCGCATGGCCCGCGGTCTCCTTGAGGACGGCGCTGTCGCCTCCGTCGCCGGGCTCCCCGGTGATGTGATCGTGCAGGTCGATCAGGCCTGGCATGAGGGTGCGACCGCCGAGATCGATCACCTTCGCGCCAGGCGGGATGCTGGTATCGCCCGCGCGACCCACCGCGACGATGGTGTCGCCCTGCACGACGACGACCGCGTTCGAGATCGGCGGCGCTGTCGTGCCGAGGATCAGGCGCTCGGCGCGGAGGACGGTCACACTCGCAGGTAGAGCCTGGGCGACGAGGGCCGCGCTGCAGAGGGCGAGGCCTGCCAGCAGGCGGGCGACAGGGCGCAATGCGAACACGAGGGGTCTCCTCAGGGGAAGGGCGCCATTGTAGCCCGGGAAGCCGTCGGTGATCTCACTTCTTCGGCGGGAACTTCTTCAGCATCTCCCTGATGGCGTCGCGGATGCGCGTGTCCTGCTGATCGCGGCTGCGAGTGCGGTCCACTTCCGTCGAGGCCGCACCGCGCCAGACCACCGACTTCGACATCGGCGAGCTCATGTCGAGGATGAGCGAGCCTTGTTCGAACACCTGGAAACTCGACGTGCCCGCCATGAACGGGGGGAGGCCCCATTCGACCATCGGCGGGAGGAACTGGCCGGTGGTCTGCGTGGAGCTGCCGGCGGAGAAGAGCACGTAGTAGTTGATGTGGAGGTCCGGCTGTCCCGACGTTGCCTTGACCAGGCCGCGTCGCACCAGTTCCGCCTCGACGGCCGGCTGGACCACGGGGTCGAACCGGGCGAGCAGGGCCTTGGGATCCCCGGCGTCCGCGATGAGGACCTTCACGTCGCCGGCCCCGTCAGGGTGCCAGGCATAGGTCTTTGCCGCCGCGAAATTGAACGCCTTGTCGTGCTCGGTCCGGATCTTCACCTTCGCAGCCTCTGCACCAGCGATGCACAGGGCAGCCGCGAGGGCAACGGCACTCGCCAGAGGGGATGGTTTCATCGACGCTCCCGCGTGTCTGAACACGCGCCCGCCAGTCTACCAGCGACCCGGGCGGATTCCCTAACCGTGCGCGTGCACGATTCTGACGGATTGCGGGTAAGATTCACGCGCACGTCGTCCCAGTACCAGCCCGGCGTCGGGGCCTTCCCCGAGGAGCGAATTCCTCATGCTCGTGTTCCTGATTCACGTTCGTGACCCGCAGTTCTATGCGCTGCCCTCGAAGACCCGGGCGAAAAACGGGCGCATCAGGGTGATGGGCTTCCCGCCGATCGGCATCATGTCCCTGTCGGCCGTCCTCAAACGCGACGGACACGAATGCGTCATGTTCGATCAGGCCAACCCTGAGACCCCGAACGAGGTCATCATCGAGCAGATCGCCCGTCGCCAGCCGGCCCTGGTGGGCATCAGCTTCCTGAGCACCACGAGCTACCCCTACGCCAAGATCCTCGCGCGCCAGATTCGCGCCAGGCATGCGACGGTGAAGATCGCCTTCGGCGGCGTGTTCGCCAGCCTCAACGCCCCGCTCGTGAAGCGGCAGTGCCGCGAAGTGGATTTCGTCTGCCGCGGTGATGGCGAAGCCCTGATCCTCGATCTGCTCGAGCGCCTCGACGATCCCTCGGACGTGCGTGGCGTGACGTGGGCGAAGGACGGCGAGGTCGTCCACAACGCCGACCGCCCCCTGGATCGCAACCTGGACCAGTGGCCGTTTCCGGACCGGGAGAGCCTTCCGCTCGATTTCGTCGAGTCCATGCCGCTCGACGTGCCGGCGGTGCTGTCCCTGGAGCGCTTCACGACCATGCAGACCTCGCGCGGCTGCCCCTGGCCGTGTGTGTTCTGCGACATCCCGATCTTCAACGAGGGCAAGTGGCGATCCCGCAGCGCCCAGCACGTCGTCGAGGAGTTCAGGCACCTCGAAGCCCTGGGCTACGGCGCGGTCTACTTCGTCGACGATCACTTCCTCCTGCAGCCCAAGCGCATCGAGGCCATCTGCCAGGGGATTGGTGCGCACGACCTCCGTATCCAGTGGGGCTGCGAAGGTCGCGTGGATTCGGTGGCGCAGCACCTGTTTCCCGCGATGGCGAAGGCGCACTGCCGCACGATCATGTTCGGCATCGAGAGCGGGAGCCAGAAGGTCCTCGATCGCCTGAAGAAGGAGCAGACGCTGGCCGAGGTGGAAACGGCCGTGGCCAGCGCGAAGAGCGCCGGCATCGAGATCGTCCACGGGTTCTTCACCGTGGGCAACCCGGACGAGAGCGTCGAGGACATGAATGCCACCTTCGATCTCGCGGCGAGGCTGCCGCTCGACACCTTCGGGTTCAACCGGCTGTGCGTCTACCGTGGCACGCCGCTGTGGAAGGAGTACGTGACGCGCGGGCTGGTGAGCGAGACGGACGACTGGTACAAGTACTTCAAGTGCTCGGAGGTCGACCCCACGTGCCTGCCGGGTGAAGTGATCAACGACACGCGCCGGGCCGGCCTCAAGCGGCTGATCAGGTACAAGTTCCGCCACTACCCGCGACAGACCTTGACCTTGTTGCGGCGATTCCTGCGCCACATGCCCGCCCGCGACGTGGCGTACCTGCTGCTCAAGCCGTTCTTCGGCAAGCGGAGCGGAGCGACCACGGCGGAAGTCGTGTCACGGGCCGTCGAGCATCGGGCGGCGAAGGACGAGGCCGCGCACCTCACGCAGGTGGGCGACGACATCCTGGAGCACGTCATGCAGGAGTCACGGGCCGAGCGGCGACGCATCGAGGCGGACGAGGTGCGGCCGCGGATCCCCTTGGGGCAGACGAACACTCCGGCCTCGGGCGGCCTCGGTTTGCTAGAGTAAGAGGCTGGCCTGAAGCGCCCGTGACGGTGAAGGAATCCGGGTGGCGCGCCGGGCAGTCTCATCACCCAGGAGGTTCTCGATGCATCGTGCCTTGACATCAGCGGCGGTTGCCGTTGCCGCCCTCAGCCTGTCGGCCTGCGCCACCACCAGCTACAACTCGACGTGGCGCGCACCAGACGCCCCGGCCGTTGGCAGCATGGCCGGCAAGAAGGTCGCCGGCGTGGTCATGACGAAGAACGAAGGCGCGCGGCGGGGCGCGGAAGACGCGCTGGCGCGCGAGCTGACCAGGAACGGCGTGCAGGGTGTGCCGAGCTATTCCATCATCCCCGCGAACGCGACCGAGGAAGAGGCCAAGGCGGCACTCCAGAAGGCCGGGGTCGCCGGCGTGGTCGTGCTCCGGCCGGTGTCGAAGGACAAGGAAGTCGTGGGGACGCCGTCCATGCCGATGTACGCGGGTCCCAGGTACGGCGGCTACTGGGGTGGCTACTACGGCTACGGCTGGGGCGGCGCCTGGGGCGGCGGCACCGACATCCGGACGAACACCATCGTCACGGTTGAGACCCTGGTCTACTCGCTCGAGTCGAACAAGCTGATCTGGGCTGGTCAGAGCCAGACCACCAATCCGTCGAAGGTCGACTCGTTCGTGCGGGAGATCGTCGACTCGGCCGTCAAGGAAATCAAGAAGGGCGGCGGGCTCTAGGAGAGGCGCGAGGTTCCAGGGGCCAACGGGCGCAGGGCCCGGATCGCGTCGACGACAAGGTCGGGCCGATCGAGGTGAATCCAGTGCCCGGCCCCTGGCACCTGGACGAATTCTCCGCGCACCGACCGGGCGGCGAGGCCCCGTCGGGCCTCGACGATCCTGCCGGTTTCATCACCAGCGCTCAGCACCACGACGGGGCACGACCAGGCCGAGCCGTCGGCCTCGCGCTGGCGGACCAGTGCCGCGCTTGCGGGCAGCGTCTCGAAATGCCGCGCCATCGCGATGAAGCTGCGCGGGCGCGTCCAGTGCGCCTGCACGGCATCCCACACCTCGGGCGGCATCTTGCCGATCTCACCCATCACACGGGACACGGCCCCCACGGCCTGGCTGCCGAACGCGCCCAGCACCGCCCGTCCAGTCCGCTCGGACCCTCGACGAAAGCGACTCACGGTGAAACGGACGACGCCGAGTCCGGCCAGCGCGGCGCCGGCCAGGGCAAACGCGCGCCCCCCGCGCAGGATGCGCCGCTGGTTCGCGTCCGGGGTGACCCAGTCGGCCCACGTGATTGGATCGACGAACACCATTCCTGCGACCTCCGCCTCGTGACGGGCCGCGAACAACTGCGCGACGTAGCTTCCGTAGGAGTGCGCCACGAGCACGAACGGCGGTCGCACGCCGGCCCTGGTCAGCGCCTCGTGCAGGTGCTCGGCGTGATCGAGGGCGGTCAGCCCGCGGGGGCCCAGGTCGCTCCAGCCGAGGCCCGCCCGATCGGTCGTCACTGCGGTGGCGTGCGCGGCCAACAGGTGTTGCACACGCGTCCAGTTGAGGCACGAGGCCGCGATGCCGGAGATGAACACGACGGCCGGGCCCGTGCCGACCGGGTTCAGGTGGATCCGGTAGCCACCGGCCGGCACCAGACGTCCCGGCGGGGGAAACCGTCGCGCGTCGCGGCGAGACCCGACGAACTGGCAGGTCGCACCCACGAGCAGCAGGCAGAGCAGGAACGCGACCGCAATCACGCTGAATTCCGACGTGGCCCGGCTTATACCACCAACGGGAGCCGTGGTGCCAGGGACAGGCCCCGCGATTCCGACGGATCGCGATTGCCTAGCGGACCGGCCCCAGGTAGGTGTCGAGCCACGCCAGCACCTCTTTGTAGAGGTCGCGCATGTCCTGCGGGACGTGTCCGCCTTCGAGCGCGACGTGGCGCTTGTGTGCCGGCTCGGTCCCGAGGAGATCGTAGAAACGCTGCTGATCGGCCGCCGGGACGGTGAAGTCGTTCTTGCTGTTGACGAGCAGCGTCGGCACCTTCACGTCGGGCATGAAGTTGGCCGGCTGCACCTGCGGCGAGTAGCCGTAGCGCAGACCGCCCGATGCGAAGATCGCGGTCTTGAACCGCGGCTCGAGCGAGACGGGGATCGGGCCGAAGTGCGCCCCCATGCTGAGGCTGTAGTACGCGAGCCGACGAAGATCGACGTCGTCGCGTGTCTCGAGGTAGTCCACCGCGCGAAAGACGTCCTTGGCCCACTGGACCATCATGTCCCGGTCGCCGGCAGGGCTGGCCTGTACGTTGTCGCGCCGTTCGAACGTGCCCTGGTACACCGGGTACAGCAGCGCGCGGCCGCTGCGGACGATGAACTCGAACGAGCCGAAATCGAGCGTCGCGCTCGACGGCGCCAGCCTGGCGTACCCGGTCGGGAAGAGCAGCACGATCTGGTACGGCGGCGTGGCGTTCTTGGGGAGGAACAGGAACGCCGGCACGCGCTCGTTGCCGTAGGCGGCGGCGAAGCTCACCTTCTCCTTGCGCCAGTACGGCGAGGTGTCCTCGGCCGATTCGACACGCGCGTCGAGCGGCGTGCGATCGTACTCGTAGAACCTGCGATACGGCGCCATCTCGTCCCGCGGAAGCGGCACGATCGTCGACGGATCGGGCGTGACCTGCCCCACCGGTCCGGCCGCGTGTCCGTCCGGGCCAAGGTCCTTCACGAGGCGCACGCCGAACGTCGCGCGCCGGAGCCACGGATTCTGTCCGTCTTCTTCCACGAAGCGGTAGCTCGGCTCGTTCCAGGCGCCGCCGAGAATGTAGCGGAGCCCACGGCCCGTCACCTCGTTGGCGCACCACTCCTTGACGTTGCCGGCCATGTCGAGCGTGCCCCACGGGCCAAGCCCCGCGCGCTCACCGGCCTTCGACAGCCCCCGGTTGTCGAAGTTGCTCAACTGGAGGATGTCGGAGAATGGCTCGTCAGTACCCGAGGCACGATACCAGTGATAGATCGTCGGGAGGCTCCGGCCAGCGAACTCCGCGTAGGCGGCGGCCTCGAACCAGCTGATGCCCGCGACCGGGTAGTCCGCCTGGCCCTCGGGATAGCTGCCGAGTTCCCACGTTGAAGGACCAGCGCGGCCCGTCGCATCGCGGAACCGCGCCATCGCTTCGTCGAAACCCAGCACCCGGTCGTTGTCGCGGAACGGCGGTTTCCAGTAGCGCGGATCGCGGTAGCCGCCGCCGTCGACGAAGGCCTTGTAGGCAGCGTTGGTGACCTCGAGCCGATCGATCCAGTAGTCCGGCAGCGTGACCGCGGCTGCCACACCGACGGCGTACTGGCCGCCGGGCACGAAGACCATCCCGGGTACCGACTCCGACTCCGAGGTCAGCTTCAACGGCTGCCGGGCCATGCTCGCGCTCACTTCGACCGTCCTGTAGCCGGGCTTCCTGACACGCACGCGGTAGTAGGCATACGGCAGCTGAACGCGAAGGGGCGCCGGGCCGAATGGCTCCCAGGGCCCTTCCAGATCGTGGTAGTTCCGGATCTCGACTTCGGCGCCCTCGGGTTCCGTGACTATCCCGAGACGCATCCACGTGTCGCGTGCGCGCGCGATCTCCGTCGGCGCATACCGTTCCACCTCGCGCGCGAGCCGTACCGCGTCCATCGTCTGCCCGCTGTGATGGAGGCGCTCGATCTCGGGGAGCTGGACCTCCCGCGCGTAGCGCGCGCGCCGGAGTTCGATCGTCTGCCAGGCGCCGAACCCGGCGACGGCCAGCAGCATCAGCGCCGTGGGCACGAGGACCGCGGGGCGACGCCACCCCGGCTCTGGCGGACGGGTGAGTCGCTGGACGAGGCGCTCGATGTCGGCGCGCAGCTCGGCTGCGGATCGATACCGCGCTGCTGGGTCCTTCGCGAGCGCCCGCGCCACCATGGCCTCGGCGTCGGGTGGCACGTCCGCCCTCACGCTGCGCAACGACGGAGGGTCGTCTCTGAGAATCGCCGTCAGGAGCCCGACATCCGACGAGCCGCTGAACGGACGCCGGCCCGCGAGCATCTCGTACATCACCGCGCCGAAGGAGAACAGGTCCGAGCGCGCGTCCACACGGCCGCCCTGCGCCTGTTCCGGCGACATGTAGGCGGCCGTTCCGACGATCGTCCCCGGTGAGGTCCGCAGGACCGAGATCGTCTCCTCGGAGGGCGGGCGGTCGACGCGCTTGGCCAGACCGAAGTCCAGCACCTTCACACGGTCGTCGCCGGTGATGACGATGTTGGCGGGCTTGATGTCGCGATGGACGATGCCGGCGGCATGCGCCGCCTCGAGCGCGGAGGCGATCTGCGCCGCGTACTCGAGCGCGGTCACGACGGGGAGAGGACCGTCGGCGAGGAGGCGACCGAGCGGCCGTCCCTCGACCAGCTCCATCGCGATGAACGTCGTGCCCTCGCACTCGTCCACCTCGTAGATCGTGACGATGTGGGGGTGGTTGAGGGCCGAAGCGGCGCGCGCCTCCTCGAGCAGGCGACGATGGCGCTCGGGATCCGCCGTGGCCTCCGGCGGCAGGACCTTGATGGCGACCGGCCGTCCCAGTCGGGTATCCACAGCCCGGTGGACAACCCCCATCCCGCCGCGGCCGATCTCCGCCTCGAGCCGGTAGTGCGAGAGGTTCACGTGGAGGGAATTATCACACGGGGGGGGCGGATCGGCGCGGTTCATTCGCCCGGAGAGCGCAGCTCGCGCTAGCGGACCGGTCCGAGCTGCTGGTCCAGCCAGTCGAGCACCTCGCGGATCAGCTCGATTCGCGGCGGCACGTGGCCGGCGTTCTTGAAGATCACCAGGCGCTTCCGGTCGGGCGGCGTGCCGAAGAGGTTGAAGAGCGGCTTCTGCGAAGATTCGACCGGAAGGCCGAAATCGAGCTCGCCCCCAAGCATGAGAATCGGCAGCGTCACGCGCGGAGCCAGGCGGGCGGGGTCGATCTCCGGTGGGGACGAGTCGTCGGTGAGACCGCCGGTGAGCAGGATCGCGGCTCGAATCCGATCCTCGACACCGAGGATCGGGACGGCGTCCATGGCACCCATGCTGTAGCCGTAGTACGCGACGCGGCCGCCGTCGATGTCCCCGCGCGATTCGAGGTAGTCCACCGTCCGGCCGAAGTCCTTCGACCACCGAACCACCTCATCGCGCCACTCGTTGAGCGTCGGCGGTGTGCCCGGCGCGCGCGTCGGCCTCGAGACCCGCCGCTCGTAGGTTCCGCTGTAGACGGGATACACGAGCGCGCGGCCGCTGCGGGCGATGAAGTCGAAGTACATGGAGAACGGGAGGTCCCCCTCGGTGGACCTGAGCTCGAGCGCGTAGCTGCCAGGGAACCAGACGACGGCCTGGTACGGTGGCCGCACGTTCTTCGGCAGCAGGATGTTGGCGATCACGCGCTCGTCTCCATAGGCCGCGGCAAACGACACGCGCTCCCGTCGCCAGTGCTCGTGCTCTTCGGCGCGCTCGACGCGGGCCTCGAGCGGCAGCCGATCGTAGGCGTAGAAGCGCCGGATGGCGGCGAACTCGCGGTCGGTCAAGGGCTCCCGCGGGGCCGACGCGGCGCGGGCCAGGGCCAGGGGTGCGAATACCGACGCGTCGGACGGCATGCTCTCCTTCATGCACCGGACGCCGTTCGTTTCGGCCCGGTCGAGCGGCGGCCGCGCATCGTCGTTGGTGGCCATGTACGGAGGCTCGTTCCATCCTCCGCCGAGGATGTAGCGCTTGTCCGCGACGGCGTTCCGCGCCCACTCCTTGACGTTGCCGGCCATGCCGAGGGTGCCGTGGGGCCCGAGGTCCTCGAGCGTTCCCACCGGTTCGGGACCGCGGCCGCCGAAGTTGCCGAGCGTCACCACCTCGCTGAAGAAGAACGCCCCGAAGGCGAAGCGCCAGTGGAAGACGCTCGGCAGCGTCCTCTGGACTGACGCGCAGTACGCCGCCGCTTCGTACCAGCTGACCCCGCTCACGGGATGGTCACCCTGGCCCTCGGGGTAGGCACCGAGCTCCCAGGTCGACGGACCCGGCTGCCCGGTGCGGTCGGTGAACTCGGCGATGCTCCCCAGCCGGCGGAAGAGCGAGGGGGAAGACTGCTCGAGTGCTCCCCAGAACGAAGGGTCCTGATACCCGCCGCGGTCGATGAACTGCTTGAAGTCGCGATTGCTCACTTCGGTCCGGTCGATCCAGTAGTCGCCGAGGTCCTTCCCTCTGGCGCGACCGGCCGGCACGAACACGGCACCGGCCGGACCCTCACCGGCGCGGCGCAGGCGGATGGGACGGGCCTCGAAGTCGGGGCGCCCCGCAGCCGCCGCGGGCGTTCCCACCTCGAGCCGCGCCTCGATCGGCTCGAAGCCTTCCTTGCTGATCCTCCAGCGCAGCATGCCGAGCGGCGCGCGAACGGCCTCGAGCGGCGAGGTGCCGAGCCGGATCCACTCGCCCGCGACGTCGGTGTAGGCCTTGAGCATCACCTCCGCGCCGGGCGGGTCGGTGGCGATGGTGACGGTGTCGGTCGCCGCTCGCAGCGCGCTCTCCAGCCGAGGGTCGCCGGGCCAGCGCCCGAGCCCCGCGCGGGCGACGCGCCACGCGTCGACCAGGCGTGCGCCGTCGACCAGGCGCTCGACGTCGGCGATGGCTGCGGTTCGAGCGGCCTCGTCGCGAGCGCGCCTCGCGGAGGTCCAGCCCACGGCCGCGCCAATCGCCAGAACGAGCGCCATTCCCGCCATCGCGAACGGCACCAGCCTCCTGGCGATGCCCGAGCGGCGCACCTGCCCCGACTCGAGCAGGCGTTGCGCCGCCCGCAGGTCGACGACGACATCGTGCATGCGCTGATAGCGACCGGCGGGATCCTTGGCCAGGCACTTCCCGACGATGCGGGGCAGATCGCCCGTCGCGGCGCTGACCCGCTCGGGCAGCGGCGGCACCGGATCGTTCAGGACGGCATGCATGGTCTCGATGCCGGAGCGACCACGAAAGGGCCGGCGTCCGGCGACCATTTCGTACATGACCACCCCGAGGCTGAACACATCGGTCCGGTGATCGACCACCTCGCCGCGCACCTGCTCCGGGGACATGTAGGCGGCCGTGCCGACCACCACTCCAGGCTCGGTGACGTCCCCGAGAGCGGTCGGGGCGTCCGAGTCGGCGCTCAGCGCGTTGACCAGCTTGGCCAGGCCGAAATCGATGATCTTCGCGTGGCCCTCGGCCGTCACCATGATGTTGGCGGGTTTGAGATCTCGATGCGCGATGCCCGTGTCGTGCGCACGGGCAAGGCCTTCTGCGACTTCAATGGTCAGACCGAGCGCGCGCGACGGTGTCAGAGGGCCTCGCGCGATGATGTCGCTCAGCGGCTCGCCGCGGATGAGCTCCATCACGATGAACGTGATTCGATCCGCATCGGCGATCTCGTGGATCACGGCGATGTGCGGATGCTCGAGCGCGGAGGCGGCCTGAGCCTCGCGGACGAAGCGGGCTCGGCGCGCGGGGTCGGCGACGAGCGCGGGCGGCAGGACTTTCAGTGCCACTTCGCGCTGCAGGCGCGTGTCGCGGGCGCGATACACTTCGCCCATGCCACCCGCGCCGATTGGCGCGAGAATCTCGTAGGGCCCCAGCCGGCTGCCTGGGGACAGTGTCATGTTCGCCTGCATGATACCGCGAAGGCCCCCGCTCGGGTTCACGGTTTTACGGGGATCGCGTGCCTTCGAAGTAGGGCGTCGTTCCCCCGGTGTTCGTGTCCATCAGCACGGACTTGACCTCGGTGTAGGCCTCGTAGCCCAGGCGGCCGGCCTCCCGCCCAAGACCGGAGTGCTTGTAGCCGCCAAAGGGCGCGTCACCGAAGATGGTCGCGTAGGTGTTGATCCAGAAGTACCCGGTTCTCACGCCTCGCGCAATCCTGAGCGCCTTGTCGATGTTGCGCGTCCAGACGCCACCCGCCAGCCCGTACCGGCTGTCGTTCGCCACGCGGACCGCCTCGTCGGCGTCCTTCACGCGGATCACGGTGAGGACGGGCCCGAACAGCTCCTCCTGCGCGGCGTAGGAGGCCGAGCGCGCGCCCAGAAGTACCGTCGGTCGGAAGAACGAACCCGGCTCGAGCTCCTTCACGCGGTGTCCGCCGGCCCCCACCGACAACCCGTCCTCGATGGCCCTGGCGACGAAGGCCTCGGCATCCTTGACGGCGTCCAGATCGATCATCGCTCCCACCTGGGTCTGCGGATCGAACGGATCGCCAACAACGAGACCGTTGGCGATCGCCGTCACGCCCTGTTCGACCTCATCCGCGACCGACTCCTCCACGACGAGCCGCGAACCCGAGAAACAGCGCTGTCCGGCGTTGCGGAAGATGCCGGCGGCGACCCCGGGGATGGCCGCGTCGAGATCGGCATCGGCCAGGACGATGTGCGCGGACTTGCCGCCGAGCTCGAGCACGAGGCGCTTGATGGTGGACGCGCCGGCCCGGATCATCTGTATGCCAGCATCGGTGCCGCCCGTCAGCGTGATGAGGTCCACGCGAGGGTCCTCGCACAGGGCGGACGCCAGATCGCGCGGCGCGTGGACCACGTGGAGCACTCCGGGCGGCAGTCCGGCGGCCGCGCCGGCCTCGCCGATGGCGACCGCGAGCAAGGGGGCCCGCTTCGCGGGTTTCAGGATCACGGAGTTGCCGGCTGCCAGTGCGGGCGCCGCCTTCACCGCGGCGAAGCCGAGTGGGGCGTTGAACGGGGTGATCCCCAGCACCACGCCGACCGGCTCCCGCCACACCATCTTGATGACACCGCGCTCGGGCGGGGGCACGTACCCCTCAGCGGACAGCACCGTCTGCGCCCCCATGCGGAAGGACGAGACGGCCGCGTACACCTCCCCGACGGCCTCCGGCAGCGTCTTGCCGGCGTCGAGCACGAGTCGCGTGGCCAGTTCGTCGCGCCGCGAGAGCAGGTGCTCGGCCATGGCGTTGAGCACCTTGGCCCGATCCGAGGCGCTGCGATCCCGCCAGGGCCCCCTCTCGAATGCGTCCCGCGCGGCGGCGACCGCCGTCTCGACCTGGACGGCGTCGGCCGTCCGCACGCGGACCACCGTTTCTCCCGTGGCCGGGAAGATCACGTCCTGCGGGGCTCCCCGGCCCTCCTGCACCTGCCCGTTGACGAACTGAATGACGGGGGACACGGCGGGGAGCTTCCGCTCGGCGAGGGCCTTCAGCACGCTGCCTCCTCTCGCTCAATACATGGGACGGTCGATGGGCCCGGCTCGGGCGCCGCGGCGTTTCTCATATTGTATGGTTATTATGACAAAGGCAAGCCGTCGAGGGAGGGAGCGCCCATGAACCCGATGTCCGCCCGGGTGCGCGTGGTCGAGGTCGGACCGCGCGACGGGTTCCAGATGGAGAAGACCTTCATTCCGACCGAGCTGAAAGTGGCGACGATCGACACCCTGGTCGCCGCGGGCGTCCGGAAGCTGGAGGTCACCTCGTTCGTCAGCCCGACGGTGATTCCGCAGATGGCGGACGCCGCGGAGGTCATGCGGCGGATCACGCGGGTGCCCGGGACGACGTACGTGGCGCTCGTCCCGAACGTGCGGGGCGCCGAGCAGGCGCTGGCGTCCGGCCTCGACGCCATCAAGCTGGTCATCTGCGCCACCGAGACCTACAACCGCCGCAATGTGGGGCTGACCGTCGACGAGTCGCTGGGGAACCTGAAGCGCCTCATCGCGGCGGCCGGGCGGACGCCCGTCGAGGTCGTGGTCGCGCTCGCCTTCGGGTGCCCCCTCGAGGGACCGGTCGCCGAGGCGGTCGTCGTGCGGCTGGTCGGGCGCATCGTCGACCTGGGGGTGCAGGAGGTGTCGATCGCCGACTCCGTCGGGCTCGCGCACCCTGGCCACGTCGCCGCCCTGATGGTGCGGCTGCAGCGTGAGTTCGACGGAATCTCCTGGTCGCTGCACCTCCACGACACGCGGGGGCTGGGCCTGGCGAACGCGCTCGCCGGCCTGGAGGCCGGCGTGACGACCTTCGATGCGTCGATTGGCGGCCTGGGCGGATGTCCGGTCGTTCCGGGAGCGACGGGCAACATCGCGACGGAGGATCTCGTGCACATGCTCGACGGCATGGCCATTCACACCGGCATCGACCTCGAGGCGCTGATGGGCGCCACGCGACGGGTTCAGGCCTTTCTGGGCCGACGGCTGCCGTCGCACGTGCTGGCGGCAGGCACCCGGCAGGCGGCCTTCGCCCGCCGCGCGGCCGAGCGGCGGCGGACTAGCCTGAGGCACGGTGCAATATTGTATTGACAATATAACAACATCTCACTACCGTTGCGGACATTCGCCACCGGAGGTCTGCTTCATGTCTCTCACGCCCCTGCCTTGCGCGCCCGGTGCCGGCGTTCTCTCGAGCCGGTATCTCTGCGTGATGGTGATGCTGCTCGGCCTCGGCGGGTCTGCCGCCGCGCAGAACATCGGGCGTACCACCGGGATCATCAGCGGCATCGTCGCGGACGAGTCCGGCGGCGTGCTGCCTGGAGTCACGCTGACCGCGACGAGTCCCGCGCTCGTGGGTTCGCAGACCGCGGTGACCGATGGCGCGGGCGTCTTCAACCTGCCGACGTTGCCCGCGGGGCTCTACCGGGTGGCGGCGGAGCTGCAGGGTTTCGCGAGCGCCGTGGCCGAGCAGGTGGAGCTGCGCGTGGGAGACACGCTGCGGGTGAACTTCACGCTGAAGGTCGGCGGGCTCGAGACCATCGTCCAGGTCGAGGCGCCACTCATCTCGGTCGTGTCCAGCGAACGCGGCCAGGACTTCACGGCCAGGCAGTTCAACGAGCTGCCAAAGGGGCGCACCTGGGAGACGCTCGTCGACCAGGCGCCCAGCATCAACACCGAGAGTCTGACGGGCCAGACCGGGCTCTCCTTCCAAGGGGCCTCGGTCAACGAGAACGTCTACATCGTGGACGGGGTGGACACGACCCGCGTCACGACGGGCGTGGGCGGCCAGCCGGTCGTGTTCGAGTTCGTCGACACGATCCAGGTGAAGTCGGGCTTCGTCGGCGCCGAGTACGGCGGGGCCCTCGGTGGCATCGTCAACGTGACGACGCGCGCCGGTGCGAATTCGTTCAACGGGTTCGGGACCGCGCAGTTCAGCGGGTCGTCGCTGACGGCCGACCCGCGCCCGCGCCTGCGCATCAATCCCGTCAACAGCACGAAGGCCGAGTACATCCAGGATCCGGAAGACGACATCACCCAGTGGGACATCGGCGGAGCGCTCGGCGGACCCATCGTGCGCGACAGGCTCTGGTTCTTCGGCGGCTACCTGCCCGCCCTCACGGATACCAGCCGCGACGTGACGTTCGTCAGCACGAGAGAGACGCGCACCTTCACCAACGACGTGCGCCGCCACTACGCGACGGCCAAGCTCACCTGGCGCGCGACCGACGCGCTCAAGGTCAACGCCGGCTACCTGGCGTTGCCCTACAAGGACCAGGGTGTGCTGCCGGGCTACGACGGGACGACGAGTCCGAATCAGCCGTTCGGTGACCTCGGCTCCGAGCAGCCGCAGGATTCGTTTTCCGTGACCGCCGACTGGGTCGCGTCCTCCCGCCTGTTCTTCAATGCCTTCGCGGGCTACCTCGACACGAAGTTCCAGGATCTCGGCATTCCCGATGTCGACCGCATCCGGTACGTGACGTCGAACATCGGGCTGGCCGGCGTGCCCCTGGACTTCCAGGGTCCCGGGGGCCTCGAGACGTTCGGCAACAACATCCGCACGGACCGCAGTGACACGACGCGCCTGAACCTCGGCGTCGTGGGGACCCTGGCGCTCACGGCCGCGGGCAGCCACACGTTCAAGGCGGGCGTGCAGTTTGCGGCGCAGGACTGGGTCCGCCAGGGCGGATACACCGGCAAGCGCATCGACCTGCACTGGAACGCGGCCACGGCCGGTCAGCGGGGCACGTACGGCTACTGGCGATGGTGGGAGAACCGGAGCGACGGCCAGGCCGACTCGACCAACCTCGCCATGTTCGTTCAGGATGCCTGGAGCCTGACCCCCCGTCTCACGCTCAATGCCGGGCTGCGGTTCGAGCGCGAGGAGGTGCATCCCTACACGGCCCAGACCGATTCGACAACGCAGGACATCGTGTTCGGTTTCGGGGACAAGCTGGCCCCGCGTCTGGGCGTCGCCTGGGACGTGCGCGGCAATGCCCGGTGGAAGCTGTATGCCAACGGCGGCCTGTTCTACGACACGCTGAAGCTCTCCGTCCCGGGGCAGGCCTTCGGGGGCGCCATCTTCCGCATCACGTACTACACCCTGGAGACCTACGACTGGCGCACCCTCACGCCCGAGACACCCTCGGGACGCCAGTTCCTCGTGCAGAACCTCCAGGGGCTGCCGGCCGTGACCGATCCCGACATCCAGCCGACCAGCACGACCGAGTTCTCTGTCGGGTCCGAGTACCAGGTGAGCCGCGACGTCGTGCTCGGCGTGCAGTATGCGAGGCGGTCGTTGTCGAACGCGATCGAGAACTTCATCATCGGAGATCCGGCCCTCGGGGCCGCGGGGCGCAAGACGGCCGTGGCCAACCCCGGTCGCGGCATCGTGAAGCAGCCCTACGGGCCCAACTACGCGACGATGCCCGAGTTCGAGCGGACCTACGACGGACTCGAACTGCTGGTCGAGAAGCGGTTGAGTGGCGACTGGCTCGGCTCGATGAGCTACACCTTCAGCAGGCTGGAGGGCAACTACGAGGGGCTCGGCGATTCCGATGAGCAGGCCTTCGGCGGCAGTGCGATCAACGCCAACCGCTACTGCGACTTCCTCGAGGGGTGTTTCACCGGGGCCGGCCAGGTGGATGCCGGGCGCCTGACGCTCGATCGGCCGCACCAGTTCAAGGCCAACGGGTCGTATCTGTTTCCGTTCGGACTCTCGGTTGGCGTCTTCTTCCGCGCGGCGAGCGGGACGATGGTCACGCGCCAGATCGGCGTGAACAGCGCGTCCCCGGTGCACCCGGAGGGGCGCGGCAGCGACGGGCGCACCGATCCGATCACGCAGACCAACCTGCTGCTGCAGTGGCGCGTGCCACTCGGCAAGAGCCTGAAGGCGACGGCGTCGATGAACATCGTCAACCTGTTCGACCAGGACACCTCGACGAGCATCTTTCCGGCCATGCTCAACGGGGCCTCCACCTCGATCGTGGTGCCGCCGCAGGACTGGTTTGCCGGCAAGGTCGACTACAACGCCACGATTACCGCGCAGGGCACGCTTCGGGACCCGCGCTTCCTGATGGCCCAGGCGTTCCAGCCGCCGCGCAGCATCCGCGTCGGGATACGCTTCGATTTCTGAACCACCCGGTCGACACGGGGTGCAGCCCCTGGACGGGGACACGAGGGGACAGCGTCATGAACGTGATGGTGGCTGGCGGAAGAACAGGCGTGGTACTCGTCGGCCTGACGGCGGTGCTCGGTGCAAGTGGTCCCGCGTTGGCGCAGACGCTCGATCTCTCCAGGCCCGAGGATGCGACCAGGGCGAGCCGACGAGTCCAGTGCTCGCTCGAGGACGGCAAGCCCGTCATCTACTCCTGGCGGGGCGGGGTGATGAGCCGGGTCCCGGGCGAACAGGATCGGCACCTGTTCAACGTCGAGGGCATGAACATCCGGGCCTGCCGGACCGTTCAGGATCCACAGCGTGGCTTCGGGTATCGCCTGGTGTCGCGCGAAATCCTGCTGTACCTCGATCCCCAGACCAACCAGGTGCTCCGGACGTGGAAGAACCCCTGGACGGGGGCGGACGTGGAAGTCGTGCACGTGGCCAACGACCCGGTGAACCAGCCGCCGAGCCATGCGCGCAACGCCAAGGGTGAGCCGACCCGCTTCGTGGCCCGGAACGTCCGCGGCAAGATGTGGCAGTCCTTCGAGGTGCCGCTGTTCTACACCAACCCGCTCGGCGGAGCGTATCAGGACTACGTCGGCGGACAGTACCAGGCCACGGAGATGTTCGACTTCTTCTTCGACGAACAGGACCTGCTGGATGCCAGTCGCGACATGACGTCGGTCACCATCGCCTGGGCGCGCATCTCGCAGTGGCTGCCGTGGATGAACATGGGAGACCGTCCGGGCATGCTCGTGTTCACCACCGTGGGCAAGCGCCTCAACGACCCGGCCAGCCTGCCCGCGGTGATGAAGGCCGAGATCGCCGCGAACTACCCGGCGTACACGAGTCCGCCACCGCTCGACGATGCGCGGCCCAATGAGACGAGCTGGACGTATTTCAAGAAGGTGCTGGACCAGAAGCGGGCCCAGGCCAGGCCGGGTGGGCCGCAGTAGCCCCGTTCCGAGGAGTCATCATCATGCCGCTGCAGACTGCTCGACTATTCCGACGGGGAATCATGATTGCGACCGTCGCATGGGTGGGGGCGAGCGCAGCGCCCCTGCTGGCCCAGACCAGGGCGAAGCTCGATCCGACGGATCCCGCGGACGCGCTGAAGATCGAACAGCGCCTGAGCTGTTCGCTCACCGACGGCAAGCCGGCCTACTACTGGTTTCCTGGCAACGTCTACAGCCGCGTGCCCGGTGAGCGCGACCGGCTGCTGTTCCGCGTCCATGGCTGGAGCGCGCGTGCCTGCAAGACGTTCAACGACCCGGTCCGCGGCTACGGGTACCGCGCCGTCAACCGCGAGCTGCTCATCTACGAGGATCCTCAGACGGGGCAGATCCTGCGGACGTGGAAGAATCCCTGGACAGGGGAAGAGGTCGAGGTCATGCACGTGGCCAACGACCCGGTGAGCATGCGCGAGCCCGTGCACGTGAAAGACAAGGAGGGCAAGCCCCTGCCGCCGCGGCAGCGTGGCTTCGCGTTCGAGGGGATGCACTTCACGGGCGGTGGCGCCGCGCGGCTCTTCTACAAGAACCCGCTCGGGGGTGAGTATCAGGAGCACGTCGGCGGCTGGTATCACTCGATGGAGATGGGGTCGGAAGCACAGCCCCTGGATTCGATGCTCGACGGGACGAAGAAGGAAGCGAGCCGCAACATCGGCTGGCTGCGCGTGTCGAAGTGGCTGCCGTGGATGAAGATGGGTGACCGCGCGGGGGTCATCTACTACCATACGGCCGGCACCCGCGTCGACGCGATCGAGGACCTGCCGGAGCCGTTTCGGACGGAGCTGAAGACCAACTACGCGAAGTGGCTCGAGGCGCCGCCGCTCGACGACACGCGGCCCAACATGACCAGCTGGGACCAGTTCAAGCGACTCATCGACGGCAGGAAGGCCAAGGCCGGAGGCGCGCAGTAGCCGCCCTTCGCGGCGGCGGGCACGGCGATCATGGATCACGAGATCTCGCACGCCCAGCACACGCCCAGGTTCTCCGACCGCGTGAACGTGGCCCGTGTGCTGGTCGACGTTCGCG